>DASTIC010000162.1:0-19494 GCA_035717845.1 Solirubrobacteraceae bacterium
TCTGCATGGGTGGGGGCGGTGAGTGCCATCTGCTCAACATCTCGCCTCGCACTGACCGGCGCATCCGGCCGTCGCCTCAGTCCTGGTCGGGGGTTTCTACGCTCCGTTGCGCGCGTTCGCCTCATGACGACCTCAGTCGTAGATGCGCCGGCCGGGGACCGGTTCGGCGGGGGTCGACAGGCGCCGCGCAGCGTCTGACGCAGGGCGGTCGAGGTCGGCGATGAAGGGGTCCGACGTGACCGGCTCGAGATCGATGCGCGATTCGATGACGGTGGGCGGGAACATGGGACCATCGTCCGCCTCAGGCGGTCACTCGGCATCGGGGATGACGCGGCTTCGTACTGCACGAAAGCGCCGTTCTCGATCGGCGAATCCGAGCACCCTCAGTGCGTAGAAGTCCGCACTCGCCTCGCGTTCAAGCCGGTCGTGCGTCCGCCGGGCCGCCGGGCGCCGTGAGCGGCATCTCGAGCAGGGCGGGCACGTCGGCGATCGAGTCGACCGTCGCCGTCGGCTCGATGCCGCTGGTCCGGACGGCCCCCTCGCTGTATTTGCCGGTTCGCACGAGGATGCCGGCAAGCCCCGCGGTGAGCGCTCCGCCGACGTCGCTCTCGACGTCGTCACCCACCATCGCCGCTCGCTCCGGCGGCACGTTGAGCGTGGCGAGGACCGTCTCGAAGAACGCCGGCGCGGGCTTCCCGACGATGACGGCTTCGCGTCCGCTCGCGTACTCCAGCGCGGCGACGAACGGGCCGACGTCGAGCGACAGGCCGTCGGGCGTGAGCCAGAAGCGGTTCTTCTGGAGCGCGATGAGGTCGGCGCCGTTCATGAGCAGGCGGAACGCTCGGTTGAGCGGCGCGTAGCCGAACGCCGGGCCGAGGTCCCCGACGATCACCGCCTGGGCGTCGTGGTCGACTTCGTGGAGCTCGGCGAAGTCCTCTCGCACCTCGTCGTTCATCACCAGGGCGACGCGGTCGTAGCCGCGATCGAGGCAGACCCGGACCGCGAGCGCCGCGGGCGTCGCGAGCTCCTCCGGGGCAGCGGCGAAGCCCAGGCGCTGCAAGCGCTCGAGGATCCGCCGGCGTGGCAGCACGGTCGTGTTCGTGACGAAGCGCACGGCGAGCCCGGCGGCGCGAAACGCGGAGACCGTCTCCCGCGCTCCCGGCACCGGCTCGTCCTCGACGTAGAGCACGCCGTCGAGGTCGAGCAAGACGGCGTCGACTCTCACGGCCGGGTCGATTTCGAGTCTGGACGACGTGTCATCTCCGGCGCAGCGCGCTCCTGCGCTTAGTCGTGGGGATCGCCGGACGCAGGATCGCGAGGGCGGCGAGGATCGCGCAGGAGGCGAGCGCGAGCATCCGCGCCGGGTGGACGACCGGGATGAAGCGGCTTCGGCCGTCCTTGAGCTCGATGTAGCCCACCGGCACGACCCCGCCACCACCGCCGCCGCCTTCGCCCTCCTGCTGCTTCGCCGGGTCCGAGCCGCCGCCAGCCCCGAACCCGAAGCGCGCAGCCGCGACTGGGACGACCGTCACGCCGTCGCGCTCGACCGGCGTGCCGAACACGGTGGCGCTACTGAGCTTCGCTCCGATCCGCTCGGCGAGCAGAGACAGAAGCTCGTCGGTGCGACGCCCCGGCGGCTGGGTGGAAGTACCGGCGGCGTCGGTCGGCTTGCCTTCGGAGTCCATGGGTGCTCCTCGCGTTCGCGCTGATGGGATTCACACAGTCTCGGCCACGGTCGGCAGCACCGTCATCCGGTCGGCGCCGCCGGCCGGATGCGGCTGAGTACTGATCACGGCTCAGGATCCGGTGCGGATGGCTCGCGCCGGCCGGCGTGGGACGCTCGGTTCGTTCATCCGGCGACCGCCTGGTCTGCCGGTCGCATCTCCCCGGAGGCGGCGTCATGAGTGCCGCGATGCAGGAGGCCGATCAACGGAGGGGCGTTGCTGATCATCGCCGGGATCGTCGTCATGGAGGGCGTTGCCGATCGACCGGAGGAGAGCGCGCCTCCCGAGATCGTGATGTCGTATTTCCGCGACCAGGACGCGGTGATGGGAGGGAGCGCTCTGTTCATGCTCGGCGCCCTGTTCTTCCTCTGGTTTGCCGGTGAGCTGCGAGCCGCTCTGCGCAGCGCCGAGGGAGGCGGCGACCGCGTCAGCGCGATCGCGTTCGCTGCAGCTGCGGACGCATGTGCTGCCGGCGTGGCCGGCATGGCTGAGCCTGCCCGTGGCGTTGTGGCTCATCGTCCCGCCGTTCGGATCGTCGGCAGGCACCGATTGGGCGCCGCCGGCGTGGTCGGGGCTGGGCGCGCTCAGCGCCCTCCCGCTCTGGACGATCGTCACTGCCATCGTCCTGACCGCGAGAGACCGCGGTCCACGCACGCAACCCTAGTCCTCCCGGGATCTCACCGGTCGCGCAGGACGAGCACGGAGCAGCGGGCGCCCGCGCCGACGCGCTCGCTGACGCTGCCGAGCGCCGCCAATCCAGGCTGGCCGCGTGCGCCGGTGACGATCAGGGTGTCGACGTGGCTGTGCGCGATCTCCAAGATGCGCTGCACCCGCCGCCCCGCCTCGCGCAGCAGGACCGGGTCCTGGCCATACAGGGCGCCGGCGGCCGCTGCCTGGCTCTCCAGCTCGCGGCGCTCCTCCCACGACGCGTGATCGGAGACATGAAGGACTGTGAGGTGCGCGCCGTGGCGGTGCGCGAGCTCGGCGGCGATCCGCACGGTCTCGCGGTCGTCCAGCCGTGCACTCGTGGCCGCGAGCACGTGCGCCGGCGTGGCCGCGTCCGTATCGTAGGCGCGCGCGACGAGGACCGGGATCGCGGCGCGGTGCAACACCACGCCCGCGGTTTCCCCCAGGACCATCGCCTCCATGCGCGAGTGATGCCGGTGACCGCCGACGACGAGCAGGTCGTGCTCGGCGCTCGACTCGAGGAGCCGCCGAGCCGGCGACGGGTCGTCGATCCGCCGCGTCGTCACCTGGACATCCGCCTGGGCGGCGGCCGCGCGGGCGTCCGCCAGCGCCAGGTCGGCGCGCTCCGGCGACAGCGGGATCCCGGCCACCCCCGGCTGCGGGCGCCCTGACACAGCCACGAAGTCGACCACACCACCGCCGAGGGCCAGGGCAACCGCCTGGCGAGCGGCTTCCTGCGACCGCCGATCGTCACGAATCCCGCACAGGATGCGCCGGAACGCGGGGCCGCCCGTCTCGGCGCCTCGCGCGTGCGGCTGGTGCGTCGGGAGTCCGGACATCGGCTCAGCCTCTCCGCTCACCGAGGTGCGGCGTGTCCACCAGCGAGGACAGCTCGAGCTGCGCGCGGTCGTGCACAACGTCGAGCTGATGCGATGCGAGCGCGAGGTCGCGCTCGAGCGTTTCGGTGAGCGTGAGCAGGGTCGACGGCGGGATCCCGTGCCGGATCTGAGGCGCGAGGTTGCGCAGCGTCGAGGCGGCGGCGCCGATCCGCGCGAGCCGGGAGTCGAGCTCGTCGACGCTCTCACGCAGCGTCGGGGTGCCGGGGTCTGAAGTCATGCGGGCGAGGCTACGGACATGCGGAGAGCCCGCCATCCGTGTGGGCCACCCGATGCAGTCCGTGGGGACTGCGGACGCTGCAAGCCGTCAGATCTGCTCCGGCGCCATCTCGATCGCGACGCACGGGCATTCCTCGGCGAGATCGGGTAGGCGGCGATGACCGGAACGCGGCAACGGACAGCAGCTCCGCGGCTGTGACTACGCCCTGACCACCGCGTCCGCGGATGCGGACCTGGAACATCGCCCGCCTAGGTTGCCGCGCGGCGGGTCCGTCGTCAGGCGTGATTGGCCGCGACGATCGGCGGCAGAGTACGGTGGTCCCGAGCTAGGCTCGCTGACATGGGGCTGCACGAAGAGCACGTGACGCGGCTCGCGCCCGAGCGCTTCGCCGAGGTGCTCACGGCAGTCGGCCTCGCGCAGTTCGAGCAGACGATCGCGCATGGACGCGAGCTGCTCGCCTCGCGCACGTTCTGGTCGGTGAACTCGACGGCGCGCGGCGGCGGCGTGGCGGAGATGCTCCGTTCGCTGATCGGCTACGTGCGGGGGGCCGGACTCGACGCCCGCTGGGTCGTCATCGAGGGCGACGAGGACTTCTTCCACATCACCAAGCGCCTCCACAACCGACTGCACGGCCACCTGGGGGACGGCGGAGGCTTGGGGGCGCAGGAGCGCTCGGCGTATGAGAGGCGCTGTGCGTCGAACGCAGCGCTGCTCCGTGAGCGGCTCGGCCCGCGCGACGTGGCGCTCCTCCACGACCCTCAGACGGCTGGCATGGTGCCCCACCTGGTCGACGCCGGCGTCCCCGTGATCTGGCGTGCCCACGTGGGGCTCGACCTGCCGAACGACCTCGCGCGTGACGCGTGGCGGTTCCTGATCCCGTACGTCGAGCCGGCGAGCGCGTACGTGTTCTCCCGGGCGGACTTCGAATGGGAGGGACTCGATCGCGCGAAGGTGACAGTCATCCCGCCCTCGATCGACGCGTTCTCGCCGAAGAACCACACCATGTCGTTCACGAGCGTGACGGCTGTACTGCGCGCTGCCGGACTCGCAGCCGACCACCATCACGCAGGGCGCGCGGTCTTCGAACGGCTCGACGGCACCACCGGAGCGGTGGAGCGAACTGCGCGCATCATCGAGGAGCAGCCGTTGCGGCTCGACGATCCGCTCATCGCTCAGGTCTCGCGCTGGGACCGCCTCAAGGATCCAGTCGGCGTGCTGGCCGGCTTCGCCGAGCACGTCGACACGGCGGACGAGCCTCACCTCGTCCTCGGCGGACCCGACGTGACGGCTGTCGCCGACGATCCGGAGGGCGGCGAGGTCCTCGCCCAGACGGAGAACGCCTGGCGGGAGCTCCCGGCGGCGATCCGGCGTCGTGTGCACCTCGCCCTTCTACCGATGGAGGACGCCGACGAGAACGCCGTGATGGTCAACGCGCTGCAGCGGCGAGCCGACGTCGTGGTGCAGAAGAGCCTCGCCGAGGGATTCGGCCTGACGGTCGCCGAGGCGATGTGGAAGGGCCGGCCCGTGGTCGCCTCCCGTGTCGGCGGGATCCAGGACCAGATCGAGGACGGGTCGACCGGCTGCCTCGTCGACCCCGCCGACCTGCGTGCCTTCGGCGAACGCGTGAGCGCGCTGCTCGCGGACCCGCACGGCGCCGAGCGGATGGGGCAGGCGGCGCAGACGCGGGTGCGAGATCTGTTCCTCGGTCCCCGCCACCTCGGCCAGTACGTCGAGCTGCTCGCGAGCGTGCTCGCCGACCGCTAGGCCCGCGCCAGCCGCAGACCCTCCCGGACGGCCGCCAGAGGGCGGAGCGTGCGGAACGTGACCATCGCCGCCAGGACGCCGAGCAGGGCATTGACAGCGGTGACGCCGGCCTGCATGCCGATCGAGAACGACAGCACGGCGGCCGCCGTGGCCGCCTCGCTGAGCGCGAAGGCGAGCATCACCTGCTGCGTGCCGGCGCCGCCGGGGGTGAGCGGGACCAGCGTGGAGGCGCCGCAGAGGACCATCACCACGGCGGCGCCCGGGACGGTCGCCGGGAGTCCGAACCCCGCCATCAGCAGGTAGATCACGGCGATCCGGCACGCCCACGCACCCGCCTGGAGGGCGGCGACGCGACGGAGATAGCGCCCTGGAGTTCGCAGGATGGCGCCCCCTTGCTGCGCTGCGGCCCACAGCCGCCGCAGCGGTGACGCCAGTCGCCGCCGGGCGAGCATGGCGAGCGCGATCACCGCCGTCGCGACGGCGCCGATCACCGGCAGCTGGCCCAGGTCGGGCGCAAAGGGGATCGTCCCGGTGGCGCAGACGGCCAGCAGCAGCAGCGTGGCGGCGACCAGGTCGAAGAGCACGACGACGGACATCGTCGAGGCGATCGTGGCCACGCTCGAGCCACCGATGCCGACGCGCACGAGGGCGACCTTGGCGGCGTCCCCGCCGCGGCCGGGAACGACGGCGTTCAGGGCGACGCCGACCGCGTACGCGCTCGCCACCCGCAGCACCGGGACCTGGGTCGATGGGTACGCGGCCGCGAGGACGTTGCGCCAGGCGACCGAGCGCAGCGCGTGGTTCGTCACATGGAGGCCGAGCGCGAGCGCCAGCAGCCGCGCGTCGACGTCGCCGAACCGTGCGGCCACGGACTCGACGGCCTGCCACAGGGAGGTCATCGGGGCTCCAGCGCGGGGGCGAGCTGCTCGAAGCTCTGGCTGATCAGCCCGCGCACGCCCCAGCCGCCCAGCTCGCGGGCCTGTTCGACCGACTCGACGGGCCACGACAGGACCAGGTCGGCGCGCCGGCGGAGGTCGGCGACCACGACCCTGTCCAGGAGGCGTCGGTGGATGGAGATCCCCGCGAGGCTGCCCTCGTGCCGACGCCGGAGCCGCTCGAGCTGCCGCGCGTTGCCGACCGAGTGCACCACCCGCACGTCCGGATGGTGCCGGAACGGCTCGAGCAGGCTCCAGTCCTGCGAGCAGACCGTGACGCGTCCCGGAGGGCCGGAGGACTCGATCGCCCTCGCGACGAGGCCCGGCAGGCGCCGGTCGTGCCCCTTGAGGTCGAGCATCAGCTCGGTGTCGGGCGCCGCCGCCGACAGCAGTTCGGCCAGCAGCATCCGCGGCGCCCACGGCGGGGCGACCTGCCAACGGTCCCACAGGATCGGGATCGGGCCGACGGTCTTGCGATGGCGCACCTCGAGGCGGCCGGCGAACAGGTGGACGTCAGCCTCGACGAGCGGGACGCGTAAAGCCTCTGCCGCCCGCAACCGCTCGAGATCGTTGCCGGCCCGGTGGGCGACGATGAAGGACGCGGCGGTGCTCGTGCTCATGGGCACGAACGAGTGTACGGCGAGCCCTGAGACGGTCCATCGCATGGAGAACGGCGAGACCGGCGAGCACGATCGCCACCCCCACGATCACGTCGACCACGAAGTGGTTGGCGGTCGCCACGACCGCGAAGACCATCGCCGCCGGTCCCGCGACCGCGACCGCGCGGAGAAGCGGATGCCGGGTGGCCTGGAAGACGACGATGCCCAGCAGCACGTTCCAACCGGCGTGGAAGCTCGGCATCGCGGCGTACTGGTTGACGAGATCCTGCGGGAGCAGCTGCCGGTAGCCCTCGGCGCCACGCGTGACGGTGTCGACGAGGGGCAGGTCCGTGAGGCGGGGTGGCGCAACCGGATAGAGGGCGAACACGGCGAGCCCGACGAGGCCGCTCAGCAGGCAGGCGTTCCGTAGCCGGTAGTAGTGATCACGACGGCGCCGGAACAGCAGCACGCCGGCGAGGATGATCACGGGCCAGTGTCCGTAGATGTAGACGGCGTTCGCGACGTCGACGAGCAGTCGGCTGCCCACGATCCCCTCCTGCATGCTCCCCTCCCACGCGATGCCGAGCCGCTGCTCGAACCGGATCAGGTCCATCGCGTTGTTCATCGCGGTGGCCGCGGTGCCCTCCGTGACCGCGCGGACGCCGAAGTAGACGAGGTATGCGACGGCGAAGATCCCCAGCTCCCGCAAGGCCGGCGCGTATCGCCGAGCGACCGGGGGCCGAAGGCTCATGAGGCCTCGGAGCCCTCGAGCTGCGCCGCTCGCAGCCGCGGCCGACCGGTCAGCTCCGGGCGCACGCCGCGCGGCACGACGATCACCGGGCAGGCAGCTTCGTTGAGAACCTGCCTGGCGACGCTGCCGGCCCACACGGAACGAAGCGGCGTGTACGCCCGGGACCCGACCACGAGC
Organism: Solirubrobacteraceae bacterium; assembly: GCA_035717845.1. GTDB lineage: Bacteria > Actinomycetota > Thermoleophilia > Solirubrobacterales > Solirubrobacteraceae > DASSUW01. Next base: position 7,754 of record DASTIC010000162.1, read on the forward strand.
AGGTCGAGCTCGTGCGACCGGGCGACGAGAGCGCGCGCCGGATCGTTGAGCATCACTCGCGCATGGGCATGCACGTCCGCGGGCAGGGCCTGGACGACGCGTCCAAGGCCGGCTTGCCCGCGCGCCTCGAGATCGGCGGCGATCGCGATGCCTGCGGCACCGGTGGGTGCGGGCGACCAGAACGCGCGCATGACGTCGAGCCGACCGCCCAGCTCCTGCGTCAGCGTGACGGCGGTATCGAGTGCTGCCTCCGCCTCGGGCGACCCGTCGTACGCGCACCCGACGTGACCGAACGGGTGCTCGGCGCGCGGTCGCCACCCGCGGGGCACGACGGCAACCGCGCGCGGCGTGTCGTGCACGAGCTGCTGACCCGTGCTCCCCGGGACGATGCGACCCAGCCCTGCGCGGTGGCTCGGTCCGACGACCACGAGCCCCGCCCGCCGCGCGGCTGCGACGCGATGCAGCGCGCGGGCGGCCGACGGGTCGGCGAACGATCCCAGCTCGACGTCGATGTCGCGGAGCGCGGGTCGCCGTGCCTCGAGGATGGCGCGCGCGGCGGCGCGGTCCTCGTCCGGACCGTAGGCGTGCGTGAGGATGAGTCCTACGCCGAGCACCTCGGCGAGGGCGCGCGCGAATGCGAGCGCGTCGTCGCCGCTGTCCGAGCCGTCGATTCCGACGACGATCTTGGGCCGACTGGTCATGCCATGACCGTATGTCGTGCGCCTCCGGCGGCCATCCGCTGCGAACGCGATCCCAGGTCCGTGGCAACTACTCACCCGCTCTCCGCGCCGGCCGCGTCATGCTTCTCGCGATGTCGTCGAGCTGGTCCGAGCGATACTGAGCCCACTTCTCCTGGCCGTTCCGTTCGGCCTCGCCATCGGCGTCATCGTCGGAGCCGTGGGGGCAGGCGGGGCGATCCTCGCCTTCCCCGTCCTCGTCTACGTCCTCGGCGAGGGTGTCGGCCCGGCGTCGACCGCCTCGCTGATCGTCGTCGCGGTGGCCGCCGCGGTCGGCGGGAGCGCGCTGGCGCGCCACGGCGCGGTGTGCTGGCGGCTCGCGCTGCTCTTCTCGGCGCCCGCAGCCGCGGGCTCGCTCGTGGGCGCCGTCGCCAATTCGGCGGTCAGTGGCGACGTACTGGTCCTCGCGTTCATTCCGGTCATGCTCGCCGCCGCCGGCGCCACCTGGCAGCGTGCCGGCGCCGATCGCCCCGACGACGATCGCGGATGTCCGCAGCCGTCATGGCGTCGTGTCGTGGCGGCCGGGTTCGGCGTCGGGGCGCTGACAGGCTTCTTCGGGATCGGCGGCGGGTTCCTGGTCGTCCCGCTGCTGAGCGTGTGGCTCGGCGTGGGCTTCCGCCGTGCCGTCGCCACCTCGCTGGTGATCATCGCGCTGACCGGCATCGCCGCCTTGGCGAGCCACCTCGTCGCCGGGGCGGCGCCGCACGTCGGGCTGACGGCGGTGCTCGGAGGCTCGACGGCGACCGGAGCGCTCCTGGGCACGATGGTCGGCCGGCGACTCCCGCAAGCCTCACTGGGCCGCGCGTTCGCCGTCGTGGTGGCGCTCGTCGCCGTCGTCCTTCTCGTGGACACCCTCGTCCTCGGCGGACCGCCCGCCGGCTAGTCCGACCTCGTGCCGGCGCGAACCGCGGCGCGGATCATCGTGAGCGCTCGCGTGGGAGGAACATGAATGTGTACGTGCCGGCGAGCACGGCGACCGCCGCCAGCCGGAGCGCCTCGTCCCAGGACGCGTGCCAGATCGCGAGCCCCAGGAGGAAGGGGAAGCCGAGCAGCCAGACCACGAGCTCGGCGACCAGCGGAAGCTCTCCGACCGCGGTCCAGGCATCATCGAGCGCCTGCGGCGAGGCGACCAGGGCGACGAAGAACACGACCCAGCCGCCGACCATCACCGCGAAGCTGCCGTAGGCGAAGGCTCGTGAGAGCCGACGGTGCGGGCGCGGGCGGACGGCGGGGGCGGTCATGGATCAGGCAGGGGTGGCGGCGGGCTCGGTTGCCTCGTCGACGGCGGTCCGCTCGACCATCCGCTCCGGGATGACGGTGACCGGGCAGTCGGCGAGGTGGATCAGCTCGTGGGCGACGCTGCCGAGCAGCGCGCGCACGCGCCCGAAGCCGCGGGTGCCGATGATGATCTCGTCGGCGTGGCGGACACGGGCCACATCGGCGATCGACCTCGCGACGGGGCCGCCGATCAGCTCGCTCTCCCACGTGATGCCACCGAGGCCAGGGTGCGCGTTGCGCGCCTGCTCCAGGACGGACTCGGCATCCGCCAGCGCACGGTCGACGAACGGCTGATAGGTGCCACGGCCGCGCCAGGACTCCGGGACGTCCCACGCGTGGACGAGGTAGAGCTTGCCGCCGGGGCCCACGCGCTGGATCGCCCGCGAGAGCGCGACGTGCGACGCGGGGGAGCCGTCGAAGCCGACGACGATGCAGGGATGGGGATCGTGCGATGCGGTCATCAGATGGCCTCCTCGGTTGGGATCGCAGCGACCGTATGCGCTACTCGGCCCGGCGCCATCGGGGCACCCACCGCACCGGCTCAGTAGTTCCCCGCCGACCGGGCGCCGGGGGCGGCGCTTCCCGCGACAGCGGCCACCAGCTCCAGCGGCCGAGCAGCGACGCCGCGGCGGGCAGGAGGACCGGCCGCACGACGAGCGCGTCGAGAACGATCGCGATCGCCGCGCCGACGCCGAACACCTGCACGCTCAGCAGGTCGGTCATCGCGAACGGGATGATCGCCGCGACCATCACCGCGGCGGCGCCGGTCGCAGCCGCCGCCGTCTGCCGCAGGCCGGTCCAGACGGCGCCGCTGGTGTCCCCCGTCTCGAGGAACGCCTCGCGCGTGCGGTACAGGAACGTGACCTCGTAGACCATCGACACGCCGAAGATGAACGCGAAGATTCCGATGATGGAGATCGGGTCGATGTAGCCGGGCCCGCCGAGCAGCGCGTCCTCGCCCGAGTACAGGACCGTCAGGATCCCGAACGTGGCGGCCGCGGTGAGCAGGTCGAACGCCACCGCGACGGCGGGCAGGACCACCGACCGGAGCATCACGATCAGCAAGAGCAGGATGACGACGGCCTCGGCGGCGACGACGGGCCAGATCTTCGAGCCTGCCTCGGTCGTGAAGTCGCCGAACGCTCCGCCCATCCCGCCGATGGCGGTCTCCGTCCCGGTTGCCCTGCCGAACGAGTCGCTCATGTGGACCAGCTCCTCGCCGAGGTCCCGGGTGACCGGCGTCGTGGCCGACTGCTTCGGGACGACCATGATCATGCCGGCGGTGCCGCCGCCCGTGAGGTTCACGACCGACGCCGCCTGGTTGCGGTCAGCGGCCGGAGCTCCGGCGACCGCCGCGAGGACGAAGTATCCGGAGTCGAATAGCCCGGGCGACGACGCCTGCAGTCGCTCGATGTCCTTCGCCGACGGCAGCTCGCCGCGGAACTTGGCGACGGCGACCTGCATCTGGCTGAGGCCGCCGATGAGCGGATCGACCTTGCCGGGGGCCGCACCGAGGCCGGACGCGAGCTCGCCACTGCCGCTCGCGAGCTTGTTCAGGCCGCTCTCGAGCGTCCCGGCTCCCGTCGTGAGCTTCTCGAGCCCGGAGGTCAGCGCTCCGCCGCCGGTGTTGAGCTGGCCGATGCCGGCCACCAGGTCGCCCTGCCCGCCCTGGAGCTGCGCGGCGCCGGCGTTGAGGCGCGCGATGCCGGAAGACAGCGCCTGTGACCCGCCGTAGAGCTGCTCGAGGCCGGCGGATAGCTGCCCGAGCTGGTCGGCGACGGCTGCCGAAACCGCCGTCGCCCCCCCGAGCTTGCCCGCCGCCGCGTCGATCGAGGCCGACGTCGCCGCCGCGCTGCTGCTCGCCTGCTCGAGAGTCGCCAATGCGGCCGGGTCGGTGGTCCCGCTCGCCTTGAGCTGCGCCGCCGCGTCGTTGATCTGCGCGGACGCCGCCTGGGCCGAGGCGGACGCGTCGCTCACCGACGACGCGCTCGCCGCGACGTCGCCGGCCATCGCCTGCACCACCGGCACGCCAGGCTTGACCTTCGAGACGGCCTGTCCGAGCCCACCGGAGATCTGCTTTGCGCCGGAGAGCGCCTCGGAGGTGCCGCCCTCGAGCTGCCCGGCGCCCGCCTGGAGCTTCTTGGCTCCCGCGAGCGCGCCACCGAGGCCCCCGGAGATCTTGGACGCACCCGCCTGCGCGGCCGCAAGGCCGGCGCGAAGCTGCGCCGAGCCCGAGGATGCCTGGCCGGACCCCGACGCGATCTTCTGCGCGCCCGACGCCGCCGCCGCGATCCCGGACTGGAGCTGCGCAGAGCCGGAGCCCGCGGTGCCGAGACCCTCCTCGAGCCGCTCGAGGCCGGCCGGCGCGGTCTTCAGCATCTTCTTGGAGCTCTTGAGCTGCTTCGGCAATTTCTTGAGGTCGGCCGTGGTGGCGTAGAGGTCGCCCGGCCCCACGACGGACTTCACGCGGGCGTCGCCGGCGATCTCCTCCTGGAACGCATCGAGCCTGCGGAGCATCGCCCGGTCGGTGATCGGCTCGTCCTTCGAGACCACGACGACGTTGAACGGCGTCGCAAAGCCAGGCCCCATGACCGCGGAGATCTTCTCGTAGGCCACGCGGGCCGGATCGTCCGCGGGCAGCAGCTCCGGCGAGACCGGACCGGTCTTCAGGCTCGTGAGCGGGAGGGCAAGGACGATCAGCAGCGCGGTGGCCACCGCGCCGGCGCCGATCGCGTTGCGCAGCACCCAGCCACCGCCGCGGTTCACCAGCGCGTTCCACGGCCCCATCAGGAACCCAGGGACGCCGAACGAGAACGCCTGCAGCCGGTGGCCGAGGATGGTCATCACGGCGGGCATCACCACGACCGCGCCGCCGATGGCCAGCGCGGCGCACAGCGTGGCACCGATGCCGAGCGAGATGAGGATGGTGTCGGGCCCGATCAGCGGGGCCATCGCGAGGGTGATGACGAGGGCCGTGCCGCCGATCAGGACCGCGCGGCCGGAGGTCTCGACCGCGCGGCTCGCCGCGAGCGCCTCACCGGCACGGTCGTGGGCGTGCATGGCGGTGCGCTCCGTGCGCCAGCGCCGGTACACGAGCATGGCGTAGCTCACCCCGAGCGCGAGCCCCGCCATCGACGCGAGCGTCACCGCGGTCGCGTCGACCTCGATCACCTTGCCGAGCAGCGCCATCGCCCCGAAGCTCATGAGCGTCGTCACCCCGCCGAACGCCGTCAGAACGAGCGCCGCCAGCGGCGCGCGGAGGAGGATGAGGAGGACCACGAAGAGGATCGGCAGCGCGAGCAGCTCCGCCCGCCGCGCGGTGTCGAGCGCCTGGTCCTTCGACGCGATGTCAATCGTCGGCGCGCCCGTGGTGTACGACGTCACAGGGTCGGAGATCTTCGCGTCGACGATCCGGTCGATCTCCTGCTGGACCCCGTCGACCATCGCCTCCTCGGTCTGTGCGACCGAAGCGACGAGCATCGCGTGCGTCGCGTCCGGGCGCAGGCTCGCCCCGGTGTCGCCGACGTCCCAGGCCGACAGGACGCGGGTGTCCTTGCGGCCCGCGAGTGCGTTCACGAGCGCGGGCCCTTGCTTGTCGAGCTGGTCCTTCGGCCCTTCCAGGAGCACCGGCACGAGGACGCTGGGACCGAAGTTCGACTCGGCAAGATGCTCGGCGCGTGCCGTCTCGCTGCCGGGGACGACGACGATCGTCGGTGACAGCGCGGAGCTGATGCCGAGCCCGATCGCGGTGAGCACCGCGGCGACGGCGAGCCAGACGGCGAAGGAAACGAACGGCCGGCGCGTAGAGAAGCGTGCAAGGCGCAACATGGGGGACCTCTTCCTCGGGCGAAGTGACTCGACGCTACGCTCGGGCGGAGGCCACGCCATCCGGGGTTTCCACGCGCCGCGAGTGAGCACTGGCTGCGGATGACCGCGACGGTCCGGGGTGCGAGCCTCAACCGCTATGACCGTCCTCTCGTCACCCACCACAGCCGCGACGACGCTGCCCGAGCTGCTGCTCGAAGCCGTCGAGCGCCACGCGGGCACCGCCATGCGCGTCCGCCGCGGCGACGCCTGGCAGGACACCACCTTCGCCGAGCTCGGAGCCGCCGCGCGTGAGGTCGCAGGCGGCCTGATCGCGCTCGGCGTGCGTGCCGGCGACCGCGTCGCGATCCTCGGGAGCACGCGGCCCGAGTGGACGCTCGCCGACTGCGGCGCGCTGTGCGCCGGCGCCACCGTCGTCCCCGTCTACCACACGAACTCGCCCGAGGAGTGCCAGTACGTGCTCGCGCACTCGGCCGCCCGGGTACTGATCTGCGAGGACGCGGCGCAGCTCGCCAAGGTCGCGAGCGTGCGCGACCGGCTTCCCGCGCTCGAGCACGTCTTCACCATGCTGCCGGCCGAGGGCGCGCGTTCGCTCTCGGACCTGCGCACCATCGGTGACCCTGCGGCTGTCGCATCGGTGGCGGTCGCGCCCACGGACGCCGCGACGATCGTCTACACGTCGGGGACGACCGGTCCGCCGAAGGGCTGCGTGCTCACCCACGCCAACTGCGTGGCGACGATGCGGATGTACGAGGAGCGGCTGCGGGACGAGCTGCGACCCGGCGTCGTGATCTTCATGTTCCTGCCGCTGGCGCACTCGCTCGCGCGCGTGGTGGAGCTCGTGGCGCTCGACGTCGGCGCCACGCTCTCCTTCTGGCAGGGCGACCCCAAGCGCCTGCTGGACGACGTGGCCGAAGCCCGCCCGGCGTACTTCCCCTCGGTCCCGCGCGTGTTCGAGAAGATCCACGCCCGCGCCCTCGCCGCGGCCCAGGAGTCATCGGCGGTTCGTCGCCGGCTGTTCGGCTGGGCGCTCGCGACAGGGGCTCGGGTTCGCGAGGCCGAGCGTCGGGGGGACGGTCTCGGCCCGGTGCTGCGGACGAGCGCGCGGCTCGCCGACCGCCTCGTGCTGTCGCGCGTGCGCGCGCTGTTCGGCGGCGAGCTCCGCTTGGGGCTCACCGGCGCGGCCCCGATCGGCCGCGACGTGCTCGACTTCTTCGACGCGTGCGGCGTGCTGATCCTCGAGGGCTACGGAATGACCGAGACGTGCGCGGCGGCGACGCTGAACACACCCGACGACTTCCGGCTCGGCACGGTGGGGCGGCCACTCCCGGGCAGCGAGGTGACCCTCGCCGACGACGGCGAGGTCCTGATGCGCGGGCCGCACGTCTTCGGCGGCTACCACCGCGACGAGGAGGCGACGCGAGCAACGTTCGACAACGGCTGGCTGCGTTCCGGGGACCTCGGCGAGATCGACGCGGACGGCTTCGTTGCGATCACCGGCCGCAAGAAGGACCTGATCATCACCTCGAGCGGCAAGAACATCAGCCCGACGAATCTCGAGACGGCGCTGAGCGAGACGCGCTGGATCTCGCAGGCCGTCGTCTACGGCGACAACCGCCCCTACCTCGTTGCGCTCCTCACGATCGATCCGGACGAGCTGGACGCCCTCGCCGCCCGCGCCGGCGTGCCGGCCGATCCGGGCCGCATGGCGGTCGACGAGCGGGTGCACGCTGTGCTGCAGGACGCCGTCGACGAGGTCAACCGCCGGGTCGCGCGGATCGAGCAGATCAAGCGCTTCGCGGTGCTCGAGCACGACCTCTCCCAGGCCGAGGGCGAGCTGACGCCCACGATGAAGGTGAAGCGCGCGACGGTGTACGAGCGCTACCGCAAGCGGTTCGAGGGACTCTACGAGTAGGGCGCCGCGCGGACCGACCGGGCGAGCCGAAGCGCTTCCGCCCTCGCGGCGTCGGCGAGCGCTTGCGGGTCGGGGACGAGGCCCGCGTCGGTGAGGAAGCCGACGGTCACCTTGCCCGCGTAGCTGAAGATGCTGATGCTCATGCCGATGCTGCCCGAGCACGGCGCCCACACCAGCACGCCGCCGAGCTGCGTTCCTGCGACCGAGAGCCTGTGCCGGGGGCCGGGGACGTTCGTGAGCACCATCGAGCCCTTGGCGGAGAAGAAGTCGATCAGGCGGCCCTCGACAGCGGCTGGCGTCCGGCCCATCAGCTCGAGGATCCCGTAGGAGAGCGGCCCCTCGTGGCTGTGCTTGATCGCGTCCATCCGACGCTTGACCTCGATCGTGCGCAGCACCGGATCGGCGACGCCGACCGGGAGCCCCAGGAGGACGAGGCCGAACCGGTTGCCGAGCTCGCGCGGCAGCGGCTCGTCGAGCGGACGCAGGTTGAACGGTACGAGCGCGTGCACCTCGTCCGGCACGTCACCGGATGCCCGCAGGTGATCGGCGAGCGCCCCGGTGACCGCGCTGACGAGCACGTCGTTGACGGTGGCGCCGAGCCCGCGCGCGGCTCGCTTGACCCGCCGGAGGTCGAGCGGCTCGCACCAGCCGACGTGGTGCGAGATGCGCTGGTCGCCCTTGATCGCGCTGTGCGGGTCGGCGCCGGGCAGCAGCAGCTTGGCCAGCGTCGCGGCATCCTCGATGGCGCCGGCCGCGGCGTGCCGCGGATGGCGGACAGCCTCGACGGCCTCGTGGGTCAGCGCGCCTGCCGCGCGGGCGAGCGTCCCTAGCGGCAGGCCGCCGCCCGAGGAGCCGGAGAACCCCTCGGGCTCCGCCGGGCCACCGTCGGTCAGGGCAAGCATCACCCGCGCGAGCGCGATGCCGTCCGCGATGCAGTGGTGCATCCGCGTGAGCACGGCCGCGCCATCCCCGTAGCCGTCGATCAGGTAGGCCTCCCACAGCGGCCGCGAGCGGTCGAGCGGCATGGCGATGCGGTCGGAGACGAACGCCTGGAGCGCTGTGCGGTCGCCCGGCGCGGGCAGCGCGACGTGATGTAGGTGCAGCTCGAGATCGAGCTCCGTGTCCTCCCAGTGCGGGCCCAGCGGGCCCTCCGCGGGGCGCTGGCGAAAGCGGTCGAAGCGCTCCACGAGGCGTTCGCGCACGACCGCCACGTAACGGTCCCAGTCGACGGGCTCGTCGAACCACAGGACGCTGTTGATGACCATCAGGTTGGTCGGGCGGTCCATGTGCAGCCACGCCGCGTCCGCGCTGCCCATCGCATGCGAGGTCATGTGCTGACGCTAGCCGCCCGGCGTCGCACACGGATCCGGGACAAGTACGGTCGCGACCACGCGGCTGCTGCGGATGCCGCGGGGCCACCGAGGCCCGAGACTGGCGGGACCCGACCCAAGGAGGCTCGCTGATGGCGACCGCCACGAAGAAGGCCACGGCCAAGCGACCCGCGGCCACGCGGGCCAGGAAGCCCGCGGCCAAGAAGGAGAAGGGCACGCTGGACTATCTCGAGCTCGCGCTCGAGAACCTCAACCAGGCGCGCGAGCACGCTCAGAAGGACGCTCGCGCGCAGATCGACTCCGCCATGGAGCGCATCCGCGAGACGATCAAGGACGTCACCGCGGAGCTGCGCAAGCGCACGCACGCGGGAGGCTGAGCCGTGACCGCCACGACGCGCGAGCCGCGACCGGCCGGCGGCCTCGACGGCGAGCAGCTTGAGCGACTCGACCGGGTGGTCGCGCGCTCGCGTGCCGCGGCGGACGCCTTCCGCCGGATCGACGATCAGGAGGCCGTCGACCGGATCGTCTGGGCGCTCGTCGTCGCGGGCCTCCAGCACGCGGTCGAGCTGGCCCGGCTGGCCATGGAGGAGACCGGCTTCGGTGTCTTCGAGGACAAGGTCGTCAAGAACTACATCGCGACCGAGTTCCTCTACGACTATCTCAAGGACAAGCGCTCGGTCGGCGTCATCGACGAGGACCCAGAGCGTGCGATCCGCTACGTCGCCGAGCCGATCGGAGTCGTGCTCGCGCTGACGCCGATCACCAACCCGACCTCTACGGTGCTCTTCAAGGCGATCGTCGCCGCGAAGACCCGCAACGCGATGATCTTCCGCCCCTCCGCGCGCGCGGCCGGCAGCGCGATGCGAGCCGTCGAGGTCCTCCAGGAGGCCGGCGAGCGTGCCGGGATGCCGCGCGGGACGCTGCAGGTCATTCCCGACCCGACCCTCGACGTCTCGCAGTACCTCTTCCACCACCCGGGCGTCGACTTCATCTGGACCACCGGAGGGCCGAAGGCGGTCGCCGCGGCCAACGCGGCCGGCAAGCCCTGCCTGAGCGTCGGCGCCGGCAACGCGCCCGTCTACATCCACCGCAGCGCCGACGTGCCGATGGCCGTCGTCGACATGCTGATCTCGAAGACCTTCGACTCCTCCCTGATCTGCCCTGCCGAGCAGACCTGCATCGTCGACGACGCGATCTGGGAGGCCACGCTCGCCGAGCTCCAGCGCATGGGAGCCCGGCTCCTCTCCGAACCGGAGGTATCCGCGCTCGCGGCGGCGTCGTTCGACGGCGACGGCCGGCCGGAGCTCGGCGTACTCGGCCGCTCATGCGTCGCCCTCGGCGGCATCGCCGGCTTCCACGCCGATCCCGACGACAAGGTCCTGCTCGCGCCGCTGCCCTCCGACCTCGACGTCCTCGCGAGCCATCCGCTGGTGCGCGAGAAGCTGATGCCGGTGCTGGGTCTCGTGCGGTCGCCGTCGGTCGACCATGCCGTCCGCGCCGCCGAGGTCGTGCTCGAGAATGGCGGGATGGGCCACACGTCCGCGGTCTACGCCGCCGACGAGGATGTGATCGACGCGTTCTCGGCTGCCGTCCGGACGGGCCGGATCCTCGTCAACGCGCCGACGGCGGTCGGCGCGCTCGGCGGCGTCTACAACGCGATGACGCCGACCTTCTCGCTCGGGTGCGGCACGTGGGGCGGCTCGGTGACGACCGAGAACATCAACTACCGCAACCTGCTCAACGTCAAGGCGGTGTCACGGCGCCAGACGCCGCCGCAGTGGTTCCGCGTCCCCTCCGACACCTACTTCAACCCCGGCTCGCTCGAGCAGCTGCGCAGTCTCCGGACGACACAGGCGCTGCTCGTCACCGACGCCGACACGGAGGCCCGCGGCGTGGCCGACGACGTCCGGCGGCATGTCGGCGGCGCCGTGCGCGTGTTCGCCGAGATCGAGCCTGAGCCCACGGAGGCGCAGGTGCGCGCCGGCGTGGAGGTGCTCGAGAAGCTCAGGCCGGACCTGATCGTCGCCGTCGGCGGCGGCTCGGTGCTCGACGCCGCCAAGGCGATGCGGCTCTTCCACGAGAGCCCCGACCTGACGCTGGCCGAGCTGACGCTGCCGTTCCTCGATGCCCGTAAGCGCGTCGCCCACTACCCCGACGCCGACCACAAGCTCCGCCTGGCCGCCGTGCCGACGACGGCCGGAACGGGATCCGAGGTGTCGCCCGCCGCCGTCCTGACCGCGGACGGCCGCAAGCTCACGCTGGTCGACTACTCGCTCGTGCCCGACGTCGCGATCGTCGAGCCACGGCTCACGCTCACGATGCCGCCGCACATGACCGCCGACACCGGTGTCGACGCCCTGACCCATGCGCTCGAGGCAGGCGTGTCGATCTTCGCGTCGCCGTACACCGACGCCTTCTGCATGCAGGCGCTCCACCTGATCCTCGACGCGCTGCCGCGTGCCTACGAGGATGGGGACGACCTCGAAGCGCGCACCGCGATGAGCAACGCCGCCACGCTCGCCGGCCTCGCGTTCTCGAACGCCTTCGTCGGCGTCAACCACGCGCTGGCGCACGCGGTCGGGGCGCGGTTCGGCATCGCCCACGGCCGCGCGAACGCCATCTTCCTGCCTCACGTCCTGCGCTACAACGCCTCGC
>DASTIC010000163.1:0-38764 GCA_035717845.1 Solirubrobacteraceae bacterium
CGCGGCCGAGGGCCAACGCGTGACCTTCGAGGACGCCGAGGCGGAGATCGACGGCCTCGAGCGGCTGACCTGGCTGGTGCTCGGCTACGACGTGGCGCCGCGCGAGGCGCGCCGGATCGCCGAGCAGCTGCGCGCCGCGCCCGCCGACCGCGAGGGGGAGCGCAGGCTGCTCGGTGTGTACGCCGACGTGCGCGCCCTCAACCGCCCGCACGCCGACGAAGACGACGAGGACCTCGCCGGCAGCCCGCAGGAGCACCTGCACGCCTTCCTGCGCTCGCTCGACCCCGTCGCGGAAGGGTTGCCCGAGAAGTTCGTCGCCGCGCTCGAGCGTGCGGTCGCCCACTACGGGATCTCCGGCCTCGAGCGCACCGCCGCGCTGGAGGACGCCGCCTACCGCCTGTTCCTCTCCCAGCAGCGTGCCGAGCCGGGCCGGGCGGCGGTGCGGGCGATCCTCACGCGCCACCTGGAGCCTGAGGAGCCGCAGGACGGCGAGGAGCTGCGCGGGGTGCTCGACCGCTTGGAGGCAGCGCTGGCCCCGCGCGAGCCGGCGCTCGCCGAGCTGGCCCGGGAGCTGCGCTGGCGCACCTGCGACGAGCCGCTCGTCCATGCCAGCCGCGACGAGACCTACGCCCTGATGGAGCAGCACGTCGGCGCGCTCGCCGACGACCCGGAGCGCGAGGACCGCGACGAGCTGCTGGCTGCGCTGGTCGACTGCCCGCAGCCCCTCGCCCCGCTGCTGCGGCGGCGCATCGGCCACGCCGGGCCGCTCGTGGAGGCGATGACCCGCCGCTACTACCGCGTCCGCCCGCTCGAGACCGTCGAGCAGCGGCTGGTCGAGGGCGTGCCGTTCGTGCTCGCCGCCTACGAGCACCTCGGCGTCCGCCACAACGTGGCGGCCACGCTCGGCGAGCCCGACGACCTGGCGGGCGCGCTGCGCGCGCTCGCGGCCCACGGGCGCGAGCTGCCGGAGGGCGAGGTGCTGCTAGCCGACCTCTACGCCCGCGACGTCGATCGCGACGGGCTCGAGCGCCTGCTCGGCGAGATCGAGCTGCCGCCGGCGCTGGCGCGGATCGTGTTGATCGGGCCCGGCGACACGCGGACCTTCTCCCGCGGCCCGGACGGCGAGCTGGCCGAGGATCGCGACCTCAGCGGCCTGCACCCGATGATGGCCGACCGGATGGACATCTGGCGGCTGGCCAACTTCACGCTCGAGCGCCTGCCGTCGGCCGACGACGTGTACCTGTTCCGCGCGGTCGCGCGCGAGAACCCGCGCGACGAGCGGCTCGTCGCGCTCGCCGAGATCCGCGACCTCACCCCGGTACGCAACGAGGAGGGGCGCATCACGGCCGTGCCGGAGCTCGAGCGGATCGTCCGGCAGGCGTTCGAGGCCATGCGCGCGTTCCAGTCGAGCCGCGGGCCGCGCCAGCGCCTGCACTGGAACCGGCTGCTGCTGTACGCCTGGCCGCAGGCCGACTTCGGGCTCGACGAGGCGGCCGGGATCATCAACCGCTTCGCCCGCGAGTCGGCCGGGCTGGGGCTCGAGATGGTGATGCTGCGGGCCGTCATGAACGGGCGCGACAGCGTGCTGCGGATCTTCAACCCCGCCGGCCGCGGCGTCGTCTTCGAGCTGGGCGACCCGCCCACCGACCCGCTCCAGCCGCTCGACGAGGGCGCGCAGCGGATCGTCGCCGCGCGGCGCCGCGGCACGCTGCACCCGGCCGAGATCGTGAAGATCCTCGCGCCGACGCGGGCCGAGCCCGGCTTCGCGATCCCGCCCGGGGAGTTCGTCGAGCACGACCTCGACGACGACGGGCTGCTGGTCCCCGTCGACCGGCCCGCCGCCACCAACACGGCGAGCGTCGTCGTCGGGCTGATCCGCAACCGCACCGAGCGCTACCCGGAGGGGATGCTGCGCGTTGCCCTGCTGGGCGACCCGACGCGGTCGCTCGGCTCGCTGGCCGAGCCCGAATGCCGGCGGATCATCGCCGCGCTCGACCTCGCCGAGCAGCTCGGCGTGCCGGTGGAGTGGTTCGCGCTCTCCTCGGGCGCGAAGATCGCGATGGACTCCGGCACCGAGAACATGGACTGGGTCGCCGCCGCGCTGCGCCGGATCGTGCAGTTCACCGAGGCGGGCGGCGAGATCAACGTCATCGTCAGCGGCATCAACGTCGGCGCCCAGCCGTACTTCAACGCCGAGGCGACGATGCTCATGCACACCAAGGGCATCCTCGTGATGACGCCGCAGAGCGCGATGGTGCTGACCGGCAAGCAGGCGCTCGACTACTCGGGCGGCGTGTCGGCCGACGACAACTTCGGCATCGGCGGCTACGAGCGCGTGATGGGGCCGAACGGCCAGGCCCAGTACTGGGCGGCCGACCTCGCCGGCGCCTGCCAGGTGCTGCTCGCCTACTACGAGAACGCGTACGTGGCGCCGGGCGAGCGATTCCCGCGCCGGGCGCAGAGCGACGATCCGGTCGACCGCGACGTGCGCAGCGCGCCGCACGACGCGCCCGAGTCGGACCTGCGGACGGTCGGCGAGATCTTCTCCGAGGAGACCAACCCCGGCCGCAAGAAGCCGTTCGACATCCGGGCCGTGATGCGCGCGGTGGCCGACCAGGACCACCCGCCGCTCGAGCGCTGGGCGGCGATGCGCGAGGCCGAGATCGCAGTGGCGTGGGATACGCGGCTCGGCGGCTGGCCGGTGGCCATGCTGGGGATCGAGTCGCGCCCGCTCCAGCGCTTCGGCTCGGTGCCCGCCGACGGACCCGACCAGTGGACCTCGGGGACGCTGTTCCCGCTCGCATCGAAGAAGATCGCGCGCGCGATCAACGCCGCGTCCGGGCGGCGGCCGCTCGTCGTGCTGGCCAACCTCGCCGGCTTCGACGGCTCGCCGGAGTCGATGCGGCGGCTCCAGCTCGAGTACGGCGCCGAGATCGGGCGCGCGATCGTCGACTTCGACGGCCCGATCGCCTTCTGCGTGATCTCGCGCTTCCACGGCGGCGCGTTCGTGGTCTTCTCCCGCAAGCTGAACGACGGGCTCGAGACGATCGCGCTCGAGGGCGCCCACGCGTCGGTCATCGGCGGTGCGCCGGCGGCCGCGGTGGTGTTCGCGCGCGAGGTCGACGTCCGCGCCCGCAAGGACCCGAGGATCGCGGAGCTGGACGAGCAGATCGCGGGCGCCGAGGGCGCCGAGCGCCAGCGGCTGCTGGCCGAGCGCGACGCCCGCTGGGCCGAGGTGCGATCGGAGAAGCTCGGCGAGCTGGCCGGCGAGTTCGACGCCATCCACAGCGTGCAGCGGGCGGTCGAGGTCGGCTCAGTCGACCGGATCGTGCCGGCCGCTGCGCTGCGCTCCGAGCTGATCGACAGCATCGAGCGCGGCATGCGCCGCACCGAGGAGAGCCGCTACGCCGCTCAGGCGTAAACCGGCCGCCGTCGCGTCGCGGGCGCGGTGATCACGAGCAGTGTGACGACCCCGATGCCGAGCGGCACGGCGCCCGCGACGGCGAGCGCGAGCTGGGCTCCGGCGAGGCCGACGATCACGCCGCCCGCTCCGAGGGCGGCCAGCTCGGCGCCGTTGCGCGCGGCGTTGTAGGCCGCGAACGCCCGGCCGCGGCTCGCCTCCGGCACCCGCTCGTGGATGAGCGTGCGCAGGAGCACGTTCTTGGTCCCGTGCGCCAGGCCGCCGACGAGGAAGCCGGCGAGCGCGAGCGCCATGGTGGCGCCCACGGCCGCCCCGAGCATCCCGGCGCCCTGGACGGCGACGCCGGCCAGCGCGCCCACGGCGAGCCAGCGGGCGGGGATCAGCCTTGCGAGGCCGACGGCGCCGGCGACCATGCCGAGCATCCAGGCCGTCATCAGCACGCCGTAGCCGGTGGCGCCCGTGCCCAGGACGTCAGTGGCGAAGAACGGGTCGGCGGTCACCGAGATCGTGAAGAAGAGCAGCGCGCCGACGGCGGCCGTGAGCGTGACGGCCAGCGTGCGGTCGGCGAGCAGGACCTCACGGCCGCCGCCCTCGGCCTTCGCCGCCCGCCGCGTGGCCTGCGGATCGCGCCGGGCGTGCAGGGCGATCCCGGCGCCCGCCACGGCGAGGAACGAGGCGGCGTCGATCAGCAGCCCGACCTGCGTCCCGCCCGCACCGGCGAGCAGGCCGCCGAGCAGTGGTCCAGCGGTCATGCCGAGGTAGCGCGCCGCCTCGACGTGGCCGTTGGCCTGCGCCACGCGCGCCTCTCCCGCCGCGGCCGGCACGAGCGCGAACTCGGCCGGGGAGGCGACCGCGACGCCGCTGCCGAGCAGGAGGCAGAGCCCGAGCAGCACCGGCAGCGAGCCGGTGCTGAAGGCCATCGCCACGACGACGGCCGCCTGCGCCAGCGAGACGCCGATCAGCAGCCGGCGGTTCTCGTGCGTGTCGACGATCCGGCCCGCCACGCCGCCGAGCACCACGACCGGGCCCCAGAGGCAGACGAAGAGCGCCGCGACCGCGAACGCGGAGTCGGTGGTTGCGCCGATGTGGAAGGAGAGCAGCAGCCACAGGAGGCCGTCTCCGATCGCGGAGAGGCCCACGGCTCCGACGATCAGGCGGATGTCGCGCACGATTCCTTGACGCCTCGCGCACGCGGGTTATTCCACGGCGGGGTCGAAGCGCACGTCGCGGGCGGCGGCCTCGGGCGCCGCGAACTCGACCATCGCGCGCGCCTCGTCGCCGACCGCCTCGCGCTCGGCCTTGGTGAGCGCGGTCGCGGGACGGATCGCGAGCGTGGTGCGCCGGCGGTCGCGCTCCAGCCACCACGTCGCGCGCAGCATGCCGTCAACGAGCAGGTTGCTGACGAAGCGGCCGGGCGCGAGCATCGCGGCCCACGGGAACCCGGCGGGGATGATCCGGCGCCGGTCGGCGTGGCCGAGCAGCACGTTGTCGTACTCGCCGAGCAGCCGGACCGGGGCCGGAGTCTGCGGGTCGGGCCGTGGCGCCTCCGGGAGGTCGAACAGGTCGCGGCCGTCCTCGCCCTCGAACGCCGCGAGCCGGGGCCGCAGCCGCTCGAAGACGGCCTTGAGCCTGGTCAGGCCCGACCAGTTCTGCATGTCCATGACCGACGCCGGCCCGAAGGCGCCGAGGTAGCGCAGCACGACGTCGTCGATCGACGGGTCGGCCTCGACGTCGAGCCCGGTGAACGCCTCGAGCGTCGCGTACCGCGCCTTGCCGCCGGCGCCCCACACGCCGCGCGGCGGCACCTGGACGACCGGCGCGTACGCGCGCACCGCGTTGGCGATCGCCTCGACGTCGTCGCCGATGCCGCGCTCCACGAGCGCTCGGGCGACCTCGCGGGCGGTCAGCGGCCCGCCCGCCAGCAGCTCGCGCGCGGCACGCGCCAGCTCGCCGGTGTCGGCGCCGCCCATCCGCCGCCCGAAGGCGCCGTTGTGGTTGCGCTCGATCACCGGCTGGAGGAGCGGGCGCAGCAGCGCCGCGTCGCGCGGCGTGACGAGGTGCACGGTGGCCCGCATGAGCGTGAGCCGCACGACCTGGCGGTCGGTGAGCAGGCGCCCGAGCTCGTGCGGGTCGAAGCCGTCGAGCCGCGACCAGAGGCCGTAGTAGGGCGGCATCGGGGCCTGCGCCTGAAGGCCGACGAGGTGCTCGACCATCGCCACGGGGGTCGTGCCGGTGCGGCTCAGCAGCCCCTGGCGGGCGAGCAGCGCCCGGTTGAGCTGCCTCCGCGTGAGGACCATAAGGTGCCGCATCATGGAGCACCGCTACCACGAACCGGTGCGGCGGCGGCTGGCCCAGATGTCGGCGCGGCTGCTCGCGCTCGCTCATCCGGAGGCGATCGCGCCCGACCGGCTGCTGGTCAGCGAGCGCACCGAGCGGATCGGCTGGCATCCGGCCCAGGCGCTCAGGTACCGGGAGGCCGAGCTGGGCGAGGCGTTCGGGCCGCAGTGGGCGACGTACTGGTTCCGGATCGAGGCGACGATCCCGCTCGAGTGGGCCGGCGAGTGCGTCGAGCTGGCGTGGGAGAGCGGCAGCGAGGCCACGCTGTGGCGCGAGGGCGAGCCGCTCCAGGGCCTCAACGCCGGAGCGACGGCGCGGCGCATCGAGGCGCGGCTGACCGGCGCGGCGGCCGGCGGCGAGCCCGTGGCGGTGTCGGTCGAGATGGCTTGCAACTCGTGGATGGGCGCCGACGATCCCGTGCGGCTGGCGCGCTGCGAGCTGGTGCGGTTCGACCCCGCCGCGTGGGAGACGGCGTGGGACTTCGAGGCGCTGCGCCAGCTCGAGGCCGAGCCCGACCTCGAGCCGGCCTGGGCCGGCCTCCTGCTCGCCGAGCTCAACCGCTTCTGCGCCGCATGGGACCGCGGCGAGCACGCGGCCGCGCGCGAGATCCTCGCCGGCCTGCTGGCGCACGGGAACGCCGGGCACGTGCATCGGATGACCGCGATCGGCCACGCGCACCTCGACACCGCCTGGCTGTGGCCGCTCGCCGAGTCGCGCCGCAAGGTCATCCGCTCGTTCGCCAACCAGCTGGTGCTCATGGATCGCTATCCCGAGCACCGCTTCGCGGCCTCCTCGGCCCAGCACTACGCGTGGCTCGAGGAGGACGCCCCCGATCTCTTCGCGCGCGTGCGCGAGCGCGTGCGCGAGGGGCGCTGGGAGGTCGTCGGCGGCGCCTGGGTGGAGCCGGACTGCAACCTGCCGTCGGGCGAGTCGCTCGTGCGCCAGCTGCTCTACGGGCAGCGCGCGTACGAGGCGTGGTTCGGGCGGCGCTGCCGCGAGTGCTGGAGCCCGGACACCTTCGGCCACAACGGCCAGCTCCCGCAGATCCTCCGCGGCGCGGGGATCGACCGCTTCCTGACCCAGAAGCTCTCGTGGAACCAGTTCACGAGCCCGCCGCACCATTCGTTCCGCTGGGAGGGCATCGACGGCTCGGCGGTGCTGGCGCACTTCCCGCCGGCCGACACCTACAACGCGCAGGTCACGATCGGCGAGCTGCGCGCCGCCGCCGCCCGCTACCGCGACCACGACCGCTCGGCGTCCAGCCTGCTCGTCTTCGGGCACGGCGACGGGGGCGGCGGGCCGGTGCCCGAGATGCTCGAGCTGGCCCGCCGGGCGCGCGACCTCCAGGGCGTCCCCCGCGTCGAGGTCGGCACCAGCGACGCGTTCTTCTCGCGCCTGGCCGAGGAGCTCGACGAGCCGCCCTCGCTCGTCGGCGAGCTGTACTTCGAGTACCACCGCGGCACGTACACGAGCCAGGCGCGGACCAAGCGCGGCAACCGGACGGGCGAGCGGCTGCTGCACGAGGCCGAGGCCGCCGCCGCGCTGGTCGGCCGCCTGCGGGGAGCCGACTACCCGGCGGACGAGCTGCGCGGCCTGTGGCGCACGCTGCTGCTCAACCAGTTCCACGACATCCTGCCCGGCAGCTCGATCCGTGCCGTCTACGAGGACGCCGAGCGCGACCACGCCGCCCTGGCGGCCGGTGCGGCGCAGGTGCGCGACGCCGCCGTCGCGGCGCTCGGCGAGCCCGGCGCCGAGCCGGCGCCGCTCAACCTCGCGCCGTTCGCCCGCCGTGACATGACCGCGGATCCCTCGGGCCGGCTCGTCATGGCCGAGGCTCCCGCCTACGGGTTCGGGGCGGCAGTCGAGCCGGACGACGCCGTGCGCGCGGACGGACTGGTGCTCGAGAACGGCCATCTGCGGGCGGAGCTCGACGCCGCGGGCCGGCTGCTCTCGCTCGTCGACCGCCAGTCCGGGCGCGACGCGCTCGCCGCACCTGGCAACGTCCTCGAGCTGTCCGCCGACCGCCCGAGCCAGTGGGACGCGTGGGAGCTCGAGCCGTACTACGCCGACACGCGCCGCGCGTGCCCGGGCGCGCACCGCCACGAGGTGCTGGCCGGCGGGCCGCTGCGCGCCGAGATCGCGTTCGAGCACCGGATCGGGGAGGCGAGCACGCTGCGCCAGGTCGTGCGCCTCGACGCCGGCGGCCGCCGGCTCGAATTCCGCACCACGATCGAGTGGGCCGAGCGCCACGCGCTCCTCCAGGTCGCCTTCCCGCTGCTCGTGCGCGCCACGACCGCCACGTACGAGATGCAGTTCGGGGTCGCGTCGCGCCCGACCCACGTCAACACCGCGGCCGATCTCGCGCAGTTCGAGGTGCCCGGCCACCGCTTCGCCGACGTCTCCGAGCACGGGTTCGGCGTCGCCCTGCTGACCGACTCGACCTACGGCTTCTCGGCGCGCGGCGGCGAGCTGCGGCTGAGCCTGCTCCGGGGCCCGACCGAGCCCGACCCCGAGGCCGACCTCGGCCTCCACGAGCTGGCCTACGCGGTCTTCCCGCACGCCGGCGGCTGGCAGGCCGGCGGCGTCGTCGCTGAGGCCCGGCGCTTCAACGAGCCGCTCCGGTGGGCCCCGGCGGGCGGCCCGCCCGGCGCGGCCGCCGAGGCGGACGGGCTCGTGCTCGACACGATCAAGCGCGCCGAGGACTCCGACGCGCTCGTCCTGCGCCTCTACGAGCCGCACGGCGCGCGCGGCACGGCCCGCGTGCGCCTCGCGTTCCCGATCGCCACCGCGCGCCGGGCGACGCTGCTCGAGGACCCGGGAGAGCCCCTCACGATCACCGACCGGACGATCGAGATCCCCTACCGCCCGTTCGAGATCGTCACCGTGCTCGTCGACTAGCGCTCGAGCAGCGCGGCGGCGGCGAGTCCGGCGAGGCTGCTCTCGAGCTCCGCGGCCGGGCGGCCGAGCTCGGCCAGGAGCGCTGCCCGGTCGCGGGTGCCGTCGAGCAGCGTGATCAGCCGGCGGCCGAGGTCGTCGGGCACCTCGACGGTGGCGTGGCGCAAATTGGTCACGCGCGTGCCCTCGGCCGCCTGGAGGCGGGCGAGCGCGCCGGCGACCGGGCGCTCGGACGGTGCGGTGGCGAGCGACGGGATCCAGACGTGGAGCTGCACGAGGTTGGCGGCGTAGGCCTGGAGGAGCAGGCCGTGGAGCGGCTCGCCGCCGAGGTCGGCAACCGGCACGGCGTCGGGCCACGCGGCGCCGAGGGCCAGCATCGCCGCCTTGGCCGCCGGCTCGTCGGTGGTCAGCGAGGCGCCGAGCGGCCCGCGGAAGGTCACGCGGCCGGCGTCCGGGTCGCCGTCCGGCTGGGCGGGCGACGCGGCGAACATGCCGGCCACCCGCGCCGGGTCGGGCTCGCGCCGCTCGACGTCGGCGTGGCAGAGCAGCGTCTGGCGGAACAGCCGGCCCTTGAAGAAGTCCAGGTACTGCTCGCGCTCGATCGGGTCGTCGAGCTCGGCGACCGCCGGGGCGAGCGGCCCCGGGACGGTCATCTCGAAGAAGTCGGCCTCGGCCAGGTAGCGGAGGCCGTGACGCTCGGCGTGGGCCGCGAAGTCGGCGAACAGGACCGCCTCGTGGCGCTCGGCCAGCTCGTCGTGGAACAGCGAAGGGTCGCGCTGCTCGAGCGCGCGGGCTGCCTGCTCGGCGACCGTGCGCTGCACGCCCGTGGCCGTCTCGGCGGTGGCCGCGAGCGCGCCGAGCAGCGCACGGGCCTGCGCGATCCGGTCGGCCGGCTCGTCGACGTCGCGCAGGTGCCAGCGCAGCATCTGGCGGGTGATCTCGCGCAGGTGCCCGCCGGGCAGCGCGTCGTAGGAGACGTACG
This sequence comes from Solirubrobacteraceae bacterium, assembly GCA_035717845.1. Lineage (GTDB taxonomy): Bacteria > Actinomycetota > Thermoleophilia > Solirubrobacterales > Solirubrobacteraceae > DASSUW01. The sequence goes on from DASTIC010000163.1 coordinate 9,636, forward strand.
CGACGCCGGCCGGCGCCAGGTGCGCGCGGCAGGCGGCGAGCAACGCGTCGCGCTCCTTCTCCGCAATCCACGAGTACACGCCGTGGGCGATCACGTAGTCGAAGGTCCCGAGCTCCGGCAGCGCGGCAAGGTCGGCCTGGCGCACGTCGAGGTTGCCGAGCCCGAGCTTCCCCGCCACCGCCGCGGCGCGCCGGACCGCGGCGCCTGACAGGTCGATCCCGGAGAAGTGGCTCCCCGGCAGTCCGTAGGCCATCGGGATCAGGTTGCCTCCGTCGCCGCAGCCGAGCTCGAGCACGCGGCAGACGGTCACCGGCGCGGGGGAGAGGCCGAGCAACGTGGCGATCGTCGCCAGGCGGTCGGGGTGCGTCTGGGCGAACGGGTAGCCCGGATAGGGCACCCGGTCGTAGCTCGAGGCGGTCAGACCTTCACGTTGGTCTTGACGTCCCACCCGGCGACGATGGGCGCGTCGAGCGAGCCGTCGGCCTTCTGCCCCCGGTACTCCATCCTGAGCTTGGCGAAGTTGAGCGAGACCTGGTCCATGGGCACGATGTCCGCGGCCTCCGAGCCGCCCGTCTGGTACGAGGTGACGAGCACCTCGTTGAGCGTGATCGTCAGGAACTCCGCCTGCTTGGCGCCGGCCTTCACCGCGCTCAGCTTCGCCTGCTTGAGGTGCTGACCGCTCGCGCACGCCAGGAACAGCCGCGGGCTGGCCTTGCTGAGCTTCGTCGTGAAGTGCAGGTCCTGGATGGTCGCCTTGCCGGCTCCCGCGCCGCCGCCGACGCCGGCCATGCCGGTGTTGGACGCGCCCCAGGACCAGGACATCACGTCGATCTCGCCCTTGTGCTTGGAGTCGGTGCTCTCGCCCTCGATGCCGTCGATGCGCAGGAAGAAGTCGACCGCCATCGTGCGGGCGAGCCTACGGGCCGGGCGGCGGAGGTGTCAAACATGGGAGGCTAGGCAGCCGATGCGTCCCGACCCCACAGCGCTGCTGAAGACGGAGCACGCCGTCGCCCGCGTACTGGCCTCCACCGCCACCGAGGCCGAGGCGTATCCGGCGCTGATCGGCGCGGTGGTCGCCTCGCTCGAGTGGGAGGCCGGCGCGCTGTGGACCGGCGAGCCGCCCGACCTCCGGCGCATCGCGGCGTGGCCGGAGGACGCCGCTACGGACGGGCGCGCCGCGGTGGCGTTCCCGGTCGACGGCGTGGGGGTGATGGAGTTCTTCGCGGCCCAGCCCGTCGAGCTCGACGACTCGCTCCGGGCGACGCTCGCCAGCCTCGGGGCGCAGGTCGCCTCGTTCGCCGAGCGGCTGCGCGTGCAGCACGCGCTGCGGGAGAGCCATGCGCGCAAGAGCGCGATCATCAACGCCGCGTTCGACTGCGTGATCACGATGGACCACAACGGCGACGTCGTCGAGGTCAACGAGCGCGCGGAGCAGACCTTCGGCTACACGGCGGCCGAGATGGTCGGTCGTGAGCTGGCCGAGCTGATCATCCCGCCGTCACTGCGCGAGCCTCACCGGCGCGGCCTCGCCCGCGCGGTGGCGGCCGGGCACGTGCACGTCATGGACCATCCGTATGAGCTCATCGCCATGCGCGCCGACGGCAGCGAGTTCCCGGTCGAGGTCGCGATCACCCAGCCCGACGTGCCCGGCCCGCCGATCTACTGCGGCTACCTGCGCGACGTGACCGACCGGCGCGAGGCCGAGGAGGCGCTGCGCCACCTGGCCGAGGAGCAGGCGGCGCTGCGGCGGGTGGCCACGGCCGTCGCCGTCGAGCAGGATCCGTCGCGCGTGTTCGGGCTCGTGACCGAGGAGGTGGGGCGCCTGCTCGGCGCCCAGTCGTCGAACCTCGTGCGCTACGAGTACGACGGGACCGCCACCGTCGTGGGCGGCTGGAGCATCGGCGGGCTCGGCAACGTGCCGGTCGGCGAACGGGTGGTGATGGACGGCGACACGGCCACCGTGCGCGTCTGGCGCACCGGCGGCCCGGTGCGCCTCGACAGCTACGACGGCATCCCCGGAACGCTCGCCGAGCGGCTGCGCGACCACCTCGGCTTCCGCTGCGCGGTGGCCGCCCCGGTGGCGCTCGGCGGCCGGCTGTGGGGCGCGGTGATCGTCTCCAGCATCAACCCCGAGCCGTTCCCGGCGGGCGCCGAGCAGCGGATCGCCGACTTCGCCGAGCTGGCGGCCCAGGCGCTCGCCAACGCGCAGGCGCGCGAGGAGCTCGCGGCCTCGCGGGTCCGGCTCGTGTCGGCGGGCGACGCCGAGCGCCGGCGCCTGGAGCGCAACCTGCACGACGGCGCCCAGCAGCGGCTCGTCTCCCTCTCGATCAACCTGCGGATGGCCGCGCGCGCGTACCCGGAGGCCCGCGACGCGCTCGAGGCGGCGAGCGCCGAGCTCGCCCAAGCCCTCGACGAGCTGCGTGAGCTCGCGCGCGGGATCCATCCGGCGATCCTCAGCCAGCGCGGGCTCCAGCCGGCGCTCGAGGCGCTCGCGTTCCGCGCGCCGGTGCCCGTGCGGCTCGTCGCCGCGATCGACGAGCCGCTGCCGGAGGCCGTCGAGGCGTGCGCGTACTACGTCGTGGCCGAGGCGCTCACCAACGCCTGCAAATACGCGCAGGCGTCGGTGATCGACGTGCGGATCTCACAGGAGGACGGGACGGCGCGGGTCGAGGTCGCCGATGACGGCATCGGCGGCGCGCGCCGCCACGTCGGGGGCGGCCTGGGCGGCCTCGCGGACCGGGTCGAGGCCCTCGGCGGCCGGCTCGGGCTCGAGAGCCCGGCCGGCGCCGGAACCGTCGTGCGGGCGGAGATCCCCTACCGGTCGTCCTCCGATCCGCGGGTATCGAGCCAGAACAACTCGCGGGCGGCGAACGCCGTGTCGGCGAAGTCCGAGAAGACCCCGTCGACGCCGAGCCCGTAGAACGTCAGGTACTCGTTCGCCGGGTTGCCGTAGTGGGCGGGGAACGCGTCGTCGCGGAACGTGTACGGGTGCACGAGCAGCCCGTGCGCGTGCGCGCGGTCGACGAGGTCGGTGGCGGTCGGCACGCCGTTCACCAAGCGGTGGATGTACGGCTTCCACGGCCCGATCCCGTCGGCGTACGTCGCGACCTCGCTCAGGCCCGCGTCCGTCGCGAAGAACCCGAACGTGTCCGTCCTCCCGGAGACCGTCCAGTCGTACGGCCGGTCGGACGGCGCGACGTACTGGAGCGTGCCGTCGGGGTTGACGTCCCACGCGTCGACGAGCTGGATGAGCCGCACGTTCGTGCGGCGGTTCAGCCACTGGAGGTTGGACTGCTCGAACGACTGGATGAACACCGGCGCGCGGCGACGGTCCCAACCGGCCCGGCGCAGGATCGCGAGCAGCCGGCCTTCCAGCTTGAGCCCGAGGTTGCGATGGTACGTCGGGTGCTTGGTCTCGGGGTAGATCCCGATCCTGCGCCCGGTCCGCTTCGAGTACTTCTTCGCGAGGGCGACGACCTGCTTGAAGGTCGGGATCTTGTAGCGGCCGTTGAAGCGCTGCGGACGGTGGGCCAGCGGCTGCACGGCGCGCAGCGTCTTGATCTCCTTGAGCGTGAAGTCGGAGGCGAACCAGCCGTCCTCCTCGATGCCGTCGACCAGCACGTTCTCACGCCGGCGCTCGGCGAATTCGGGATGCGATGCGACGTCGGTCGTCGTCGTGATGTTCGGCTCGTGGCGCGCGATCAGGTGGCCGTCCTTGGTGGCCACGAGATCGGGCTCGATGTAGTCGGCGCCGAGCTTGATCGCCAGCGCGTAGCCGGGAAGGGTGTGGTCCGGCAGGTAGCCGGGGGTCCCGCGGTGCCCGATGACCAGTGGGTGCGGCTGGTCGGGCTCGTGATGTGCGCTCGCCGCCGGAGCGCAGGCGCCCGCGATGGCGAGCGCGCTTGCCAGGAAGATGAAGCGTCGCATCGGGCGACCGTATCCGCCAGCGCCCGGCGCGTGTGAAGACTTAGCGCTCGGCGGCCGTGACGATCATGTCCACGCAGCAGTCGAGGCCGATCGAGCAGCTGTCGAGGGTGAGGTGGTAGAGGCTCGGGTCGCGCGCGTCCGCGCCGTAGAAGTACTGCACGTAGGCCTCGCGCGCGCGGTCGTTGTCGACGAGCCGGCGCTCGGCCTCCTCACGGTCGATGCCCTCGGAGGCCATCGCGCGCTCCACCCGCTGGTCCTTCGGTCCTTGGAGGCGCACGTGGAGCGCGTCGGGATGGTCGCGCAGGACGAGCGCCGCGGCGCGCCCGAGGATCACGCTGCCCGTGCTCGCCGCCTGCTCGCGGATCACCTGCTCGGTCGCGTCGCGGAACGCGTTGTCGTCGACGCACTCGTGCTCGAGCACCGGCCGCGCGCCGAACGGCAGCCCGGCGGGAGCCAGGGCGCGGATGAAGCGCTCGAACACGCTGCCCGCCGCGTCGTCGTGCCGCACCGCCTCCTGGAGCGGGACCGCCAGCCGCTGCGCGACCTCGCCGGGGATCGCGCGGTCCACGAACGGGACGCCGAGGCGCTCGGCGACGCGCGGCCCGACGTACGAGCCACCCGCCCCGTAAGGCGCCGAGATGGTCACGACGCGCCCCATGCGCGAAGTATGGGTGATCCGCTCCCCGGCGTGTCGCGCATAAGCGCCGACGCGCCAACGAGGAGAGGCAAACCATGACCACGCTGGACCTGGCCGGGCTGGGCGTACGCATCGAGATCCGCCGGAGCACCGCGGAGCTGCTCGAGTTCGACGTCGTCGGTCGCGCACGCGGCTTCCTCGCGCAGGAGCATCTGCACGTGCGGCAGCGCGAGCGCCTCGAGGTGGTCGAGGGCATGCTGCGGCTCGTCGTCGGCGGCCGCGAGCACGTGTTGCGCGAGGGCGAGGCGATGGAGGTGCCGCCGGGCACTCCGCACCGCCAGCTCGCGGCCGGCGACGGCAACGGGCGGGTCCGCGTGCAGGTGCGCCCGGCGGGGCGCACGCTGGCGTTCCTCGAGCGCCTGGCCACCATGCGCGTGAACCGGTGGGGCTACCCGCGGCCGCTCGAGGGCGCGGCGCTGATCCGCGACTTCGGCGCCGAAGGTCACGCGACGCGGCCCTCGCCGCGCGTGCAGCGCGCCGTCGCGGGCGCGCTCCTGCGCCTCGCCTCACGGGAGTACACGTTCGTGGACGAGTGGGAGGTCGCCGCGCCGCCCGACGCGGTCTTCCGCGCGATCGCCGACGCGCGCACCTACCCCGTCTGGTGGCGGCCGGTCTACCTCGACGTCGACGCGGAGGGCGAGCCCGCCGTCGGCAAGCAGTCGCGCCAGCACTTCAAGGGCCGCCTGCCCTACCACCTCCGCACCCGGTCGCGGATCACCCGGCTCGAGCCGCCGCACGTCATCGCCGCCGAGGTCGACGGCGACCTGCGCGGCCACGGCCGCTGGACGCTGACCGAGACGGGCGCCGGCACCCACGTGCGCTTCGACTGGAACGTCTCCGCCGACCGCCCGCTGCTGCGCGCCCTGAGTCCGGTGCTGCGGCCCGCGCTGCGGTGGAACCACGCCTGGGCGATCGCCCGGGCTCGCGAGGGGCTCGAGCCGTTCGCGCGCTCGGTGGCAGCGGTGGCTCGGGCGGGAACGTCAACGGCGGCTGGGTAGGGAGGTGGCAAGGTTGGGCGGCCGCGAGGGTGCATTTCGTCGACTTCACGGCGTTCTCGCTCGTGACGTCGACGTATGCCCCTGAGCGTGCATTTCGTCGACCTCACGCACGCGCGCACGTCGAGGTCGACGTTATGCACCCTCGGCCACCACCCCGGCCTCCCTGCCCAGCCGCCGTTGACGTTCGTCCGCGCCGCCACCTACTATCGCCCGCCGATGCCACGCCGCGACACACCGGTCGAGACCCGCGAGGGCGAGGCGCTGGTCTGGACCGACGGCGCCTGCCGCGGCAACCCCGGTCCCGGCGGCTGGGCCGCGATCGTGGTGCCGCCGCACGGGGCCGACCCGGTCGAGCTGTCGGGCGGCGACCGGCACACCACGAACAACCGGATGGAGTACACGGCGGCGCTCGAGGGGCTGAAGGCCTTGCCGGCCGGGAGTCGTGCGTGCATCGTCACCGACTCGCGGCTGATGCTCGACTCGATGACCAAGTGGATCGCGGGCTGGAAGCGGCGCGGCTGGAAGACCGCGGGCGGCGACCCGGTCAAGAACCAGGACCTCGTGCGGGCGCTGGAGGCGGAGATCGGGCGTCACGTGGCGGTGCGCTGGCACTGGGTCCGCGGCCACGAGACGGGCGCCGACCACGCCCACAAGGCGCTCAACGACCGCGCCGACCGCCTCGCCGTCGCAGCGTCTCGTACCGCGGCCTGAGCGTCCTAGCATGGACTCGCGTGGCGCCGCTCGCTCTCGAGATCTGGTCTGACGTCGTCTGCCCGTGGTGCTACGTGGGCAAGCGCCGGCTCGAGGCCGCGCTGGCGATGCTCCCGGACCGTGACGACGTCGAGGTCCGGTGGCGCTCCTTCCAGCTCGACCCGGAGGCGCCGCCCGCCCGCGACGTGCCCGCCGACGAGCACCTCGCCGCCAAGTACGGGATGAGCGTCGAGGACGCGCGCGCCCTGAACGAGCAGATGACCGAGCTGGCCGCGGGCGAGGGCCTCGAGTACCACCTCGACCGCACGCGCGGCGGCAACACGTTCGACGCCCATCGCCTGATCCAGCTCGGCGCCGCCCGCGGCGTCCAGGACGCGGTCAAGGAGCGCCTGATGCGCGGCTACTTCACCGAGGGCGAGGCCGTGAGCGACCACGAGACGCTGGTCCGGCTCGGCGCCGACGCGGGGCTCGACCCCGACGAGGCGCGCGCCGTGCTCGAGAGCGGCGCCTACGCCGACGACGTCCGCGCCGACGAGGACCTGGCACGGCGGATGGGCATCCGCGGCGTCCCATACTTCGTGCTCGACCGGCGCTTCGGGGTCTCCGGCGCCCAGCCGGCCGAGCTCCTCGTGCAGGCGTTCGAGCGCGCCCGCCAGGAGGCCGCCTGATGCTCCTCAGCGTGCTCGACCAGACGCCCGTCTCCGAGGGCTCGAGCGGCCCGGAGGCGCTCCAGAACACGCTCGACCTCGCGCGGGCCGCGGACGCCCTCGGCTACCACCGCTACTGGCTGGCCGAGCACCACGGGCTGTCGCTGGCCGGCCCGAGCCCGGAGGTGCTGATCGGCCCCGTCGCGGCCACCACCGCGCGCATCCGCGTGGGCAGCGGCGGGGTGATGCTCCCGCACTACTCGCCGTTCAAGGTGGCGGAGAACTTCAGCCTGCTCGCCGGCCTGTACCCGGCCCGCATCGACCTCGCGATCGGCCGCGCGTCGGGCACCGACCCGCTCACCACCTACGCGCTCCAGCGCGACCGCCGCGAGGTCGCCCCCGACGACTTCCCGCAGCAGCTCGCCGAGCTGCTCGCGCACTTCGACGGCAGCTTCCCGTCCGACCACCCGTTCGCGCGGCTCGGCCGCACGCTCCCGGGCGGTGACGAGCGGCCCGAGATCTGGCTGCTCGGCTCCTCGTCCCAGAGCGCGATCTGGGCGGCGCAGCTCGGGCTCCCGTACGCGTTCGCCGACTTCATCAACCCGCGCGGGGCGGAGATCGTCGCCTCCTACCGCGAGCGCACCGCCGAGCCGCGGACCGCGATCGGCGTGTGGGCGATCTGCGCCGACACCGACGCCGAGGCGGAGCGGCTGGCGACCTCGATCGCGATGTCGTTCGCGATGTTGCGCCAGGGCCGCCCGGTCGCGGTGCCGACCCCCGAGCGCGCCGCCCGCTACCTCGAGCAGAACGGCGACCCGGCCGCCTCCGGCCGCCGGCGTATCGTCGGCGGCCCGGAGACGGTGCGCGCCGGGATCGAGGCCGTCGCAGCCGAGTACGGGGCCGACGAGGTCATCCTCGTCACCATCACGCACGACCACGCGGCTCGCCGCCGCTCCTACGAGCTGATCGCGGACGCCTTCGGGCTCCGCGCCCCCACCGCCCAGGCCGCGTGAGCGTGCCGACGGTCTGGACGATCGGCTACGAGCGGCTGCTCGCGCCCGAGCTCGTCGCCGAGCTCGAGGCCGCCCGCGTCGAGCGGCTGATCGACGTCCGCTTCCGCCCGCAGTCGCGCCGCCCCGGCCTGTCGAAGACCCGCCTCGGCGCGCTGCTCGCCGACCACGGGATCGCCTACGAGCACCGGCGCGCGCTGGGGACGCCGCCCGACATCCGCTGGTTCTACAGGCACGGCCGCGCGCCCGAGGGCGCCGCCGCCTACCGGCAGCACGTCGAGCAGACGGCGGCGGCCGAGCTCGACGACCTGGCCGCCGAGCTCCAGCGCGGGCCGCGGACCGCGCTCATGTGTCTGGAGGCCGAGCCGGCCGCGTGCCACCGTCGCATCGTCACCGACGCGCTGCGCCGGCGCGACCCCACGCTCGACGTCGTGGACCTCTGATGGCGGAGACCGAGCGGCAGCACTACGGCATCACCCTGGCGCTGCTCACGGTGGCAGGCATCTCGTTCGCGGTCATGCAGACGCTCGTGGTGCCGGCGCTGCCGTTCTTCCAGCGCGAGTTCGACACGACGGCGAGCTGGGTGACGTGGATCGCCACCGGCTTCCTGCTCAGCTCGTCGGTCCTCACGCCGATCCTCGGCAAGCTCGGCGACGCGTACGGCAAGAAGCGGATGCTGGTCATCTCGCTCGCGATCTTCGGGCTCGCGTCGCTGGCCGCGGCGGCCGCCTGGAACCTCGCGACGCTGATCGTCTGCCGCGTGCTCCAGGGCGCCGGGGCGGCCGTCTTCCCGCTCTCCTTCGGCATCATCCGCGACGAGTTCCCGCCCGAGAAGATCGGGCTCGGCGTCGGGACCGTGAGCTCGGTCTTCGGCGTCGGCGGCGGGGTCGGGCTCGTGCTCAGCGGCGTCATCATCGAGCACCTCACCTGGCACTGGCTGTTCCTCATCGGCGCGATCCCGGTGCTCGCCTCCACCGTCCTGCTCGCGCTCTACGTGCCCGAGTCGCCGGTCAAGCACCGCTCGCGGCCGGACTACGTGGGCGGGATCACGCTCTCGCTCGCGCTCGGCACGCTGCTCGTGGCGATCAGCGAGGGGAGCAACTGGGGCTGGGCGTCGGGCGGCGTGCTCGGCCTCGCCGCCGTGTCGGTCGCCTTCTTCTCGCTGTGGGCCTGGGTCGAGAACCGCGTGCCCGAGCCGCTGGTGGACCTGCGCACGTTCGCGCGGCGGGAGATGGCCGCCACGAACCTCACGACGCTGATCATGGGCTTCTCGATGTTCTCCACCTTCATCCTGCTCCCGAACTTCGTGCAGCAGCCGCTCGGCCTGCCGCCAGAGCTCGCGGCGCGCGTCGATTACGGCTTCGGCGCCTCGCCCGTCGAGGTGGGCCTCTTCTTCGTGCCTTCGTCCGTGGCGATGATGGTCGCCGGCCCGCTGGCGGGCGCGCTCGGGATGCGGCGCGGCAACGTGCTGCCGCTGCGGATCGGGATCGGCTTCCTCGCGCTGGCGCTCACGCTGCTCGCGACCGTGCACGACGAGCCGTGGACGATCTACGCGTGGATGGTGTTCATGGGCCTGGGGCTGGCGTTCAGCTTCGCCGCGCTGGGGTCGCTGGTGATCGAGAACTCGCCGCCGGGCGAGACCGGCGTGGCGAGCGGGATGAACACGATCATGCGCACCATCGGCGCCGCGCTGGGGTCGCAGGTCGCCGCCGCGATCATCTCCGCCAACACCATCGCCGGGACCGAGATCCCCGCCGAGCACGGCTTCACGCTCGCGTTCACGATCAGCGCCGTGGGCGCGCTCGTGGCCCTCGGCCCGACCTTCCTGCTGAGGCGCCGTGCCCGGGTCGCGGTCCCGGCGTAGCGCCGGCATCCTGCTGCACCGCGAGCGCGACGGCGCGCGCGAGGTGCTGCTCGTGCACCCCGGCGGGCCGTACTGGGCGAAGAAGGACGCCGGCGCGTGGTCGATCCCCAAGGGCGAGTACGAGGACGGCGACGATCCGCGGGCGTGCGCCCGCCGCGAGTTCGAGGAGGAGCTCGGCACGCCGCTCCCGGCCGCAACCGAGCTGCGCGAGCTGGGCACCGTGCGGCTCCGCAGCGGCAAGCACGTGACCGCCTACGCCGCCGAGGGCGACCTCGACGCGAACGCGATCACGAGCAACACGTTCACGATGGAGTGGCCACCGCGCTCCGGCGTCCAGCGCGAGTTCCCGGAGGTCGACCGCGCCGCCTGGTTCGGTCTCGACGAGGCGCGCGAGAAGCTGAACCCGGCGCAGGCCGAGCTGCTCGATTGGCTCTGATGTACGGCTCACCCCACCGCCCGGAGGGCAGCCAGCCTCCCGCGCTTTCGCTGGCTGGCCGCCTTTAACGGAGGGCGCCGCGCTGCCACCGTACTCGCATCATGAACGACGGCCTCCAAGAACTCGATCACCGCACGAACGATCGCATCGACGTCTGGCTCCTCTGGCGCGAGAGCGACAACCAGGTGTTCGTCGCGGTCGCCGACGAGAAGACCGGAGACGAGTTCACGATCAAGCTCCGCGAGGGCGAGAAGCCGCTCGACGTCTTCCATCACCCCTACGCGTACGCCGCGTTCCACGGCATCGACGTCAGCGCCGAGCCGCGCCGCCAGCTCACCGCTCGCGCCCAGGCCGCCTAGGCGTCGAGCACCTCGCGGACCTTGCGCGCCAGCGCGCGGTCCGAGAAGGGCTTCTCGATGAACGCCGCGTCCGGGCTGAGCTCGCCGTGGCGGTACACCGCGTCGTCCGAGTAGCCGGACATGAAGAGGACGCGCATGGCGGGTGCCGTGGTCGTCAGGCGCTCGGCGAGCGAGCGGCCGTTGACCTCGGGCATGATCACGTCGGTGAGCAGGAGGTCGACCGCGCTTGTGCAGAGGCGCTCGGCCTCGTCGGGGCCGTTCGCCACCAGCACGCGATAGCCCTTGGACTCGAGCATCACCTGCACGAGGGTGCGGACGCTCGCGTCGTCCTCCACGAGCATGATGGTCTCGCTGCCGAGCGCGGCGGCAGGCTCGGGGGCGGGTGCCTCGGCCTCCTCGGGCGCCGGCGCGGTGGCCGGCAGGTAGACCTTGAACGTCGTGCCGCGGCCGGGCTCGCTGTAGACATAGATGCTGCCGCCGCTCTGCTTGACGACGCCGAAGACCGTCGCGAGGCCGAGCCCGGTGCCGGCGCCGGGCTCCTTCGTCGTGAAGAACGGCTCGAAGACCTGGCGCTGGACGTCGTCGCTCATCCCCACGCCGGTGTCGCTCACCGACAGCAGCACGTTCGGGCCCGCGGTGCCCTCCCCGCGCGCGGCGACGAACTCGTCGTCGAAGTCCACCGCGCCCGTCTCGATCGTCAGCCGGCCGCCCGTCGGCATGGCATCGCGGGCGTTGGCGGCGAGGTTGAGGATGACGCGCTCGAGCTGTGAGCGGTCGGCCTTCACCGTCTTGGGCCCGGCCGCCAGCCGGACGGCGACGGTGACGTCACGGCCGATGATGCGCCGCACCATCGGCTCCATCCCGGCCACGATCTCGTTGACGTCGACGACGCGCGGGTGCAGCACCTGGCGACGACTGAAGGCGAGCAGCTGGCGGGTCAGCGCCGCCGCCTGGTCGGCGGCGTGGCGGATCTCGGTCAGGTGCTCGCGGCCGTCGAGCTCCGTGCGGGCGAGCAGGATCTCGGCGTAGCCGGAGATGACCGTGATCAGGTTGTTGAAGTCGTGCGCGACGCCGCCGGCCAGCCGCCCGATCGCCTCCATCTTCTCCGCCTGCGCCAGGCGCTCCTCGAGCGCGCGCCGCTCGGTCACGTCGTTGGCGAGCACCAGCGCGGCCGCGCGGCCGTTGAAGTCCACGCGCCCGGCGGTGAGCTCGACCTCGATCGCGGTCCCGTCCTTCTTGCTGTGCTCGCGGGTGCCGGGCTCTGAGCTGAGGTCGTCCGTCGTCATGCGGAGGAACTCGGTGGTCGTGAAGCCGTAGTGGGCGACCGCCGCCGCGTTGACGGCGACGAAGCGCCGCGTCTCGGCGTCGTAGACCCACATCGGCAGCGGGCTGGCCTCGAACAGCAGCCGGTAGCGCTCCTCGGACTGCTCGAGCGAGCGCACGAGGCGGGCGGTCTCGATCGCCGTCGCCGCCCGGCGGGCCAGCTCGGCGGCCAGCTCCACGTCCGTCGGGCCGTAGACCTCGTCGGGCGCCGAGATGAGGGTGATCGCGCCCCACGGCCGGGCGCGCGCCATGAGCGGGACGCACAGCAGCGACGCCCCACCGTTGCGTCGCACCAGCTCGGGCTCGCCCGTGCGCATGACGACCGCCGGTCCGTGCGGGGCGTCGTGTCCCGGCGCGGCCGCCGTCGCCGGCACCGCGGCGACGCGCCGGATCTCGCCGTCCTCGCGCAGCACGTCGATCGCGCACCAGCTCGCGAGGCTCGGCACCAGCAGCCCGGCGAGCCGCTCGAGCGTGTGCTCTCCGGCCCCGGGCGAGGACAGCAGCTCACCGGCGCGGGCCAGCAGCCCGAGCCTCGTCCCGCCGTGTTGATCGAATCCGGTCGCGGTCACAGAAGGTGCAACGTAAACGCGCGAGCGATCTCGCGGTTACGCAGTCAGCGACACTCTAAGAACGGGTTGACCTTGCACCGGGACCCGGATAGGAATGGCGAAACGCCGTTCGAGGGGGTTTCGATGGTTCGCCGTCTGCGCTGGTCGTTGGTACTCGTCGTGCTCGCGTTGGCGGCCGGGCCGGTTTCTGGAGCTTCCGCGGCAGCGCCGCCGTGGTGCGGCACGCCGGAGACGGACGCCGCGGCCAATCTCCCGGACGGGAGCAGCCCGAGCCATCCGCCGGGCAGCTTCCCACACATCCCGTACTACGCGATCCGCTGCACGCTCGACGACATCGCCTCGCGCAGCGACGGTCGCATGACGGTCGAGGTGATCGGGCAGTCCGCGCTCGGCCGTGACCAGTTCGGCGTGGTGATCAACGACCTGAGCACGCGGCGGCAGCGGCGCAACTACGCCAATTGGCGCGACGTCCGCAAGCTGATGCTCAAGAACCCGCGCCATGCGATGAAGCATCTCGCCCAGCACGGGAGCCGCATCAAGGTGCCGATCTACGTCCAGGGCGGCATCCACGGCAACGAGTACGAGGGCGTCGACGCGGCGATCGACACGATCGAGAAGTACGCCACCACGCCGCGCGGGACGAACGCGACGATCGACAACATCCTCGACCATGCCGTGCTCGTCTTCAATCCGATCCAGAACCCGGACGGCCGGGTCGCCGGCCTGCGCGTGAACGGCTTCGGGTTCGACCTCAACCGCGACTTCCTCACGCAGTCGCAATCCGAGACGAGGTCCTCGATCACGGTGATGAAGCGCTGGCTGCCGCCCGAGATGCTCGACCTGCACGGCTATGTCGAGCCGATGCTCGTCGAGGCCACCACCAAGCCGCACAACCCCAGCATCGAGTACGACCTGTGGCTGAAGTGGAACCAGGCTCGGATCGACTACAACGAGCAGGCGATGGACGCGATCGGCCAGGACATCACGCGGCCGATCAATGACTGGTGCCCTGAGGCGGATCCGAACCCCGACGGAACCTGCGACAACGGCGTGACCCCCGGCCCGGACGTGGCCGAGGGCTGGGACGACTGGGGCCCGTTCTACGGCCCCATGTACATGCAGCACGTTGGTCTGGACTCGTCCACGGTCGAGATGTGCGCCGAGACCCCGGCGACCCGCCCGGCGGACGCGTGGTACCGCCCGTGCGGCGGCCGGGCCGGCGCCAGGCAGCAGCAGAACGTCATCCAGCAGTCGACATACGAGTTCGTGGTCGCCAACCGCGCCGCGATGCTCCACGACGAGCTGGAGATGTACCGCCGCGGGGACGTCGACGCTCCGCGGCCGGAGTGCTGCCCGCCGCCGTTCGACCCCGAGTTCCACAACTGGATGGAGGACTACCCGCGGGCGTACGTGATCCCGCTAGGCAAGGGCCAGCGCAGCGACGCCGAGGCCAACCGCCTCGTCGAGTGGCTCCTGTTCAACGACATCGAGGTCAGCGAGCTCGAGCACGACTACACGTACAACGGCCAGCGGCTCGAGAAGGACTCCTACGTCGCCTGGATCGCGCAGCCGCGCCGCGGCCTGCTCGACACGGCGATGAACGTCGGCGTCGACATCTCGGACGAGATCGCCAGGCTGTACGCGCCGCCCGGGGCGTGGAGCCACGGCTACCTCTGGGGCGCCGACGTCTTGACGATCCCCGACGGCGCGCGGTTCTTCCCGCGGACGGAGCGCATCAAGCGGCCGAACCGGCTTGACGGCGGGGTCCAGAGCAAGCATCGCAAGCACAAGCACAGCGTGTCGGGGTACGCGCTCGAGGTCGACTCGCCGACCGCCGTCAGGGCCGTCAACGAGCTCGTCCGCGGGGGCGCCGAGGCGTGGATCGCGACGGCGGCGTCGAGCGCCGGGCCGGCCGGCACGGTGTTCTTCCGCGCCGCCAAGGACGAGCTCGACGATGTTGGCGAGGAGCGCGGTCTCACCTTCAGGGCCGTGCGCGGCGCGCTGCCGGCGAGCGAACGCATCGAGAAGGTGCCGCGCTTCGCCGTCATCACTGGAACGGGAGCGGTCGACCAGAGCACCTGGGTGCTGCGCGAGCTCGGCTTCGACGCCGATCCGTACTCGATTGCCCGCCTCAACCAGACGACCGACCCCCTGCCGGGCTACGACCTCCTGTTCAACACGTCGGGGGTACCGGCTGTGAACAACACCGGTAACCCCATCAACACGGTGGCGCGAGCCCGCCTGACCGCGTTCGTCGCCGGCGGCGGCGGATACATCAGCGGCCAGAGCGGAGGCGCCAACCTGCTGTCCGACCTCGGCCTGGTGACCGGCCTCGCCGCCGCCAGCAACAGCGGCGGCGGCAGCGGCTACAGCGGCATCGCGCTGTGGGAGAACACCGGCGGCGCGGGAAGCGTGATCACCGGCGCCTACCCGGCGCAGGACACGTTGATCATGGACCCGCCGACGTGGCTGACGTCGCTGCCGGGCACGATGACCGAGGACGGGCAGTTCGCCACCGGGGACTTCTTCCTCTCCGGCCTGTTCCCGGGCAGCGCGACCTCGGGCGCCGCGGGGTCAACGGTGATCAGCCACGGCACGACCACGTCCGGCACCGGGCGGCTGGTCGTGTTCGCGAACAACCCGCTGTACCGCGCGGACCCGGAGCGCGAGTGGCCGATGGTCGGCACCGGCGCGTACTGGGCCGACAACTAGAGGCATCGCTCGACCGGTCCGCCGCCTCGAACGGCGGCGGGCCGGTCTGAGTGACATGGGTCACGGTTCACGGGATTTCCCTGGGACAACTCAGGGTCGATGCCGAACATGTACGGGCAATGGTCCGTCCGTCGACTCTCATTTCCCCTTGGCGCACCGCGGCCTCGCGGCTGCGTGGCCGCTGGCTCGCGATCGTGCAGACCGCGACCGCGGCCGTGGTCGCGTGGTACCTCGCGGTGCTGCTGCTGCCCGACCCGCGGCCGGCGTTCGCCGCCATCGCCGCGGTCATCGCGGTCGGCGCGACCCACGGCCAGCGTGCGGGCCGCGCGCTCCAGCTCGTGGGCGGCGTCGTGCTCGGCCTCACCGTGGCCGACCTCCTGATCCAGCTGATCGGCACCGGCACGTGGCAGATCGGCGTGCTCGTGGTGCTCGCCATGGGGGCCGCCGTCGCCCTCGGCGGCGGTGAGCTGCTGGTGGTCGAGGCGGGCGTGTCGGCGATCCTGCTCGTCGCGCTCGACCCTGGCGCGGCCCACGGCTTCTCCCCCAACCGCGTCATCGAGGGCATGATCGGCGGCGCCGTCGCGCTCGCCGTGTCCTCGTTCCTCTTCCCGCCCGACCCTGCGCTCGGCCCCGGCCGCGCCGCCCAGGCCGTGTTCGCGGAGCTCGGGCGCGCGCTCGAGCGGCTCGCGGGCGCGCTCGAGGCGCGCGACCCCGGCGCCGCCGAGCATGCGCTGCACGACGCCCGCGCCATCGACCCGCTCATGCGCACCGTCCAGGACGAGCTCGACGCCGGGCGCGAGCTCGCCCGCCTCACCGCGCCCCATCGCGGTGCGCGCTCCGAGCTCGACCGCTACGAGACCAGCCTCGGCCAGGTCGACTACGCGGTGCGCAACACCCGCGTGCTGGCGCGCCACGTGCTCAGCCTCGTGCGCGACGGCGGCGACGTGCCGGAGCGCCTCCCGACTGCCGTGCGCGACCTGTCGCACTCGGTGTGGGAGCTCGCCGCCGCCTACGACTCCCCGTCACACGTCGAGCCCGCCCGCCGGCTGGCCGTCCACGCCGCCGGCGAGGCCGCCTCGCTGCCGGAGGGCAGCGCCGACCTCGTGATGGTCGGCGGGCAGGTGCGCTCGGTCGCGGTCGACCTCGTGCGCGCCGCCGAGCTCGTCGCCGGCGAGCCCGAGGCGCCCAGCGAGCGCCCCACGCAAGAGCTGCTCGCGCCCGCGTAACGCGCAGAAGTGAGACACTGGTCCCCGATGGGGGACGAGGTCGCCGCGACCGTCTTCACGGGCGAGGACCGCAAGCGCTATCGCGAGAAGGTCAAGCGCTGCCTCGACGTCTTCGCGCGCATGCTCTCCGAGGCGCGCTTCGACGGCGACCGCCGCTCGATCGGGCTCGAGATCGAGCTCAACATCACGGAGGAGACCGGCGATCCCGCGCTGGCCAACCAGCACGTGCTGGAGATGATCGCCGACCCGGCCTGGCAGACCGAGCTGGCGCAGTTCAACATCGAGATCAACATCCCGCCGCAGACCCTCGACGGTGCGGTGTTCTCGGAGCTCGAGACGGCCGTCCGCAAGAGCCTGAACCACGCCGAGCAGGGCGCCAACAAGGCGCACACCCGGCTGCTGATGGCCGGCATCATGCCCACGCTGAGCGAGGCGCTGCTCGACGGCTCGGTACTCAGCGCCAACCCCCGCTACGCGCTGCTCAACGAGCAGATCTTCGCCGCCCGCGGCGAGGACCTGCACCTGGCCATCGACGGCGTCGAGCGGCTCTCGGCCTACGCCGACACGATCGCGCCCGAGGCGGCGTGCACCAGCGTGCAGCTGCACCAGCTCGTCGACCCGGCGATCTTCGCCCGCCACTGGAACGCCGCCCAGTGCATCGCCGGCATCCAGCTCGCGGTGGGCGCCAACTCGCCGTTCTTCTTCGGCCGCGAGCTGTGGCGGGAGACGCGGATCGCGCTCTTCGAGCAGGCCACCGACACGCGCCCGGAGGAGCTCAAGGCCCAGGGCGTGCGCCCGCGGGTGTGGTTCGGCGAGCGCTGGATCACTTCGATCTTCGACCTGTTCGAGGAGAACGTCCGCTACTTCCCCTCGCTGCTGCCGGTCTGCGAGGACGAGGACCCGGTCGAGCTGATCGAGCGCGGCGAGACGCCGCGGCTCCAGGAGCTGCGCCTGCACAACGGCACGGTCTACCGCTGGAACCGCCCGATCTACGACGTGGTGCGCGGGCGCCCGCACCTGCGCGTCGAGAACCGCGTGCTACCCGCCGGGCCGACCGTGGTCGACACGATCGCCAACGCCGCCTTCTACTACGGGCTCGTGCGCGTGCTGGCCGACGAGGACCGGCCGCTGTGGAGCCAGATGTCGTTCTCGGCCGCCGAGGAGAACTTCCACGCGGGCGCGCGCGACGGGATCGAGGCGCTGGTCTACTGGCCCGGGGTGGGGGAGGTCGGCGCCGCCGAGCTGGTCGTGCGGCGGCTGCTGCCGATGGCCTACGAGGGCCTCGAGCGTTGGGGCGTCGACGCCGCCGACCGCGACCGCCTGTGCGAGATCATCGAGCGCCGCTGCGTCGAGGGACGCAACGGCGCGTCGTGGCAGGCCGCGACATTCCACCGCCTGTACGAGCGGCTGGACCGTGAGGACGCGCTGCGGGAGATGACCGTGCTTTATCGCGAGCACATGCACTCCAACCAGCCTGTCCACACCTGGCCGCTCGACTGACAGCCGCCCTCGTGTCCCTCCTGCTCGTCGCCGGCTGCGGCGGCGGGGACGGAGAGGAGCAGACCGCGCCTGCGGACGACGAGATGCGCGTCGAGGTCGTCGCCGAGAGCCTCGAGGTCCCGTGGGAGATCGTCTGGCTGCCGGACGGGCGCGCGCTGATCACCGAGCGCCCTGGCCGCATCCGGATGCTCGACGGGACGCTGGTCGCCGAGGTGCCGGTGAGCGCGCTGGGCGAGGGCGGGCTGATGGGGCTCGCGCTCGACCCCGAGTTCGAGTCGCAGCCCTTCGTCTACCTCTACTTCACGACCGCGGACGGGCTCCAGCTCGAGCGCTGGCGCTTCGAGGACGACCGGCTCACGCGCGAGGCGAGCCTGATCGACGGGGTGATCGAGGCCGGCCCGGTCCACGACTCGGGGAGGATCGCCTTCGGGCCCGACGACGCGCTCTACGTAGCCACCGGCGACGCCGGGAACGAGCAGCTCGCGCAGGACGAGGACTCGCTCAACGGCAAGTACCTGCGGCTGACCGACTACCGCGGCGGGCCGACGCGGCCGGAGATCGTCTCGACCGGCCACCGCAACCCGCAGGGCTTCGACTGGGAGCCGGAGACCGATCGCCTGATCTCGACCGAGCACGGGCCGGCGGGCTTCGACGAGATCAACGAGATCGAGGAGGGCAACAACTACGGCTGGCCGGCGGTCACCGGGACCGACCACGGCGACTTCACGGCGCCACTGCGCGTCTACGAGCAGTCGGTCGCTCCGTCGGGCGCGACGTTCTGGGAGGGCGCGTTCTGGTTCGCCACCCTGCGCGGCGAGGCGCTGCGGCGCCTCTCGCTCGACGACGAGTCCGAGGACGTGCTGTTGGAGAACGAGTACGGACGGCTGCGCACCGTCCGCGTGGGCCCCGACGGCGCGCTCTACGTGCTCACCAGCAACCGCGACGGGCGCGGCACGCCGGAGGACGGCGACGACCGCGTACTGCGGCTGTCCCCGCCGTAGGACATCATGTCCGACCGAGGCATGTCCGCGCCCGAGCCCACCGTCGCCGTAGACGTCCTTGAGACCTTCGTGGAGCTCCTCGCGGACGTCGACACGGCGACCGACGACTTCTACAGCCGCCTGTGCGAGGCCACCTGCCGCGTGGCCTCGATGGACCGAGCAGTGATCTTCCGCTACGACGACGCGCGCCGGCGCGTGTATGCCGCGGGCGCCTACGGGATCGATCTCGCGGTGTTCGAGAACGCGCAGGTGACCGTCGAGTCGGCGCCGATCGCGCGCCAGGCGCTCGAGGAGGATCGGGTCATCGAGCTCACCGGCGACGACTCCCCCGAGGTGCCGGAGGAGTACCGCGATCTCGTGCGCGAGGCGACGTTCGTGTGCACGCCGATGTCGGCCGCGGGGCGCTGGCTCGGGGTGATCCTCTCCGACCGCGGGTCGGGCTCCAAGGCGCTGGGCGACAAGGAGCGCGCGGCGCTGTGGGCGCTCGGCAAGACAGCGGCGCTCGCCACCCACGCCCGGCTGGCGACGAACCAGTCGGCGCGCGCGCGGCAGCTCCAAGAGCGGATCGACCTCGCGCGCGACGTACACGAGGGCGTGATCCAGCGCCTGTTCGGCGTGCAGCTCGTGTTCTCCAGCCAGGCCGAGCTCTCGCCGGCCGCGCGGGAGCGGATCGCGGCCGAGCTCCAGGCCGCGCTGTTCGACCTGCGGCGCGCGCTCCAGCGCCCGTTGGGTCGCGTCGCGCCCGAGACGCACACGACGCTGTTGGAGGAGGTCGACCGCCTCCGGCGCGAGCACCGCGACCTCGCGATCCGGCTGACGCCGGGCTCCGAGCGCGTGCGCGTGCCGGCCGAGCTCGAGTCGCTCGCCCAGTCGGTGCTCGCCGAGGCGGTGCGCAACGCGCACAAGCATGCGCAGCCGACGCGGGTGGAGGTCACGCTCGACGTGACGAACGGCACGCTCTCGCTCGAGGTCGCCAACGACGGCGTGACGGGCCGGCCGCGGCAGACCGGCATGGGCCTGCGGCTCGCCGCGCTCGAGGCGCTCCACGTCGGGGGCATCGTCGAGTTCGGCGAGCGCGAGCCGGGCACCTGGCGCGTGCGCCTGGCGGTGCCGATGTGACGATGCCCGACGTCAACCCGAGCCGCCTCGCGACGGGCGGCGGGTCGAACGAGCGCCGGCTGCGCGTCCTGATCGTCGACGACCACGAGGTCGTGCACTGGGGCTTCCGGCTCATGCTCGGCGAGCAGCCCTGGGTCGAGCGCTGCGTGAGCGCGCGCAACGCGGCCGAGGCGCTGGCGCTCACGCGCCGCTACACGCCGCACGTCGCGCTCGTCGACCTGTTCGTCGGCCAGGAGTCCGGCGCGGAGATCTGCGAGCGCCTGCGCCGCGAGTCGCCCTCCACCAACGTGCTGATGATCTCGGGCGCCGGGCGCATCTCGCCGAACGCCGCGCGGGCGGCGGGCGCCGCGGGCTTCATCTCCAAGGACTGGCCGGCGGCCGACATCGCAGGCGCGGTGCGGATGGTCGGGCTCGGCATGACCGTGTTCCGGCCGCACGAGGCGCCGGCCGGGCCGCCGCTGTCCGAGCGCGAGCGCGAGGTGCTCGAGGCGGTGGCGTCAGGGGCCACCAACCGCGAGATCGCCGAGCGGCTCTTCCTGTCGCCCCACACGGTCAAGGAGCACACCAGCACGCTGTACCGCAAGCTCGGCGTGCGGAACCGCGCCGAGGCCGTGCAGAAGGCCCAGCGCCTCGGTTTGATCTCGTAGCGCTTTCGTGAACCGGGGGGCCGCGTACCCCCCTACCGGGGGGTTCGTCATGCGAATACCTGTGACCTCTCACGCGCGGTGGTGATGTTGCGGCTGTGAGCTTGATCACCGACCCCGCCGCCCCGGTCGCGCTGTTCCCCGGCCAGGGCAGCCAGACACCGGAGATGCGCGACCTCGTCGCGCACCGGGCTCCCGACCTGCTCGAGCGCGTGACCGCGCTCGTGGGAGAGGACCCCTTCCCCCGCGCCGGCGAGTCCACCCGGTTCGCCCAGCCCGCCATCTTCTGCGCGTCGCTCGCCGGCTGGGACGCTCTGGGCCTCGAGCCGGCGGCCGCCGCCGGGCACTCGCTCGGCGAGCTGGCGGCGCTGGCCGCCGCCGGCGTACTGAGCCGCGAGGACGCGCTGCGGCTCGTCGTGCTGCGCGGCGAGCTGATGGCGAAGGCCGACGACGTCGGCTCGATGCTCGCGCTCGTGGGCGCGACGCAGGAGGATGCCGAGGCGGTCGCCGCCGAGGCCGGCGTGACCGTCGCCAACGACAACGCCCCCGGCCAGGTCGTGCTCTCCGGGCCGCGCGAGGCGCTCGCCCGCGCCGAGGAGGCCGCCCGCGAGCGCGGCCGCCGCGCCCTGCCGCTCGACGTCGCCGGCGCGTTCCACTCGCCGAGCATGGAGCCGGCCGTGGAGCCGTTCCGCGCCGCGCTCGACGAGACCGACCTGCACGAGGCCGCCTTCCCCGTCTTCTCCTGCGCCTCCACGCAGCCGTTCGAGGACGTGCGAGCCGAGCTGGCCGCCGCGCTGACCAAGCCCGTCCGCTGGCGCGAGACCGTCCTTGCCCTGCACGAGGCCGGCGCGCGCCGCTTCGTCGAGGTCGGGCCCGGAAAGGTGCTCGCCCGCCTGGGCAAGCGCATCGTGCCCGACTGCCCCGTCGAGACGCCCGCCGAGGAGCTTGCCCATGCGTAGCGCCGAGCTACCCGCCGACCTCGCGACCATCGCTCGCGAGGCGACCCGCAACGGCTCCGCGCAGCCGGCGCCCGCGCGGACCGCGCGCGTGATCGGCCTCGGCCACCACGTGCCGCCCGAGGTCGTGCCCAACCGGCCGATCGCCGAGCGCATCGGCGTCGACGACGAGTGGATCGTCAAGCGCACCGGCATCAAGTCGCGTCGCCGCGCGCTGCCGGGCGAGCGGCTCACCGACTACGCCACGTTCGCCGGCCGCCGCGCACTCGGCGACGCGGGCGTCGACCCGCTCGACGTCGACCTCGTGATCGTCGCCACCATGACGCCGGACGAGATCACCCCCAACGCCGCTCCCGTGGTCGCCAACGCGCTGGGCGCCAGCAACGCCGGGGCGATCGACGTCGGCGCCGCCTGCACCGGCTGGCTCGCCGCGCTGCGGCTGGCCGCCGGCCAGGTCGAGACCGGCCGCGCCGATCGCGTCCTCGTCATCGGGGCCGAGCTGCTCACCCGTCTGATCGACTACGACGACCCGAAGACCGCGATGCTGTTCGGCGACGGCGCCGCCGCCGTGCTGCTGGGCGCCGAGGGCGCCGGCGACATCGGGCCGATCGTGCTCGCCGCCGACGGCTCGCTGGGCGACCGCATCACGGCGTCCAACGACGAGCGCAAGCTCCGCATGGACGGCCACTCGACCTACCAGGTGGCGGTCAAGCGCCTCAGCGAGGCCACGGTCGCGGCCGTCGCCCGCGCCGGCCTCGAGCTCGAGGACGTCGACCTCTTCGTCTACCACCAGGCCAACGGGCGCATCATCCGCGCGGTCGGCGAGCGGCTCGACCTCGAGCCCGCCAAGGTCGCCGACTACGTCGCCCACATGGCCAACACCTCGGCCGCCTCGATCCCGCTCACGCTGTCGCTGCTGCGCGAGGACGGCCGCCTGCGCCCGGGCCAGAAGGTCCTGATCGCCGCCATCGGCGCGGGCTTCACCTGGGGCGCCGGCGTCATCGAATGGGGGATCTCCTAGTGGCCCGCCCCGAGAACGCCACCGCGCTCGTGACCGGCGCCTCCAAGGGCATCGGCGCCGCCATCGCCCAGGCGCTGGCCGCCGACGGCTGGCTCGTCGCGGTCAACTACCGCTCCGACGAGGAGGGCGCCAAGGCCACCGTCGAGGCGATCGAGCAGGCCGGCGGCCGCGCCGCGGCCGTGCACGGCGACGTGACCAACGGATCGCCCGACGAGCTCTTCGACCGCGTGGAGGCCGAGCTCGGCCCCGTGCTCGCGCTCGTCAACAACGCCGGCGTGACCGCCGACGGCCTCGCCATCCAGCTCGACGACGAGGCCTGGGACAAGGTCATCGGCACCAACCTCACCGCCGCCTTCCGCATGACCCGGCAGGCGATGCGCCCGATGATCCGCGCCCGCTACGGGCGGATCGTCAACGTCGCCTCGGTGGTCGGCCCCCGCGCCAACGCGGGCCAGGCCAACTACGCGGCCGCCAAGGCCGGCCTGATCGGCATGACCAAGACTGTCGCCGCGGAGGTCGCGCGGCGCGGGGTGACCGTCAACGCGGTCGCTCCCGGCTTCATCGCCACCGACATGACCAAGGACCTGCCGGACGCGGCGCTTCAGGCCATCCCGGCCCGGCGCGTCGGCGCGCCGGAGGACGTGGGGGCCGCGGTGCGGTTCCTCGCCTCCGACGACGCCGGGTACGTGACCGGGACCACCCTGTTCGTCGACGGCGGCATGTCCGCCTAACAAAGGAGAAACCAATGGCTGCAACGATCACCCCCGAGGCCGTCGAGAAGACCGTTTACGGGGCCCTTCCCCAGTTCGGCGTCGACGAGTCGCAGATCTCGCGCGACGCCACCTTCGAGGAGCTCGACGTCGATTCGCTCGACCTCGCCGAGCTCTCCCAGATCATCGAGGACGAGTACGGCGTCCAGCTCAAGGGCGACGACGTCGGCAAGATCAAGACCGTCGGCGACGCGATCGACCTGGTGGTGAGCCGCGCAGGATGAACCGCGAGATCGTCGTCACCGGTGTCGGCGCCGTCACCCCGCTCGGGGTCGGCGCCCGCACGCTCTATGAACGCTGGCGCGCAGGCGAGTCTGGCATCCGGGACGGTGTCGGCGCCGCAAACGAGTTCGAGCCCACCGACTACCTCACCGTCAAGGAGGCTCGCCGCTCGGACCGCTTCGCCCAGTTCGCCATGGTCGCGTCCGACGAGGCGCTGGCCGAGGCGGGCTGGAAGGACGAGCTGCCGTATGACCCGAACCGGGTGGCGACGCTGATCGGCACCGGGATCGGCGGCATCGGCACGCTCGAGGCCAACCACAAGCTGATGCTCGAGAAGGGCCCGAAGGCCGTCTCGCCGCTCTCGATCCCGCTGCTCATGGGCAACGCGGCGTCGGCCGCCGTCTCGATGCGCCACGACCTGCGCGGCCAGTCGTTCGCGACGCTGTCGGCCTGCGCCGCCGGCGCGCACGCGATCGGCACCGCCGCACGCATGATCCAGACGGGCGACGCGGATGCGGTCGTGACGGGCGGCTCGGAGGCCGCCTTGACGCCGCTCGCCACGTCGGCGTTCGCGGCGCTCGACGCACTCTCGGACCTAGGGATCTCGCGCCCGTTCGACGCCCAGCGCGACGGGTTCGTGATGGGCGAGGGCGCGGCCGTGCTCGTGCTCGAGGACGGGGATCGCGCTCGCGAGCGGGGGGCCACGATCCTCGGCCGCCTCGCCGGCTACGGGTCCACGTCGGACGCGTACCACCTGACGGCACCCAACAAGGACGGGATCGGCGCCGCCGGGGCCATGGAGGCCGCCCTGCGCGATGCGGGCTTCGGCCCGCAGGACGTCGTCTACGTCAACGCCCACGGCACGTCGACCCCGCTCAACGACCGGGCGGAGACGATCGCCATCAAGCAGGTGCTGGGCGACGGCGTGCCGGTTTCCTCGCTCAAGTCGGCGATCGGCCACCTGCTCGGCGCCGCCGGCGCCGTGGAGGCGGTGGCCACGATCCTCGCCATGCGCGACCGGGTCGCGCCGCCGACGCTCAACTACGAGCATCCCGACGAGGGCATGGACCTCGACTACGTCCCCAACGAGGCCCGCACGCTGGACGTCAACGGCAAGCCGGCCGTCGCGCTGTCCAACGCGTTCGGCTTCGGGGGCCACAACGCCGTCCTCTGCCTGGAGGTCGAATGAGCCTGGACCTGATCCGCGACCAGGACGCCGCCAAGCTCTCGCCGGTCGAGCGCCTGGAGGCGCTGTGCGACCGCGGGTCGCTGACGCTGCTGCGCTCGGACGTGCGCTCGCGGCGCATGGGCGAGAAGGCGCGGCCCGGGGACGGCGTGATCGCCGGCGCCGGCCGCGTCGACGGGCGCCCGGTGTTCTGCTACGCGCAGGACCCGTCGTACCTCGGCGGCTCGCTCGGCGAGCAGCACGCGGACTCGATCGTCAAGGTGCTGCGGCTCGCGGGCCGGGCCGGCGCTCCGGTGGTCGGCTTCATCGAGTCCGGCGGCGCGCGCATGCAGGAGGGCACCGCGGCGCTGGCCGGCTACGCGCGGATCTTCCGCGAGCACGTCGCGCTGAGCGGCAAGATCCCGCAGATCTCGGTGATCTGCGGGGCCTCGGCGGGCGGCGGTTCCTACTCGCCGGCGCTCACCGACTTCGTGATCATGACCGAGCAGGCGAACATGTTCCTCACCGGTCCCGCCGTCGTGCGCGAGGTGATGGGCGAGGACGTCGACGCCTTCGAGCTCGGCGGCCCGAAGGTCCACGAGCGCAACGGCGTCGCGCACTTCGTCGCGACGACCGACGCCGACGCCGCGCTGCTGGCCCGCGACCTGCTCGACCACCTGCCGGCCTCGTCCGGCGAGCGCGCGCCGAAGTGGCGCCCTGTCGGCCCCGTCGGCTACGACGCCGGCGAGCCTGTGCCGGAGGACGAGCGCAAGGTCTACGACATGCGCGACGTCGTGCGCGGGATCGTCGACGGCGGCCGGCTGCTCGAGTGGGGCCCGAAGTGGGCCCGCAACATGGTCTGCGGCTTCGCCCGCCTCGACGGACGGCCCGTCGGCGTGGTGGCCAACCAGCCGCGCTACCTGGGAGGCGTGCTCGACGCCGAGGCGGCCTCCAAGGGGGCGCGCTTCGTCCGCACCTGCAACGCGTTCGGGCTGCCGCTGGTGGTCCTCGTCGACACGCCCGGCTTCATGCCCGGCACGCGCCAGGAGCAGCTCGGCGTGATCCGCCACGGCGCGAAGCTCGTGCACGCGTTCGCCGAGGCCTCGGTGCCGAAGGTGACCGTCGTGCTGCGCAAGGCGTTCGGCGGCGCGTTCATCGCCATGAACGCCCGCGACCTCGGCGCCGACTACTCGTTCGCCTGGCCGCAGGCCCAGCTCGGCGTGATGGGCGCCAAGCAGGCGGTGACGATCGTCAACCGGCGCGACATCGCGGCCGCCGACGACCCGGTCGCCGCGCGCGACGCGCACGCCGCTGAGTACGCGGAGAACCATCTCGGCGCCCACCTGGCGGCGGCCGAGGGCCACATCGACGAGGTCATCCTCCCCGGCGACACCCGCCGGCGGCTCGTGGAGGCCCTCTCGACGCTCGATGCGATCGCGCAGCCCGCGACCGGGGTAAGGAACATCCCTCTATGAGTTTTCTCGAAGGCAAGAAGCTGGTCATCACCGGCGTCGTCAACCGCGAGTCGATCGCGTACGAGGTCGCGCGCCAGGCCCAGGAGGCCGGCGCCGAGGTGGTGCTCACGTCGTTCGGCCGCGTGCGGCGGATGACCGAGCGCTCGGCGTCCAAGCTCGACGGCCCGCCGGACGTGCTGGAGCTCGACGTCAACAGCCCCGAAGACCTGAGCGCGCTGGCCGCCACGCTGCGCGAGCGCTGGGGCCGCGTCGACGGCGTCCTGCACGCGATCGCGTTCGCTCCCGAGGACGCGCTGGGCGGCAACTTCCTCGAGACGCCGCCGGAGAGCGCCGAGGTGGCGTTCCGGACCAGCGCGTACTCGTTCAAGGCCCTGGCCGTCGCGCTCGCGGACCTCTACCCGGAGGAGGGCGCCAGCCTCGTGGGCCTCGACTTCGACGCCACGGTCGCCTGGCCGGTCTACGACTGGATGGGCGTCGCCAAGGCGGCGCTGGAGGCCACGTCGCGGTACCTCGCGCGTGACCTGGGGCCGCGCGGCGTGCGCGTCAACCTCGTGTCGGCGGGCCCTCTGGGGACGCTGGCCGCGCGCGGGATCCCGGGCTTCGGCGACCTCGCCACCGCCTGGCAGCGGCAGGCGCCGCTCGGGTGGAACACCGACGACCCCGGGCCCGTCGCCGGCGCGATCATCTTCCTGCTCAGCGACCTCGCCCGCGGGGTCACGGGGGAGATCCTGCACGTCGACGGCGGCTTCCACGCTATGGGCACCGCGCTGACTCCCGTGCTCGAAGAGGCGACAGCGTGAAGCCTCCCGTGTTCCTCACCGGCGCCACCGGCTTCCTCGGCATGGAGGTGCTCGCGCGGCTGCTCGAGGCGGGCGAGCGCGACGTCATCGCGCTCGTGCGGCCCGGCGCCGACACGTCCGCGGACGAGCGGCTCGACGCTGTCCTCGCCCAGCTGTGGCGCGATCCGGAGCCCTACCGCGACCGCGTGCGCGCGGTGGCGGGGGACGTCACGCGTCCCGGCCTGGGGATCGACCCGGCTACGCGCGCCGCGCTCGCCGAGGAGGTCGGTGCGGTGCTGCACTGCGCGGCGTCGATCTCCTTCGACCTGCCGCTCGACGAGGCGCGCGCCATCAACGTCGAGGGCACGCGCGAGGTGATCGGCTTCGCCCGCGAGTGCAAGACGCTGGGCCGCCTGGAGCGGTTCCTGCACGTCTCCACCGCCTACGTGTCCGGCAAGCACGGCGGCACGTTCGGCGAGGGCGAGCTCGACGCGGGGCAGGACTTCCGCAACACGTACGAGCAGACCAAATGGGAGGCCGAGCACGTCGTGCTCGAGGCCGACGACCTGGCGCCCGCCATTGCCCGCCCGAGCATCGTCATGGGCGAGTCCGACACCGGCTGGACTCCCGCGTTCAACGTGCTCTACTGGCCGCTGCGCGCCTTCTCGCGCGGGCTGTTCGACGAGATCCCCGCGCTGCCGGCCGCGCACGTGGACATCGTGCCCGTCGACTATGTCGCCGATGCGCTCGTGCACCTGCTCGACTCGGACCAGGGCGGGGTCTTCAACCTGGTGGCGGGCCGCGACGCCCCGTTCGCGAACGACCTCGTCGAGCTGGTGTGCGACCGCTTCGGCCGCCCGCGCCCTGCGGTCGTCCCCGCGGTTGCGGATGACGCCGGCGACGACCACGGCGCCGTCTACCTGCCGTACTTCGACATGGACATCCTGTTCGACGACGCCCGCGCGCGAGCGACGCTCGAGCCCGCCGGCATCCGCGCCCCGCGGCTCGGCGAGTACTTCGACACGCTGATCGACTACGCGGAAGCCGTCCGGTGGGGCAAGCGGACGATGTCCCGCGAGGAGGCGCGCGAGCGCCTCACCCGCGCTCCGGCCTGAGATCGGCCTCGAGCGGGGAGTGGTCGCTGAGGCCGTCGTCGCGCCACTCGTGGTGGTAGACGGCGGCCTCGATCGTCAGGCCGGCGGCGAAGACGTGGTCGAGCCGCCAGCCACCGCCGTGGCGCCAGACCCAGCTCGGCGAGCGATCGGCGTACCCGTGCACGGCGCGGAAGGCGTCGGCGAAACCGAGCTCGCGCAGGCCGGGCACGACGCCGAGCTCCGCGGCGTCCCACGGCTCGCCACGCTCGGGGCGGAGCCGGCCGCGCGAGTCGCGCGCGAACGAGATCACCGAGCCGTCGGGCGCCTCCCGCCGGGGCGTGTTGAAGTCGCCGCACAGCACACGGGCGCCGGTGGTCTCCGCGAGCCCCAGGCGCAGCGCCGCGAGCGTGTGGGGCTTGATCCAGCCATTGGCGGCATTGGGCACGTGCGCCGTGTGGACGACGGTGCCGGCGACGCGCCCGGCGATCGTCGTCTCCGGCCACGGGACCGCGAGCGGCTCAGCGGGCTCGACGAGGTCGCGCGCGGCGATCACGACGCCGGTCCGGCGGCGGGTCGCGGGCGCGCGCGCGGGGTCAGCGATGTCGAGCGAGCAGATCGCGTGGGGGAGGCCGGCGCCGGCGAGGACTTCCTTCCACAGCGGCCACGAGCGCGCGGTGACCTCCTGGAGGGCGACGACGTCGGGCGCGCGCGTCGCGAGCGTGGCCGCCTGCGCGGCCAGCAGAGAGACGCGCCGGTTGACGTTCCAGGTGATCAGCCTCACATCGCGCCGATGCGCTCGGCGACGAGCGCGGGCTTCTCCTCGGGCAGGAAGTGGCCCGCGCCGTCGACGAGCTCGATCTCGCCCTTGAAGCCCTGGATGAGCCCGCGGCCCAGCGGGTCGCGG
>DASTIC010000164.1:0-2216 GCA_035717845.1 Solirubrobacteraceae bacterium
CGATCGCGCGGCGTGAACCCGCGACTGATCCGGAGCGCGGCTCGGACGATGATCGGCTCATCGCACGACCGCGCGGATGGTCTGCGCCGGAGCGTTGACGCGTCGCCGGCGGTCGTTCACGGCCCGGGCGACCCTCCGGGCTTGGAAATCGCCGGGCTGGCGGAGGAGATCCGCGCGATAATGTTGCGATCAGGCCCAGCCGGCTCGACGACGTCGTCGCGAGGCGCCCATTCCGGGGCGTCTGGGCGCAGCTGCGCGCAGGCGCGCACGACGCATTGCCGCCGCGCTGGTCGCACCGCCGCCAGCTGCGAGCGGAGCGCGAAGCCGAACGGATCTTCGAGATGTCCCCGGCGCTACTTGCCGTCGCCGGCTTCGACGGTTACCTGCGGCGATTCAACCCGGCGTTCGACGTGTTCGGCTACACGCGCGAGGAGCTGCTGTCGCGGCCTTGGATTGAGTTCGCCCACCCGAATGATCGGGAGCGGATGCTCGAAGCTGCCGAGTCGCTCGGGCGCGGGACAGCCGTCGTGAAGTTGGAGAACCGGGTTATCTGTCGCGACGGTTCGTTGCGCTGGGTGGAGTGGAGCACGCGCGTCGTGCCGGACGAAGACCTCTTCTACGCCGCGGGCCGCGACGTGACCGAGAGCCGGCGCGCCGCCGAGGAGCAGGCCGCGCTGCGGCGCGTGGCCACGCTGGTCGCGCGTGAGGCCGCGCCCGAGGCGGTGTTCGACGCCGTGGTGCGGGAGGTCGGCGAGGTGCTCGGCGTGGACGCCACACACGTGGGCCGCTACGAGGGGGACAGCACGGTCGTCAGCGTCGCGCATTGGGGCGCACACCCGGGCGTGGACGTCGGCGCGCGCTTCCCGCTCGTTGGTGACAGCGTGTCCGTGCGCGTCCTGCGGAGCGGGAGCTCGGTACGGATGGATGCCTACGAGGACGCCCCCGGCGTCATCGCCGAAACGATCCGGCAGATGGGGATCCGCTTTTCCGTCGGCGTCCCGATCTGCGTGCGCGGGCGCACGTGGGGCGTGATGATCGCCACGTCGAAGGACGTCCCGTTCCCGGCCGAGACCGAGGCGCGCCTGCAGGACTTCACGGAGCTCGTGGCGACCGCGATCTCCAATGCCAGCGCCCACGACGAGGTCCGCATCCTTGCCGACGAGCAGGCGGCGCTGCGCCGTGTCGCGACGCTCGTTGCGAAGCAGGCCCCGCAGAGTGAGGTGTTCGCGACGGTTGCCGAGGAGATGGGCGGCCTTCTGGCCGTCGATTCCGTCCATATGGTCCGTTATGAGGACGGCGTCGCGGCCGTCGTGGCCAGCTGGGGCACGCTCACGGAGGCGGTACCGATCGGGACGCGCGTGCCGCTTGGCGGCCGGAACGTCACGTCGGTCGTCTTCCGCACGGGACGCGCGGCCCGCCTCGACGACTACGGCGACTCGAGCGGGCCGATCGCGCAGCGTGTGGCCGCCGAAGGTGTTCGCTCCGCGGTCGGCACGCCGATCGTCGTCGAGGGGCGCTTGTGGGGCGCAATGGTCGCGGCCAGCACGCACGACGAGCGCCTGCCGGCGGACACCGAATTGCGGATCGGCCAGTTCACCGAGCTGATGGCCACGGCGATCGCGAACGCCGAGGCGCGGGCTGAGGTGGCGCGCCTGGCCGACGAGCAGGCGGCGCTCCGCCGCGTCGCCACGCTGGTGGCCGAGGGGTCCTCGGCGGCTGCGGTCTTCGACGCCGTGACACGCGAGGTCGCCGCAGTCCTGAATGCCTCGGCGGTGTCGCTGGCGCGCTACGACGACGACATGATCACGGTGGTTGCCCAGTTCGGGACCGCCCACCACCTGCGGCTGGGCGAGCGCTTCGCGCTCGGAGGCACGAACGTGACGACGACCGTGCTGCTCACGGAAGCAACCGCGCGCCTCGATGACGTCACGACCGCGACCGGCCCGATCGGCGATGCGGCGCGCCGCGCCGGCGTCCGGTCGACGGTGGGCACCCCGGTCATTGTCGAAGGGCGCACGTGGGGCGTGCTGGCGGCGGTCTGGACTGACCGCGAGCCGCCCCCGGACGACACGGGACAGCGTATGGCCGGCTTCGCCGAGCTGCTGGATACCGCGATCGCCAACGCGGACAGCCGCGATCAGCTCACCGCCTCGCGCGCCCGATTGCTCGCCGCAGGCGATGACGCGCGCAGACGCGTGGTGCGGAACCTGCACGAC
>DASTIC010000165.1:0-3815 GCA_035717845.1 Solirubrobacteraceae bacterium
CACGCGGTGGCGGGCGCCGGCGTGGCCGCCGTCTCGGAGGCGTATGACGAGTCGTCGCCGCCGCATGCCGCGACGAGCAGCGTGCACATGAGCAGGAGCGCGGCGAGCCTGACCATGCGCGGCGATGATAGAGACGCCTCCACTAGCCTCCCCGCGCGATGGATCGCCCCGTGCGCCTGATCGTGAACCCCTCCGCGGGCGCCGGCCGCGCCGCTCGGCTGCTGCCAGACGTGGAGGCCGCTCTGCGCTCGCACGGCATCGCCTTCCGCGTCGACCGCACGACCTCGATCGAGCACGCGCGCGAGCTGGCGCGAGCCGCCCGCGACGCCGGCGAGGTCGCGGCCGCGATGGGCGGCGACGGGCTGGCCGGCGCGGTGGCCGGCGAGCTGCGGGAGAGCGACGGGGTGATGGCGGTGCTGCCCGGCGGGCGCGGCAACGACCTCGCGCGCAAGCTCGGCATCGGCAGCGACCCGGTCGCGGCCACCGACGTCCTCGCGGCCGGCCGGGAGCGCCGGATCGACGTCGCCGAGGCCGGCGGGTCGACCTACGTCGGCATCCTCAGCGCCGGCCTGGACTCGGACGTGCAGGTGGTGGCGAACGGCACCCGCCTCAAGCGCCTCGGGCCGCTCGTGTACCTGTACGGCGTGCTCGTCGCGCTGCGGCGCTGGCGGCCCGCGCAGTGGGAGATCGAGATCGACGGCGCGCGCCATTCGTTCCGCGGGTACGCGGTGGCGGTCGCCAACTCCGGCGTCTTCGGGGGCGGCATGTGGCTGGTCCCCGACGCCGTGATCGACGACGGCCTGCTCGACGTCGCCTTCACGCTCGACAAGGCGAAGTGGACGTACCTGCGCGGCCTCATCAAGGTGTTCAGCGGCGCCCACGTCGACGAGCCGGGGTTCGAGATCCACCGCGGCCGCGAGGTCGTCTTCCGCGCCGACCGCCCGTTCACCGCCTACGCGGACGGCGACCCGATCGCCGACCTCCCGGCCACGGTGCGGATCGTGCCGGGCGCGTTGCGGGTGATCGCGCCTTGAGGCTCCAGGCCGGCCTGCTCGCGGCCCGCGCCGCGGCCGCCGCCACCCGCGTGGCCGGGCGGGGCGGCACGTCACTGCCGGGGAAGGTGCTGATGCGCGCCGAGCCGCGGGCGATCTCGCGCCTCGCGGCGCGGCTGCCGCGCGGCAGCGTCGTGATCTCGGCCACCAACGGCAAGACGACCACGGCCGCGATGGTGGCCGCGATCCTGGGCCGCACCGGCACGCGGCTCGTCCACAACCGCGCCGGAGCCAACATGGCGGGCGGCGTCGCGGCCGCGCTGGCCGCCGGGCGCGGCGACATGGGGCTGTTCGAGGTCGACGAGTTCTGGCTCGGCCCGGTGACCGCCGACCTCGCCCCGCGCGCGGTGCTGCTCGCCAACCTGTTCCGCGACCAGCTCGACCGCTACGGCGAGCTCGAGATCATCGCCGACCGCTGGGCGGAGATCGCCGACGGCCTGCCCGCCGCCACCGGCCTCGTGCTCAACGCCGACGACCCGCTGGTGGCCGACCTCGGACGCCGCCGCGAGGCGCTCTACTACGGCGTCGAGGACAACGGCCTGGCGCTGCCCGAGCTTCAGCACGCCTCCGACTCCAAGCACTGCCGGCGCTGCGGCCACGCATACGTGTACGAGGCCGCCTACCTGGCCCACCTCGGCCACTACGCCTGCCCGAACTGCGGTGCGCGGCGCCCCGAGCCGGCGGTCGTGGCCGCCGCGGTCGAGCTGCGGGGCATCCGCTCGGCCGCGTTCACGCTGCGCACCGGAGACGGCGAGCGGCGCATCGAGCTCCCCCTCCCGGGGCTCTACAACGTCTACAACGCGCTCGCGGCGGCCGCGCTCTGCCTGCACCTCGGCGTGGGCCTCGACGACGTGGCTGCTGGCCTGGGGGCCGTCGAGCCGGCCTTCGGCCGCGCGGAGACGCTCGACCTCGGGCGCCCGACCTCGATCCTGCTCGTCAAGAACCCCGCGGGAGCCAACGAGGTCCTGCGCACGCTCGCGCTCGAGGGCACGCAGCTCGACCTGTTCGGGATCC
This sequence comes from Solirubrobacteraceae bacterium, assembly GCA_035717845.1. Lineage (GTDB taxonomy): Bacteria > Actinomycetota > Thermoleophilia > Solirubrobacterales > Solirubrobacteraceae > DASSUW01. Next base: position 2,067 of record DASTIC010000165.1, read on the forward strand.
TCAACGACCGCACCGCCGACGGGCGCGACGTCTCCTGGGTCTGGGACGCCGACTGGGAGCTCGTCGCCCCCCACGTGCGTCGGCTCACGTGCTCCGGCACGCGGGCCGCCGAGCTGGCGCTGCGGCTCAAGTACGCGGGCGTGCCGGCCGAGCGGCTCGAGGTCGTGGAGGACGTCGAGCGCGGCCTCGACCGGGCGCTGGCGAGCGGCGACGGCCCGCTCTACGCGCTGCCGACCTACACGGCGCTGCTGGAGCTGCGCGAGCTGCTCGCCCGCCGCGGGCAGGCCGAGGACTACTGGCGATGACGGCCGCCGTGTGGCACGACGTGGAGTGCGGCCGCTACGCCGCCGACCTGCCGCTGTGGGTCGAGCTGGCGCGCGAGGCCGGCGGCCCGGTGCTCGACGTCGGCGCCGGGACCGGGCGCGTCGCGCTGCGTCTGGCCGCCGCCGGGCACGAGGTCACCGCGCTGGACCGCGACGCCGAGCTGCTCGCCGTACTGCGTGAGCGGGCGGCCGCCGCCGGTCTGCGCGTCCGCACCGTGGTCGCCGACGCCGCCGGCTTCGACGCCGGCGAGCGCGCCTTCGCGCTCGTGGCGGTGCCGATGCAGACGATCCAGCTGCTGCCCGGGGCCACTGAGCGCAGCGGCTTCTTCGCGTCGGCCCGGCGCGCGGTGGCACCGGGCGGCCTCGTGGCCCTGGCCATCGCCGAGGAGCTCGAGAGCTTCGAGGACGGCGCGCTGATGCCGCTCCCCGACGTGGCGGAGCGCGACGGGTGGCGGTACGTCTCCCAGCCGACGGCGGTCCGCGAGCTGCCGGGGGGCACGCGGATCGAGCGCCTGCGGCACACGATCGCGCCCGGCGGGGAGCGCACCAGCCAGGAGGACGTGATCGTGCTCACACGGCTCACGGCGGACGGCCTGCTCGCCGAGGGCGCCGCCGCCGGCCTGCACCCCGAGCCGACCCGCCACATCGAGCCGACCGACGACCACGTCGGCTCCGAGGTGGTGATCCTCCGTGGCTGAGCGGACGCTGCGCGTCGGCGCGCTGTACCCCGACCTGCTGAACATCTACGCCGACCGCGGGAACCTGCTCCTGCTCGAGCGGCGCTGCGCCTGGCGCGGCGTCGGCTTCGAGCTGCGCGGGATCGGCCTCGGCGAGCCGCTCGATCCCGACGCCCACGACCTGCTCTACATCGGCGGCGGGCAGGATCGCGACCAGGCGCTGTGCGCGCGCGACATGGTCGACACCAAGCGCGACGCCCTGCACGCCGCCGCCGAGCGCGGCGCGGTCGTGTTCGCGGTCTGCGGCGGCTACCAGCTGCTCGGCCACGGCTACGCGATGGGCGGCGAGCGCCTGCCGGGCGTCGGGCTCGTCGACCTCGAGACCGTGCGCGAGGACGGCCCGCGGCTGATCGGCAACGTGGCGATCGCGCTTGACGACGGTCGAGTGCTGGCCGGCTTCGAGAACCACGGCGGTCGCACGCGGCTCGGCCCCGGGGCGCAGCCGCTCGGCCGGGTGCTGCGCGGGCACGGCAACGACGGGCGGTCCGGCTACGAGGGCGTGCGGGGCGGCCCGCGCGGCACCGTGGTCGGCACCTATCTCCACGGTCCGTTGCTTCCCAAGAACGCCCACTTCGCCGACTGGCTCACCGCCATGGCGCTCGCCATAGAGCCGTCCGAGCTGGCTCCGCTCGACGACGCGCTCGAGTCCGCGGCCCACGCGGCGGCCCGCCGAGCCGCCGGAATCTGAG
>DASTIC010000166.1:0-3273 GCA_035717845.1 Solirubrobacteraceae bacterium
CGGCGCAAATTGGGCGGCGTTGGCCGTTGACGTTGCCTTGTAGTCCGATCTTGTTCGTGGATGCGAGCCGCGAAGCGCCGAGACTCGTCCGGCCGATCATGCGAGTTCTGTTCTGGTAGTCCAGCGGCGCGAGCATCCCGACCGTCCAGACCGACTTGACTTTCATCCGTAGAACGCTTCGACGTGCTCGAGATCGCGGTGCGTGCCTCGGCCTTGGTCGTGTCAAGGCCGGTTGAAATCTGGTCCACGTTCGCCGGTTGAAAACTGGTCCACCTGGGGACAGCTGCGAGGATCCGCCGCCCGGTCGTCGCGGAGCCGAGCCCGTAGGGCGAGGTGGAGCGGCGATCGGGCGGCGCGCGGCGTTTCCGGGGGGCGCCGGCGGATGATCCGGGTCCGTGGGGGCGTTCTGCGGCGCTCGGCGAGGTCGCCGAGGGTGATCGGTCAGGCGTGATCGGCGCTCTTTGCGCGGTTGGGGGCGCCGAGGTCCTTGTCGCGCAGGCGGTAGGAGTCGCCTTTGAGCGAGAGGATCTCGGCGTGGTGGACGAGCCGGTCGATCATCGCGACGGCGGTGACCTCGTCGCCGAAGATCTCGCCCCAGGCCGAGAACGGCTTGTTGGAGGTGACGATCAGCGAGGCGCGTTCGTAGCGGGCGGAGACGAGGCTGAACATGAGGTTGGCGGCTTCTGGGTCGAACGGGATGTAGCCGACTTCGTCGACCACGAGCAGCGGGATGAACGACAGCCGCCGCAGCTCGGCGTCGAGCGCGTTGCGGCGCTTGGCGTCGGCGAGGCGGGCGACCCATTCGGTGGCGGTGGCGAACGCGACCCGCTGGCCGGCGAGGCAGGCGCGGATCGAGACGGCGATCGCGAGGTGGGTCTTGCCGGTGCCGGGCGGGCCCAAGAGGACGACGTTCTCGCGCGCGTGCAGGAAGTCGAGCTGGCCCAGGTGCTCGACGACCTGGCGCTTGACGCTGCGTTGGAAGGTGAAGTCGAACTCCTCGAGCGTCTTGCGCGCAGGGAACCGCGCGGCCTTGATGCGGCTCTCGCCGCCGTGGCTCTCCCTGGAGGAGACCTCGGTCGTCAGCAAGGCTTCGGCGAAGCGCTCATAGCTCCACTGCTCCTCGCGTGCACGGTCGGCGAGCTTCGGCAAGGCGCGGGCGGCGGCCGGCGCCTTGAGCGCCCGGAACAGGTGCGCGAGCTCGCTGGTCTTGCTCACGCCGGGATCAGCTGGTCATAGCGCGCGAGCGGCCGCAGCTCGACGTCGACGTCGCGGCGCGGGCGTCGGCGCTCGCCGCGCAGCCCGTCCAGCGCGGCCTGGTGGGCGGGGTCGGTGAACGCGAGGCCGCCGGCGAACACGCGCGCGTGGCGGCAGGCGAGCTCGCCAGTGTCGAGCGCGACCGCCACGATCTCGGTCTGCGAAACGCGCACCTCGACGCGGCGGCCAACCAGGCGCGGGTCCAGCGAGTAGTCGTTGCGATCACAGCGCACATAGGGCTGCGCGGGCACGCGCATCACGAACCGCCGGTCGGTGTCGGGCATCCGCGCCGGCACCGAGCGCATCACGCCGCGCTCTTCGGCGAGGCGCTCAGCGACGACCGCGCGTGTGGTCCGGTGCACCCGCCCGTTGATGCGATCGCACCATGCGTCGAGTTGGTGCTGGAAGTCGAGCGGGTTCGCGAAGCGCCGGCCGGCCTCGAAGTTGCCGTGCAGAAAGCGGTGGCTGCGCTCCAGCGCACCCTTGGCCTGGCAGTCGCCGACGTCGAGGATCACCCAGCCCAGCGCGAGCTGGCCGCAGAACGCCAGGAACGACTCCGTCGGGCGGCCCTGCGGGGCGATCGCGCCCTCGCGATCCCAGACCAGCTTGCCCGGCAACGCGCCCAGCCGCTGAAGGCAGCGCTTCATCCCGAACGCGATGTCGCAGAACTCCTTCGAGAACACCAGCGCGCCGGCGAACGCGCGCGAGTAGGGCAGCTCACAGGTCACCACGTAGCCGCGGCGGGCCTGGCCCCAACCGACCGGGATCTCCGCCCGCGGCTCGCAGAGATCGAACTGCGCCAGTTCCCCAAGCCGATAGCGAGTGCGCTGGAAGCTGCGCGGCGGCGGAACAAACCGCGGCCGCAGCTCACGCAGCAGATCGTCGAGGATCGTCTTGCCGCCGTCATACCCGAGCCGCTCGAGCTCTTCGCGGACGCGCACGCCCGACAGCCTCGGCTCCTCGCGCAGCAACTCCTCGATCACCCCGACGAACGGATCCAGCTTCGACGGCCGCGGCGGCCGCGGCCCATAGCTCGGCGGCGTCGGCGAGGCCAGCGCGCTGCGGATCGTGTCGCGATGGACACCGGTGCGGCGATGGATCTCGCGCTGCGACAGGCCCTCCACGTGCTTCAACCGCCGGATCTCCGCCCACAACTCCACACCAAGCAACGCCCTTCCCCTGGTCTCGATCAACAGATCGAGCCAGATCACCGGCCCCATCGGACGACGTCCGACCCGCGCCGAGGTGGACCACTTTTCAACCGGCGCAGGCGGACCAGTATTCAGGCGGCGCCCACATCAGTCAGGCGCTCGCCAGGTTCATTTGGCACTGCGCCCTCTGATCGACGAATCGGCAAACAGGCCCAACTCACGGTCCACCGCAGCACACTCTCTCGATGTTCTCCAACAAGGTCGATCAGTGCTGCACTCGCTTACTAGCGGCGGTTGCGGTCCATCAACGAGTGCCGCCGTCGACATTGCGAGTGCTTCTTCCGTCGAACCTTCCGTCGGTCTCCGGTAGCGCCTCGAGTGCTGCCTCGACGTCATACCCGAGCGCGAGGCCGAGCCCGGGTGCGGCGGACACAACGCGCCCTAGGCCGATCGCGGGAGCGATCGCGACGAGGATCCCGACGATCTCGTCAAGGCTCGCTCCCGCGGCGAGCGCAACCTCGGCGCTCGCGTTGTATGAGCTCTCCGCAGCGTTGATGGACAGGAGCGCAGCGAGCGTGACCATTGCGTGCGTCTTGGGGTCCAGTCCCGACGCCTCGATCGTTTCCCGCCCCATGCCGAGCACCGACGTTAGAAAGCGATCGTCGCTGAGGGCCATCTTGCGCAACCGCTCCTGATATTCCAGCATTTTGTAGCTCCAAACGCATTGACCACTTCTCGCTCGATGGGCGAGCCGTAGTGATCTCCCCATAACACCGTGTTCGCGCCGGAGCGGCATCGGGCAGACGGGATGACTCGCGCTCGAGGCGTCGCGTCAGCACAACCGACGTGACGGGCCTGTTCAACCGCG
>DASTIC010000167.1:0-10387 GCA_035717845.1 Solirubrobacteraceae bacterium
GTGTCGCGCAGGTGCGGCAGCGCGTCGGCCAGCGTCGCCCCCGGCACGTACGTGCGCAGGATCTTGGCCGGGATCTGCTCCATGATCTCCTGCGTCAGCCCGAGCGGCTCGGGGTCGAGCGCGGGATCGCCCTCGGGCTCGGAGCCCAGCGGGTCGAGCTTGGCTGCCAGGTGACCGTGCGTGCGGTGGGCCTTGACCAGCGAGGTGGCGGCCTGCACCGCCTGGAGCAGCTGCTCGCTCGGCACGGCGCCCTCGGCGGGGGCGGGCGCTGCCGCCGGCGCGGCCTTCGTCGGGACGACGGTGGGAGCGGTGAGCTGCGCACCGAGGTCGGAGAACACCTGCTCGTAGAAGCCGTGCTCGCCCTGGAGGTACTGCTCTACCACCTGGAGGAACTGGCCGGATTCGGCGCCCTGGATGATGCGATGGTCGTAGGTCGACGTCATCGTCATCACCTTCTCGGCCCCCGCCACGTTCGCCATCCCCGGCGGCAAGCCGATCGCCCCGGTGGCCACGATCGTCCCCTGGCCTTGCATCAGTCGCGGCACCGAGGCGATCGTCCCGATCCCGCCCGGGTTGGTGAGCGAGAGGTTCGCGCCCTGGAGGTCGTCGGCGGTGAGGCTGTTCTCCCGCGCGCGCTCGATCAGGTCGCCGAAGGCGGCGAGGAAGTCTCCGAACGCGAGGCGGCCGGCGTCACGGATGACCGGCACCATCAGCGTCCGCCCGCCGTCCTTGCGCTCGACGTCGACGGCGATCCCGAGGTTGACCTGCCCGGTGTCGAGCACGTGCGGCTTGCCGTCGATCTCCTGGAAGGCGCGCGCCATGACCGGCATCTGCTCGGTCGCCGCCCGCGCGACCGCGTACGCGATCAGGTGCGTGAACGAGACGCGCTGGCCCTCGGCCTTGAGCTGCTTGCGGCGCTCGTCGAGGGTGGTGACGGTGATCGTGCGGAACGACGTGGCGGTCGGGATCGCGCGCGACTCGTCCATGTAGCGGGCCAGCACGGCGCTGGCGCCCTTGAGCGGGGTGGCCTCGGCGGCGGCCGCCGGAGCTGCGCCGTTCCCACTGCCTCGCGCAAAGCGCTCGTCGCCGCTTCGCTGGGCAGCCAGCACGTCGGCCTTCGAGATCCGGCCGGCGGGTCCGCTGCCCTTGACGTTCGCGAGGTCGACGCCGAGCGCGTCGGCGATCCGCCGCGCGACAGGGGTGGCCTTGACGCCGTCGGGCACCGGCGGCGGCGCGCTCGCCGGCTCCGCCGCGCCCTGCGGCTGTGGCGCGCTCGTCGGCTCGGGCGCCTTGGCGGCGGCGGGTGCGGCGCCGTTGCTCGTGGTCATGCGCGCGATGACCTGGCCGACGGTCACCGTGTCGCCCACCTGCGCGAGGATCTCCTCCATCGTGCCCGACGCGGGAGCCGGGACCTCGGCGTCGACCTTGTCGGTCGAGATCTGGACGACCGTCTCGTCCTCCTCGACGGCCTCGCCGGGCTGCTTGGCCCACTCGAGGATCGTGCCCTCGGAGACCGACTCCCCCATCGCCGGCATCACGATGTCGACGGTCTCACCGCCCGGCTCCGCGGTCTCCTCCGCCTCCTCGGGCGCCGTGGCCGCTGGGGGACCGCCGTCGCCGGGAGCGATCTCGGCGAGCACCGCGCCGACGGTGATGGTGTCCCCCTCCGCGACGTGGATCTTGGCCACGGTGCCGGCGGCGGGCGACGGGACCTCGGCGTCGACCTTGTCGGTGGAGATCTCGACGAGTACCTCGTCTTCGGCGACGTGGTCGCCCTCCTGTTTATGCCACTCCAGAACGGTGCCCTCGGAGACCGAGTCACCCATCTGTGGCATGGTCACTTCCACCGTGGTGTTGACCGCCATCGTTGGCGTTAGACCATACCGCGTTCCAACGGGCCTCCGGACGCTGCAGCGCGCCGTTCAGAAACCACGAAGCCGATGCTTCCGGCGAACGGGCCGACGCCCCCGACCACGGCGACCATGACGGCCAGCCAGAGCGGGATCACGCGCAGCCGGACGGCCGCGATGCACAGCAGCGACATCCCGATCCACCCGACGCCGTGGGCCCAGCCGAGCACCGCGCGCGGCGTCGCCGGGCCGTCCGAGAGCCACAGCGCGAGCAGCGCCAGGTAGACGCCGGAGTGCGCGAACGAGAGGTACTTGAGCCGGGTGAAGGTGATCACGGAGCCAGCAGCGTGGCCATGTGGCGCAGCACGGGGTCGGCCTCGGCCGGCCACGCCTCCGGCTCCGCGGGCCACCAGGCGTGCGCGTCGTGCTCAGCGTCGCGCTCCACCCGCGCGCCCGCGGCGAGCCACGCCTGACCGACGAGCATGACCAGCCCGGTGGGAAGCGAGACGAGCGCCTCGACCGCGAGCCGCTTCGGCTGCACCGACCACTCCTCCTCGAGCTCGCGGGTCAGCGCCTCGACCGGGTCCTCGCCGACCTCCACCGAGCCGCCCGCGCCGAGCGCCCACCGCCCCGGCCAGGTCGCCACCCACGGCGCCCGGCGACCGGCCAGCCAGCGGCCGTCGGCGTCGCGCGCCACGCAGAGCACGGACAGCGAGCCGTCGGCGTCGTCGCCGAGCCGCAGCGACCACCGCACGGGCTGGAGCTCGAGCCGGAGCGCGTCCGGCTCGGCCTCGAAGGCGCACAGGCGCGCGGCGAGCCCGTCGTGGGTCGGCGAGCCGCGGTCCTCGAGCGCGGCGATCGCCCGGTCGGCCTCCGCGCTCTGCCCGGGTGCGGGCTCGAACGACTCGTCGTGCCAGCGGACCTCCACCTGGCCTCGCTGCCAGGGCCCGCGCGCGAGGATTCCGGGTGGGAACGTCACGGCTGCTGAGGGTACCCTTGGCACGTGGCCAATCTCGACGCCTCCGCCAAGAACATGCAGATCGTCTGCAAGGCGAAGGAGGTCCACAATTCGAGCTGCCCGTGGGGCGGCACCGCCAACCGCGTGCACCTCTCGTGGTTCGACCTCGAGCGGCTCGGCTGGGAGGAGGGCGACGTCATCTGCGGCCTCGCCGTGGTGGGGGACGAGAAGGTCGCCACCGGGATGATGCGCGTGAGCTGCGACGCCGAGCCGGACGAGGGGCGCGAGGAGGCCGAGCAGGAGGTCGTCGAGGCGGTCTCCGAGCGCGAGCTGGTCACGACGGGGCCGGCTCAGCCACCGAGCGACCCACGCTGATCTCCAGCCGCTTCCCGAACGCCTGCTCGAACAGGTCGCGCTGCTTGAGCGCCGCCCAGCGGGCGATGGCGACGTCCTCGTGGGCTTCGAGCACCAGCTCGACGCAGTCGTCGTGGACCTCGACCGCGAGGTTGTCGACGGCTTGGTCGCGCGACCGCTCGAGCTGCTCGGCGAGCCGCAGGACGGCCGAGCAGCGGATGATGAGCCTCGCGTCGCCGTCGCGCATGATCGGGCCGAACGGCCCGTCGCCGGGCGAGCCCTTGCGGTGGTAGCGCGCGATCTGCCCGATGATCGCCGTCTCGCGCGGGGAGAAGCCGGGCAGGCCGGCGTTGAGGATCAGATAGCGGGAATGCTTGTGGTGGTCGTCGTAGTCGACCGCCGTGCCGATGTCGTGCAGCATGGCCGCCGCCCACAGCAGCTCGCGCTTCGTGCCGTTGCCGGCGTCGAGCGCGTCCCACATGGTCAGCGCCAGGCGCGCGACGTGGTCGGTGTGCGCGCGGTCGGCGTGGTACTGGGCGGCCAGGTTGCGCACGGACGCCTCGCGGACGTCCTCGAACAGCGGCGGGTCGCGGTCGGCCAGCAGCGAGCCGAAGAACACGCCCTCGCGCAGGCCGGCCTCGGTCGTCTCCATGCAGTCGAAGCCGCCGGCCTCCATCACCGACTGCACGACCACCGCGCCGGCGAGGATGAGGTCGCCGCGCTCCGGCTTGATCCCGGGGACGCGCGCCCGCTCGGCCGGCGTCAGCTCGGCGAGCTGCTCGACGAGCCGGTCCAGCGTCGCCCGCCGCAGGGGGAACCCCTGGACGCCGAACGACGGCAGGTCCTCCACCACGACGGCGGCCGCGGCGAGGTTGCGCACGGTGCCGCCGATCCCGGCCAGCGCCCCGTCCGTCCACGGGAACCCGTCGAGCGCCTCGGCGATGTGCGTGCGCAGCGCCTTCAGGTGCTTGGGCTTGACGCGCTCCTTGTCGAGGAACCGCTCGGTCATGCGGACGGCGCCGAGCGGCCACGAGCGCATCTCCGCCGCGTGTCGGCCCTCCACGCGCGTGAGCTGCATCGAGCCGCCGCCGAGGTCGAGCGCCACGCCGTCGGTCAGCGTCGTCGAGTTGACGGCCGCCAGGTAGCCGTAGAACGCCTCTTCCTCGGTCGTGAGCACCTGCACGTCGAGCGCCGCGCGGCTGAGGAACTCGTCGCGGTTCGCCGCGTCGCGGATCGCCGAGGTCGCCACCGCGCGGACGTCGTCGATGCCCGCCGCGCGGCAGAAGTGCGCGTACAGCTCGACGGTCTCGAGCGCGCGCTCCATCGGTTGGGGGGAGAGCACCCCGGCGGCATCCAGCCCTTCGCCGATCCGGACCGCCTCGTGGATCTCGTCGGTCCGCTTCCACCAGCCGCCGGGCTCCCATGAGAAGACGACGAGGCGGAACGAGTTGGACCCCAGGTCGACGACCGCGAGGCGCCGTTCGCTCATCGTCCCAGTCTGTCACTGGCGGCGGCGCAGCTATTGTTGCCCTCTTGTTATCCGCTACCAAGGACGCTGTATGAACCTCGTCGCGTACCTGGATCCGGGCACGGGCAGCATGCTGGTCCAGCTGCTTGTAGGGGGCGTCGCCGCGGCGGGAGTCGTGGCCAGGCTCTACTGGGGCCGCCTGCTGCGGCTGCTGCGCATCCGCAAGGACAAGCCCGAGCTGAGCCAGGCCGAGCCGGAGCGCTGATGGCCGCGCGGGGCGCGAACCTCGCGGCCGAGACTGGCGTCGAGGTCGGCTCCTTCCGGGATCCGGACAGCCGCGTGCTCGTGACGGCCGACGGCGTGTTCCGCGTGCTCAGCGAGGACGGGCTGGCCGACTGGGAGGCGCTGCACGCCGCCGCCCTGTGGCGCGAGCTCCAGGAGGACGGGAGCGTCGTGGCGACCGAGCGGATCGAGCTCGACGCGCTCCCCTCGGGGCTCGCGACCGGCGCGGCCGCCGCGCTGCGGCACGCGCGCGTCCCGTTCGTCTCGTACCCGTACGAGTGGACGTTCTCCATGCTCCAGGACGCCGCGCTCCTCCAGCTGGGGCTCAACCGCCGCGCCCTCGAGGCGGACCTCACGCTCAAGGACGCCTCGGCCTACAACGTGCAGTGGCTCGGCGCGCGGCCGGTGTTCGTCGACGTCGGCTCCTTCGAGCGCCTGCGCGAGGGCGAGCCGTGGGCCGGCTATCGCCAGTTCTGCATGCTGTTCCTCTATCCGCTGATGCTCCAGGCGTACAAGGACCTGCCGTTCCACGCGCCGCTGCGGGGAGCGATCGGCGGCATCCCGCCGCACGACGCCCGGGCGGTGCTCTCGTCGTGGCGCGACCGTCTGCGCAAGGGTGTGTTCGCCAACGTCGTGCTGCACGCGCGCCTCGAGGCGCGTTACGCCGACGTCGCCGGCCGCGACGTCAAGCGCGAGATGGGGCGGGCCGGGTTCAGCAAGGCGCTGCTCGACGCGAACCTGCACAAGCTCGAGAAGCTCGTCCGTGGGCTGCGGTGGCGCGCCGGCGAGACGGCGTGGACGGGCTATGGGGAGCACAACACCTACGACGGCGAGTCGGCCGCCCGCAAGGCGCAGTTCGTCCGCGAGGCGGCGGCCCGGCGGCCCGGGGGCATGACCTGGGACATCGGCTGCAACGACGGCACGTACGCGCGCATCGCCGCCGAGTCGGCCGACCACGTCGTCGCCCTCGACGCCGACCATGCGACCGTCGACGCCCTGTACCGGGCGCTGCGCGAGGAGGGCCGCACCGACATCCTCCCGCTCGTCGTCGACGTCACCGACCCGTCACCGGGCCTCGGGTGGCGGGGCCTCGAGCGGGCGCCGCTCGAGCGGCGCGGGACGCCCGACCTGGCGCTCTGCCTCGCGCTGGTGCACCACGTGACGATCACGGGCAACGTCCCGGTGCGCGAGTTCGTCGGTTGGCTGGCCTCGCTCGACACGGCACTGGCGATCGAGTTCCCGGATCGCGGCGACCCGATGGTCCAGAAGCTGCTCAGCGGCAAGCCCGAGGACGCCAACCCGGACTACGACAAGCCCGGCTTCGAGGCGGCGCTGGCCGAGCGCTTCGAGATCGTGCGCACGGAGCCGGTCTCGCCGACGCGCACGCTGTACGAGGCGCGTCCGCGGGGGTGACCGGCCTCGACGTCTCCGCGCCCGTGGGCGCCGACGCCGACACGTCGACGGACCGTGCGGGCACGACGATCGGGTTCGGCCGCGCGGCGCTGCACCTCGGCGGCCTGTGGGGGCTCGCCTTCGTGCAGCCGCTGCTCGGCCTGCTGGGCGACAGCCCCGAGTTCTTCGTCGCCCGCGGCAACACGAGGCTCGACATCGTCGTCCTCGCCCTCGTCTACGGCCTCGTGCCGCCGCTCGTGGCCGCGGCAGCGGTGTGGCTGGCCGGGCGGCTCCGGCCCGCGCTGGGCCAGGGGCTGCTGCTGGTCCTGATCGCGCTGCTGGTCGCCGCCTTCCTGCTGCCGCCGCTCGGCGATCTCCTCGCAGGCTCGGCCGTGGCGGTGGCGGTCGCGGCGGCGCTGGGCGCAGGCGCCGCCTTCGCCTACGTGCGGGCGCCCGTCGTCCGCAGCTTCCTGAGCGTGCTGGCCCCGGCGCCGCTGGTCTTCATCGCCCTCTTCCTGGCGATCTCCCCGGTGTCGGAGCTCGTGCTGCCGTCGGACGCCGCCGCATCGGTCACCGGACCGTCGCGCTCGGCGACCCCGATCGTGCTGATCGTCCTCGACGAGCTGCCCGTCTCGACGCTGATGGACGGCGAGCGCATCGACGCGCGGTCGTTCCCGAACCTCGCCCGCTTCGCCAAGGGCGCGACGTGGTACCGGAATGCCACGACCGGGGCGATCGACACCCCGGAGGCGGTGCCGGCGATCCTCACCGGCGTCCAGCCGGGTCCCAACGTCGTGCCGACCGCGGCCGACCAGCCGCGCAGCCTGTTCACGCTGTTCCGCCGCAGTCACGAGATCCACGCCGTCGAGCCGATCACCGACCTCTGCCCGGCGCAGCTGTGCCCGGAGTCCCGGCCGGGGGCCGGCACCCGGATGGGGTCGCTCGCACGCGACCTCGCCGTCGTCGGCCAGCACCTCCTGCTTCCCGACGACCTGCGCGACGGCCTGCCTCCCGTGGATCGCGTGTGGGCAGGCTTCGACGGTGGGGCGGCCGAGCAGGGCGGCGAGCAGGCGGTCCGGAGGCACCGCTGGCGGCGGGCGAACCGGCGGCTCGGGCGCATCGAGGAGCACAACACCCCCGCCATGTTCGAGCGGCTCGGCGAAGCCGTAGGGCGGCCTGCGCGGCGCCCACCGCTCGTGTTCATGCACTCCGAGCTCCCGCACGTCCCGTTCCGCTACTTCCCCGACGGCCGCGCCTACGCGATCCACCGCTTCGACCTCCCGGGGCTCGCGGAGCGCTGGGCGGACCGCCAGTGGCTCCCCGATCAGAGCTTCCAGCGCCACATGCTCCAGGCACGGTACGCCGACCTCCTCGTCGGGCGGTTCTTCGACCGACTCCGGGCGCAGGGGCTCTATGACAAGGCCGTGATCGTGGTGACCTCCGACCACGGTTCCTCGTTCCGCGCCGGAGAGCCTCGCCGCCAGCCAACGAAGGTCAACTGGGCCGACATCGCGTCCGTTCCCGTGATCGTCAAGCGCCCCGGGCAGCGTGCCGGCGCGGTCGACGACGCCGCGGTGCGCACGGTCGACATCTTGCCGACGATCGCCAAGGCGGCCGGCGTCGCCGTCCCCTGGAAGACCGACGGCAGGCCGGCCGACGAGCGCACCGAAGATCCGTCGACGCCGGTCACGCTCGACATCGTCGGACTCCGGAAGGGCTCGCAGCCGCTGGGGAGCGTCCTCGAGAGCCGCGGGGCGCGCGAGCGCCGCGAGCGCGAGCTCCTGCGCCGCGGCGTCTACGCCATCGGGCCCCGGCCCGACCTGCTCGGCCGCCGGGTAGACGGCGCCGGCGAGGGCGCCGGCGCGCGCGCCACGGTCGACGGTCCCGGCGACTTCCGCGCCATCCCCGCCGACGCCGCGGTCCTGCCGGCGTTCGTCTCCGGCGCGGTCAGCGGGCTCGAGGAGGACGCGACGCTCGCGGTCGCCGTGGACGGACACGTCGCGGCGACGACGCGCGTCTACCGCGACGCCGACGGGCTCCAGTACGCCGCGCTGGTGCCGCCGGAGTCGCTCGGCCCCGGCGCGCACAGCGTGGACGTGCTGGAGGTCCTGCCGGACGGCGGCCTGCGCCGGATCGGCGGCACCTAGCGCACGGTTGCGCGGACGACCGTCAACGGCGGCATTGAGGGGGAGCTCGGGGTGTGCGGAAAGGGGACAACCGCGTCCTCTGAGGCGGTGGTTGGCCGGTTTTACACCGCGGGCGTCCAGAAAACGGACACGCGGCTCGATTCAGGTCGCGGTTGTCCCCTTAGTGCACGCCCAAGGCCGACCACCTCCCTACCCAGCGCCGTTGACGTCGGCCTAGCGCTCGATCAGCTCGATCCGGTAGCCGTCGGGGTCCCGCACGAAGCAGATCCGGGAGCCGCCGGCGCGGACCTGGTAGGGCGGCTTCTCGGGCTCGATGCCCTTCTCGGCCAGCTGCGCGAGCGCCGCGTCGATGTCGTCGACCGTGAGCGCGATGTGGTTGTAGCCGGTGCCGAGCTCGTAGGAGTCGACGCCGTGGTTGTAGGTCAGCTCGAGCCGGTCGCCGTCCCCTGGGAGGCCCATGAAGACGTTGATCGCCTCGTCGCGGATCGGCATCCGGCGGCGCTCCTCGAAGCCCAGCGCCTCGTAGAACGCGACGCTGCGATCGATGTCGCCGATGCGGTAGCAGGTATGAATGAGTTCCATGAGCCCGATGATCGTAGAGCGGTCCATGAGCCCCGGGTGGCTCTCCAACACCTACCTCGTCGCGGCGGCGCCGGGGAGCGACGCGTTCCTGGTCGACGCCGGCGGGCCTGTCGCGCCGCTGCTGGCCAAGGCGGACGAGCTGGACCTGAACGTCACCCACGTGCTGCTCACCCATCACCATCACGACCACGTCGCGGAGCTCGGGGGGGTGCTCGAGCGCTGGCCGGAGGCGCAGGTCCTCGCCCATCCCGAGGAGCGCGTGCCCGGCACGACCGGCGACCTGCGGCCCGACGAGGAGCTGGAGATCGGCGGCCTCACCGTCCGCGCGCTCCACACCCCCGGCCACACGGCGGGGATGCTGTCGCTGGTGGTCGACGGCAACGTGTTCACCGGCGACACGCTGTTCAAGGGCTCGGTGGGCGGCGTGCGGGCGCCGGGCTCGACCGGCTACGCGGACCTCCGGCGCTCGATCATGGACGTGCTGCTCGCGCTCCCGCCCGAGACCACGATCCGCCCCGGGCATACCGACCCGACCACGGTCGCCGACGAGCTCGAGTCCAACCGCTTCGTGCGCATCTGGCGGGGCATCGACGGCGAGGGCTCCGAGCCGTGCACGGCTTTCGGCGAGCCCGCGACGCTGATCCTGCTGGGCGATGACTACGACGGCGGCCACAAAGCCTGGGTGCGCTGGCCGGACGGTTCCGACGACATCGTCCCCGGGTCGAAGGTGAGCCGCTAGAACAGGAGGGATGGCGCAGCAGAAGAGCAGCGGCATCTCGATCCAGACTCTCGCGATCTCGGCCGCGGCGGCCGTGGCGGCGGCGGTCGTCGTGCCGATGATCTGGGACCGGGGCACGCTCGTGGCGACGGCGATGACGCCGGTGATCGTCGCGCTCGTCTCCGAGGGGCTCAGGCACCCGGCCGAGAAGATCACGACCGCCACGTCGCGGGTCGCACGGCGACCCGGCGCCCGGCCCGACTCCGACCCGTTCGATCCGCGCGCGCTGGACGAGCCGTTCGACCCGCTGCCGCCGACCGAGCGGGTCGAAACCGAGCGGGGCGACGATCTCTTCGGCCTCCGCGAGCGGCCGCCGATCCGCCGCCACTGGCGCCTGGCCGTGATCACCGGCCTCGTGGCGTTCGTGCTGGCTGTGACCGCGCTCACCATGTCGGAGCTCGTGTTCGGCGGCGCCGCGACGCGCGACTCCGGGCGCACGACGTTCTTCGGCGGCGACCGCCAGAAGCAGGAGGAGGCGACCCCGACCCCGGACGCGACGCCGGAGAGCACCGAGGAGGCGACCCCGACCCCCGAGATCACGCCGACCCCGACCCAGACGCCGTCGCCGACCGTCAC
>DASTIC010000168.1:0-3940 GCA_035717845.1 Solirubrobacteraceae bacterium
GCCTGCGCGAGCACGCGCAGGACCTCGGGTCGGCCGGCGACCTCGAGGGGATCGCCGACATCCTGCACCACGGGAACGGCGCTCATCGGCAGCGCGTGGTCTACGAGGCGAACCACGACTACACCGAGGTGATGCGAGAGATCGTGGAGGCGACGAACCCCGCGTAGAATCGAACGGGCATGGCCAGTGGCCCGGACCTGTTCGTCGTCTGCAAGAAGTGCGGCTCGGAGGTTTCGCCGTACATCACCGAGTGTCCGTACTGCGGCACCCGGCTGCGCAAGCGCGCGCCGAAGCTCGAGCGCGGCGGGGTCCCGAAGGAGCCGGGGGCGGCGCGCCGGCGGCGGCCGACGCTCGGCCGCCTGCGGCCGGGTGAGATCCCCGGCATCCGCGCCGACCGGCGGCCGTACGCGACGATCGCGCTGGTCGTCGCCTCGCTCGTGGTGACGCTCGGGGCGAAGGCGAACCTGTGGGAGGTCCACCGCCTCCTGCTGACCTTCGACACCACGGACGAGTACTACCGGACCGTCACCACGCTGTTCGTGTACGGGTCGACCGGCTACGAGATCGTCGCGCTCGGCGCGATCTTCCTGTTCGGCTGGCTGCTCGAGCGCCGGCACGGCCCGTGGGCGCCGCTGCTGGTGTTCCTCGCCGGCGGGGCAGGCGGCATGTTCCTCGCGATCGCGGGCGACGACGTCGGGATCGTCTCGAACGGCGGCAACGGGGCGGCGCTGGCGCTGCTCGCCGCCTGGGCGATGCGCGACGTGCTCGGACGCCGGCGCGGCGTGGAGGACGACTCCGACCTGCTCGGGGCGCTGGCGATCGCCGCCGTGCTCATCCTCCTCCCGCTCGCCACCGAGGAGGCCAGCGCGCTCGCCGGGCTCGGCGGCGGTGTCGTGGGCGTGGTCCTCGGCGTGCTGCTGGCGCGGTTGCGCGAGGGCTAACGGACCGCGATCGTCCCCGGCTCGCCGCCGACGAGGCGGCCGACGACCCAGCCCTCGATCCCGCCGGTGTGCGAGACGGCCGCGAGCAGCCCGCCCGAGGTCATGGCGTCGGTCACGAGCCGCCGGCGCGGCTCCGCGACGTCGCCCCACGTGGTGAAGGTCTCCGCGTCGGCGCGGTTGCGGGCCGAGCCCCCGGCGACGGCGGCGTCGGTCTCGAGCAGCGCCAGGACGCCGTCGATGGCGGGGACCGCGGCGGCGTCGATCTCCGCGGCGAGCCCGGACGCGGCGGCGAGCTCGTGCACGTGGCCGAGCAGGCCGAAGCCGGTGACGTCGGTGAGCGCGTGGGCGCCGGCGGCGCGGGCCTGGGCGGCGGCGCGGTCGTTGAGCGTCGTCATGATCGTGACGGCGCGCTCCACGAGCTCGTCGTCGGCGAGGCCGCGCTTGATCGCGGTGGCGACCGCCCCCGCGCCCAGCGGCTTCGTCAGCACGAGCGCGTCGCCCGCCCGGCCCCCGGCGTTGGTGAGCACCTCACCCGGCGCCACGACGCCGGTCACGGCCATCCCGTACTTCGGCTCGGGATCGTCGATCGAGTGACCGCCGACCACGGCGGCGCCGGCGGCCGCCGCAGCGTCGGCGCCGCCGCGCAGGATCTCGCGCAGGACCTCCGGCCCGAGCGTCTCCAGCGGATACGCGACGAGGTTGAGCGCGCTGACCGGCCGGGCGCCCATCGCGTAGACGTCGGAGAGCGCGTTGGTGGCGGCGATCCGGCCGAAGGCATACGGGTCGTCGACGATCGGCGTGAAGAAGTCGGCGGTGTGGACGATCGCGAGGTCGTCGGCGACAAGGACCACGCCGGCGTCGTCGGCGGTGTCGGCGGCGACCAGCACGCGCGGGTCGTCCGGCCGCGGCAGCGACGCCACGATCGGCCGCAGGTCCGCCGCCGACAGCTTGCAGCCGCACCCTGCACCGTGCGACAGGGAGGTCAGGGCGCGACGCATCGGCTCCTATGATGCCCGTCAGTGCCCGAGTCCCACTCCGATGCCGAGATCGACGCCGCGATCGAGGCCCTGAGCGACCCGGCGCGCCTGGACGAGGCGCAGCGGCTGGTGGCCGCCAAGGCGCCGCAGCTCCAGCGGATCCTCTCCCAGGCGCTCGAGGCCGCCGACTGGTTCGGCACGGCGCATCAGGCCGAGGTCCTCAAGGCGGCGGGCAAGCCCGACCCCGACGAGCGGGTCACCGCCGTCCGCACGCTGATCGCCGAGGAGACGCGCGTGAGCATGCTCATCGGCGTCGCCGTCGGGTACGAGCTCGCGCAGATGCTGACGAAAGGAGACTGACCGATGGCTGTCGACATCCGGTGGCTGGGCCACGCCTGCTTCCAGCTCGAGGCCGGCGGCACGACCGTGCTCGTCGACCCGTTCCTGACCGGCAACCCGAGCGCCGCCGCGTCGGCCGACGAGGTCGAGCCGGACGTGATCCTGCTCACGCACGGCCACCAGGACCACTTCGGCGACGTCCTCGACATCGCCAGGCGCACGGGCGCGACCGTGGTGGCGATCACCGAGCTCGCGGGCGAGCTGAGCAATTCGCTCGACAGCGTCCTCGACCCCAACCTCGGCGGCACCGTGACGTTCGAGTGGGGCTGGGTCAAGCTCGTCCCCGCCTGGCACACGGCGGTCTCGCCCAGCGGCACGCCGCACACGCCGGCCGGCCTGCTGATCCACATCGGCGACCGCCTGATCTACCACCTCGGCGACACCTGCCTGTTCAGCGACATGCAGCTGATCGCGCAGCGCGGCGACAAGGTCGACCTCGCGCTCGTGCCGATCGGCGGCCACTACACGATGGACCGCTTCGACGCCGTGACCGCGGTGCACTTCATCAACCCGCAGCAGGTCATCCCCTGCCACTACAACACGTTCCCGCCGATCGAGACCGACGCGCAGGCGTTCAAGCAGGACGTCCAGAACGCCGGCTTCTCCGAGGTCGTCGTGCTCGAACCCGGCGGCACCCACAAGGTCAAGTGACGCACGCGATCGTCCTCATCGAGGCGGAGCGCTCGGCGATCGAGCGGCTCGGCGGTGAGCTGGCCGACGTCGAGGGCGTCGCCGAGGCCTACTCGGTGACCGGCGAGTGGGACTTCGTCGCGATGCTGCGGGTGCGCGACCCGCAGGAGGTCGCCGAGGTCGTCACGCACCGGTTCGCCGGGCTGGAGGGGATCAGGCGGACGCACACGATGGTGGCGTTCGAGGTCTTCTCCCAACACGACCTCGAGGCGCTGTTCTCGATCGGCACCTGATGCCGCGCGGGCTCGCCGCCGTGCTGGTCGTCGCGGCCGTCCTCGTGGGCTGCGGCGACGACGAGCCGACCGGCGCCGGCTCGTCCCCCACGCCCGCGCCGACCGCGGCGGCCACCGAGACCTCGACCCCGACCGCCTCGCCGACCGGGACGCCGACCCCGACCGCCACGGTGCAGCCCGCGCCCGAGGCCGAGCCGTCGCCCGAGGAGCAGGAGGGCGGGGCGGGCGACGAGGAGGCGGCGCGGGTGCCGGTGCGGTTCCGGGTCCAGGGCGGCGGCGTCGACCCGCGGCGCGTGGGCGTGCCCGCGTTCCTGGCGCTCGAGCTGGTCGTCGGCAACGAGACGGTCGCGCCCGTGACGGCCCGGCTCGAGGGCGCCGAGCCGCTCAGCGTGGAGCCGGGCCAGACGGGGCGGCTGCGGGTCGAGGGCCGGCGGCCGGGGCGCTACACGGTCGACTTCGGCGATGCCGGCACGGCGGTGATCGTCACCGGCGTAGAGCCCGGACCGTAGCGTCGGCCACCACCTGCGGCGCCTCGACCGGGGCGAGGTGGCCGACGCCGGCGACCAGCCGCGGGCGGACGACCGCCGGTGCGCTCGTAGGCGAGCCGGAAGCCGTCGACGGCGCGCTCCGCTGCATCAGGCTGGCCGGCCAGCCAGGAGGGGAGTACGCTCGCGCTCATGAGCGAGCGCACGCAGCGGAC
>DASTIC010000169.1:0-5785 GCA_035717845.1 Solirubrobacteraceae bacterium
AAGGTGTTCCTGCTCACGCCGCGCAACGTCGAGGTCTCCGCGGAGGAGCGCGCCCGGCTGATCGAGAAGGGCTTCTTCAACCAGTCCTGACACCGTAACTGCCGATCTGCGGCAACGACGCAGTCGGGGGCGCGGATCGGCCGCCGATATGTTTTGGCGTCATGGAGATCGGTTTCATCGGCGCCGGGAACATGGCCCGGGCCCTCGCCCGCGGATGGGGCGAGCCGGTGCTCTGCACCGACTCGGGATCCGGCCGCGCGCAGGCGCTGGCCGAAGAGCTGGGCGGCGATGCGGTGGCCTCGAACCGCGAGCTGGCCGAGCGCGCTGACCTCGTGATCCTCGCGCACAAGCCGGCGCAGCTCGCCGAGATCGCGCGCGAGGCGGCCGGCGCCAGGGCCGTCGTCTCGCTGCTGGCGCGCACCACGCAGGCCGACGTGCGGGCCGCCTATCCCGACGCCCAGGTGTTCCGGGTGATGCCGAACACGCCGGTCGAGCTGGGGCGCGGCGCGATCGCGTTCGCCGAGCCGGAGCCGGACGCCGAGGTCGACGAGGACCTCCGTCTCCGCGTGCGCGACCGGTTCGGGCGCGTGGGGACCGTGGTCGACGTGCCGGAGAAGCTGATGGGCGTCGCGGGCGCCTGCTCGGGCGTCGGGCCGGCCTACTGGGCGCTGCTGGTGGAGGCCCAGGTCGACGCCGCGGTCCGCCGCGGGCTGCCGGCGGAGCTCGCGAGCACGCTCGTGATCGAGACGATGGCCGGGTCGGCGGACCTCTTGCGGGCGCGTGAGGGCGACACGTTCGGCGTCCGCCGCGAGGTCACCTCGCCGGGCGGCACCACCGCCCAGGGCGTGGCCGCGCTCGAGCGGGGCGGCGTGCGCTCGGCGTTCGCGAGCGCCATGGACGACGTCGTAGGGAACTGACGTGGAGGCGCGCGAGCAGATCGCCGACTTCCTGGCGACGCTGATCTGGGTCTACACCCTGCTCGTGTTCGGGTGGGTGATCACGTCGTTCGTGTTCGCCATGGGCGTGCGCGTGCCGTACTCGCGGGCGCTCAACGCGGTGCTCGACTTCCTGCGCGACACGGTCGAGCCGTACCTGCGCATCTTCCGCCCGCTTCCGCTGCGCATCGGCCCGCTCGACCTCACGCCGATCGTGGCGATCTTCGCCCTCCAGATCGTGGGCGGCATCGTCGTGGGCCTGATCAGGCCGTGACGCCGGCCCGCCGGGCGGCGGCCGTCGCGCTCACCACCGTGGCCGCCGACCAGGCGGTCAAGGCCCTCGTGCGGGCGACGATCGAGCGCGGCGAGGAGGTCGAGCTGCTGCTCGGCATCCAGCTCGTCAACGTGCGCAACCGCGGGATCGCGTTCGGCCTCTTCGCGGACGGCGGCGCCCTGCTGGTGATCTTCGCGCTCGCCGCCCTGGCAGCGCTGCTCGTCTTCTTCGCCCGCCACCGCGATCGCCCGCTCGTGTGGCTGCCGACCGGGCTGCTGATCGGCGGGGCGCTCGGGAACCTCATCGACCGGACGCGCGACGGCGCGGTCACCGACTTCGTGGACCTCCCGCTGTGGCCGGCCTTCAACCTCGCCGACGTGGCCATCACGTTCGGCGTGCTGACGCTGCTGTACGTGCTCGAGGGACCGCCGCGCCATGGACAGCGATGAGCTCGTCGTCGGGCCCGCGGCGGCGGGCGAGCGGCTGGACGTCTTCCTCGCGCGCTCGGCCGGCTCGCGCGCCGCGGCCCAGCGGCTGATCGCCGCCGGCCGCGTGCTGGTGGACGGCGAGCCGCGCGCCAAGCGCCACACGGTCGCCGCGGGGGAGCGGGTGACGATCGCGCCGGCCGACGTGGCTCCCGCCCCCGCCGTCCCCGACGCGCGCTACGCCGTCGCCTACGAGGACGAGCACCTGCTGGTGATCGACAAGCCCGCCGGCGTGGTCGTGCATCCGGCGCAGGGCCACGAGCAGGGCACGCTCGCCCAGGCGCTCGCCGGCCGGGCGGCCGGCGGCCAGGACCCGCTGCGCGCGGGCATCGTCCACCGTCTCGACCGCGACACGTCGGGCCTGCTGGTCGTGGCCCGCACCGAGCCGGTTCACGCCGCGCTCAAGAACCAGCTGCGGCGGCGCGAGATCACGCGGGAGTACCTCGCGCTCGTCGAGGGGCGGCCCGGGGCGCGCGCGGGGACGATCGACGCCCCGCTCGGCCGCGACCGCCGGGTCCGCACGCGCGTCTCGACCGACACGGACGAGCCGCGCCCCGCCGTCACGCACTTCGAGGTCGAGCGGCCGTTGACCGGCTTCACCCTGCTGCGCGTGCGCCTCGAGACCGGTCGCACCCACCAGATCCGCGCGCACCTGCTCGCCATCGGCCACCCGGTCGCCGGCGACCGCGAGTACGGCCGCGCCGGGCTGCTCGGGCTCTCGCGCCAGTTCCTGCACGCCGAGCACCTCGCGTTCCGGCATCCCCTCACCGGCGAGGACATCGACCTGCGGTCGCCGCTGCCGGACGACCTGCGCGCCGCGCTCGGTAGACTGGAAACCCCGTAAACCGACCCCGGGCGGCATCCACAACCGACCCCGAGGCCGCGACCCTGCCCGGCGACGATCGCCGGGTCCGCATCGCCTCGATCGCCCGGGCTGCTAGTCCAAACTTCACAAAGGGAGCAATCCGTGGCTCAGGTAGGAATCCGCGAGCTGCTGGAGGCCGGCGTGCACTTCGGCCACCAGACGCGCCGCTGGAACCCCAAGATGCGCCGCTTCATCCACGGCGAGCGCGGCGGCATCTACATCATCGACCTGCTCAAGACCGAGGCGCTGCTGTCGCAGGCGCAGCGCTTCGCGTCCGAGGTCGCCCACCGCGGCGGCACCGTGCTGTTCGTCGGCACCAAGAAGCAGGCCCGGGACGGCATCAAGGACATCGCCGAGTCGGCCGGCCAGCCGTACGTCAACCACCGCTGGCTGGGTGGCCTGCTCACGAACTTCCAGACCATCTCGCTGCGCATCAAGCGCCTGCACGACCTCGAGCGCTACGCCGCCGAGGGCCAGCTCGCGCTGCTGCCGACGCGCGAGCGCCTGGCCGCCGAGGCCGACCTCGAGAAGCTCCAGGCCAACCTCGGCGGGGTCAAGAACATGCAGCGCGTGCCCGACGCGATGTTCGTGGTCGACCTCAAGACCGAGGCGATCGCCGTCCGCGAGGCGCAGCGCCTGCGGATCCCGATCATCGGGCTCGTCGACACCAACTGCGATCCCGACGGGATCGACTACGTGGTGCCCGGCAACGACGACGCGATCCGCGCCTGCACGCTGATCACCCGCGCGATCGGCGACGTGGTGTCCGAGGGCCGCAATCGCTTCCGCGCCGAGGAGGAGCAGGCGCGCCGCGAGGCCGAGGAGCAGGCCCGCCGCGAGGCCGAGGAGCGCGCGCGCCAGGAGGCCGAGGAGCAGGCGCGCCAGGAGGCCGAGGAGCAGGCGCGCCGCGAGGCCGAGGAGCGCGCCGCCGCCGAGGCGGCGGCAGCGCAGGCGCCCGAGCCGGTCGCGGAGACTCCGGCGCCCGAGCCGGTTGCCGAGGCTCCGGCGCCCGAGCCGGTTGCCGAGACGCCCGCTCCCCAGCCGGTCGCGGACCCCGCCGCCCCCGAGCCCGTCGTGGAGCCCGCCGCCCCTGAGCCCGTCGTGGAGCCCGCCGCCCCTGAGCCCGCGGTGGAGGCGCCGGGCGCGGAGCCTGAGACGCCGGCTGCCGAGACGCCCGCCGAGCCGAAGCCGAAGCCGAAGCGGACGAGGAAGAAGAAGGAGCCGGAGGCCGAGGCCGCCACGGAGACGACCGCTGCCACCCCGGACACGACCGAGACCACCGAGGAGAACAGCAAGTGAGCGTCACGATCACCGCTGCGCAGGTCAAGGAGCTGCGTGACCGCACCGGCGCGGGCATGATGGACTGCAAGAACGCCCTCGCCGAGACGGGCGGCGACATCGAGGCCGCCGTCGAGCTGCTGCGCGTCCGCCTGGGGGACAAGGCGCTCAAGGTCGGCGGCCGCGAGGCCACCGAGGGCACCGTCGCGTCGTACATCCACGCCGGCGGCAGGGTCGGCGTGCTCGTCGAGGTCGACTGCAACACCGACTTCGTGGCGCGCAACGAGGACTTCCAGGCGTTCGCGCGCGAGGTGGCGGTGCACATCGCCGGCTCCCCGGCCACCCGGTACGTCTCCGAGGACGACATCCCGGCCGACGCCCGCGAGGCCGAGCTGCGCGTGTTCGAGCAGCAGGCCGCGGACAAGCCGGAGAACGTGCGCTCGAAGATCGCCGAGGGCAAGCTGCGCAAGTGGATGGAGGAGGTCGTGCTCCTCAAGCAGCCGCACGTGAACCTCGACAAGTACGACGGCAAGACGATCGAGGAGCTGCGCGTGGAGCTCTCCGGGACGACCGGCGAGAACGTCGTGATCCGGCGCTTCGCGCGGTTCGCGGTCGGCGCGTGAACCAGTCGCCGGCCTTCCAGCGCGTCCTGGTCAAGCTCTCGGGCGAGGCCCTCATGGGCGACCTCGAGTTCGGGACCGACGCCAAGACCGTGGAGGCGATCGCCCGCCAGCTCAAGCGGGTGCACGACCGGGGCGTCGAGGTCTCGGTCGTGCTGGGGGCCGGCAACATCTACCGCGGCCTCAAGGGCGCGGCCGGGGGCATGGACCGCGCGACCGCGGACTACATGGGCATGCTGGCGATCGTCCTCAACGCCCTCACGCTCCAGGACGCACTCGAGAAGCAGGGCGTCCACACCCGCGTGCAGTCGGCGATCACGATCTCCGAGGTCGCCGAGCCGTACATCCGCCGCCGCGCGATGCGCCACCTGGAGAAGGGCCGGATCGTGATCTTCGCGGCGGGCACCGGCAACCCGTTCTTCACGTCCGACACGGCGGCCGCCCTACGCGCGCTGGAGATGCACGCGGAGATCATCCTGATGGCCAAGAACGGGGTGGAGGGCGTCTACACCGCCGACCCCAAGCAGGACCCGGACGCCGAGTTCATCAGCGAGATCACGGCCCGCGAGGCGCTCCAGCGCGGCCTCAAGGTGATGGACTCGACGGCCCTCTCGCTGTGCATGGACAACCACCTCCCGATCAACGTCTTCAACATGAACGACGAGGCGAACATCGACCGGATAGTCTCCGGCGAGCGGGTGGGGACCCTGGTGAGACCGGAATGATCGACGACCTCCTTCAAGACGCACGGGAGCACATGGAGAAGTCCGTGGACGCCACGCGGGCGAAGTTCGGGTCGGTGCGCACCGGTCGTGCCAGCACCGCGCTCCTCGACCGCATCACGGTCGACTACTACGGCGCGCAGACGCCCCTGCGGCAGCTGGCGACCGTCTCCGCCCCCGAGGCGCGGCTGCTGACCGTGCAGCCATACGACAAGAGCTCGATCAAGGGCATCGAGAAGGCGATCCTCGAGTCCGACATCGGCCTCACGCCCAACAACGACGGACAGCTCATCCGGCTCCAGGTCCCGGAGCTCACCGAGGAGCGCCGCAAGCAGCTCGTCAAGGTGGTCCGCAACCTCGCCGAGGAGGGCCGCGTGGCGATCCGCAACATCCGCCGCGACACGATGCACGACCTCCGCGAGCTGCGCGACGCGGGCGAGGCCGGCTCCGACGACGAGCATCGCGCCGAGGAGGCGCTCCAGAAGCTCACCGACGAGAAGGTCAAGGAGCTCGACGCGGTCCTCAAGGCCAAGGAAGAAGAGATCCTCGAGGTGTGAGCGCCTCGTACGTCGCCATCATCACGGATGGCAACGGACGCTGGGCCCG
>DASTIC010000170.1:0-12984 GCA_035717845.1 Solirubrobacteraceae bacterium
GGGCCGGAGCACTCCTCGGCGCGGCTCGAGCGCTTCCTGATCCTGGCCGCCGAGGGCAACATCCGCGTCGCGAACCTCACGACGCCGGCGCAGTACTTCCACCTGCTCCGCCGCCAGGCGCGGGTCGCCAAGCAGCGACCGCTGGTGATCATGACCCCGAAGTCGCTCCTGCGCCTGCCGCAGGCGACGTCGCGGATCGAGCACCTGTCGGAGTCGCGCTTCTTCCCCGTGCTGGCCGAGCCGCGGATCGACGAGGAGAAGGTCCAGCGCCTCGTGCTCTGCACCGGCAAGATCTACTACGACCTCAAGGGTCACGCCACGCGCGAGAACAACGAGGGCGTGGCGATCTCCCGCGTCGAGCTGCTGTACCCGTTCCCGCAGCAGCAGATCCTCGACGAGGTGGCGCGCTACCCGAACCTGCGCGAGGTCGTGTGGGTCCAGGAGGAGCCGCGCAACATGGGCGCCCGCGCGCACATGTCCCCGCGGCTGCTCCACATCCTCCCGCCGCCACTGGAGTTCGGTTACGTCGGCCGGCCCGAGCGCGCGTCGCCGGGCGAGGGCTACCCGGCCGCCCACACGGTCGAGCAGACCCGGATCATCCGGACCGCGCTCGACCTCTCGCAGCCGGTGTCGGTCAACCCGGCGAAGCTGCCGGGCGAGCGCTGAGCTCCTGCAGCAGCGAGCCGACCGTGCGGTCGGTGTAGCGCTCGGCGCTCCACTCGCGCTCGCCGACGAGGTGCTGCCAGGTCGTCGGCTGGATGCGTGACCAGACCCAGTCGGTGGCGTCGTCGACGGTCCAGCCGTCGGCCAGCCGCAGACGGGCGACGGCGGCGCGAACGATCTGGTTAAGCTCGTCCATCCGGTCGCGCCAGGCGGTGCCGCGGTCGTCGCCGCTCACGAGCGCGGCCTCGAGCGCGCGGGCCACCGGCACGATCTCGGGGACGTACGCGCACCTGGCGCGCAGGAGGTGCTCGAGGCCGGCTTCGGCATCCATCGCCCGGGCCTCGGCCACGTCGACCGCGACGGCAACGTCTGGATCGTCGACCGCCTGAAGGAGCTGATCAAGGTCGGCGGGATGCAGGTCGCGCCGGCCGAGCTCGAGGCCCTGCTCGCGCAGCATCCGGCGGTCGCCGACGCTGCCGTGGTGGCCGCCCCGGACCCCGAGCGCGGAGACGTCCCGGTGGCGTTCGTCGTGGCCCGCGGCGAGGTCGATGTGGACGACGTGCGGCGGTGGGCGAACGAGCGCGTCGCGCCCTACAAGCGCCTCCGCAGGATCGAGGCGATCGAATCCCTGCCGCGGACGCCGGCCGGCAAGCTGCTGCGACGGAGGCTGCGCGACCGGGTCGAGCTCGGGGTGCCGGTGTAGCGCCGACGAATGTCAACGGCGAACGTCAACGGCGGCTGGGTAGGGAGGCGAGGAGCCGGGGCCGGGGCGAGGGAGCATTTCGCCCACTTCACGCCGCTTCGGCTCGTGACGTGGACGTTATGCCCCAATAGCGAGCATTTCGTCCACCTCACGAACGCAAACCGCGAACTGTGGACGTTATGCCCCCTCCCCGTGCACCCCTCAATGCCGCCGTTGACGTTCGCCCGCGCGGCATGGGCGACGATGTCCCCGTGGCCACGCGCGCCGACGCCGTCCTCGCCCGTATCCGCGACACCCCGCCCGGCTTCGTGCGGGCCTACGGCGACGTGTCGCCCGGCGCTCCGCGGTTCGCCGGGACGGTCCTGGCCGGCACCGACGACCCGACCGTCCCGTGGCACCGGATCGTCCGCGCCGACGGCTCGCTTGCCAAAGGCGCCCGCCAGCGGGCGCTGCTGGAGGCCGAGGGCGTGCCGTTCCGGGGCGAGCGGGTGGACATGCGGGTGGCGCGACTGCCCGCGTAGCCTGTGGCCGTATGTGGCTTCAGCGGGAGATCACGCTGCGCCCCCGCCCGCGCGGCTTCCACCTCGTGACCGGCGAGATCGAGTGCGCCGTGCCCGAGCTGCGGGAGGTCGCTGTCGGCCTCGCCCACCTCTTCATCCGCCACACGTCCGCCTCGCTCACGCTGAACGAGAACGCGTCGCCCGACGTGCGGCGCGACTTCGAGAGCTGGTTCGACGCCGCGGTCCCCGAGGGCGCGCCGTACTGGACGCACACGGTCGAGGGCCCCGACGACATGCCCGCCCACATCAAGGCGTCGCTGCTCGGGCCGTCGCTCACGCTGCCGGTCAGCCGCGGCCGCTTCGCGCTCGGCACCTGGCAGGGCGTCTACCTGTGCGAGCACCGCGACCGCGGCGGTCCGCGATCGCTGCTGGTCACGCTGCTCGGCGATCAGTCCAGATAGCGCGCGAGGAACCGGCGCTCGGCGGGCCTGTCGAGCCGGTGCGCGAGCGCCGTCCCCGTGCACGGCGCCTCGGCCGGACCATCGGTCGAGACCTGGGACACGGCGATGTTCGTACCTGGGACGAGCTGCGGCGAGCCGGAGTCGCCTAGGCAGACGCCGCCCAGCGGCGAGGTGTTGTCCAGCTCGACCCAGCGCTGGGTGATCCCCGTGATCGGCGCCGCCGCGAGCTGACGGTAGCCCTCCAGCACGAACCTGGGTGTCGGCCCGGCGAAGTCCGGGTCTGCTCCGTAGCCCACGAGCGTGACGTTCGGCGATCGCCGTGCGAGGTGGCGGACGAGCCCCGTGGGAGGAAGCCGCACGGGCTTCACGCCGGCGAACGTGTGCTTCGGCATCACGAGCACGGCGAGGTCGTGCGCCCGCGTCTCCGGGTCGAACGTCGGGTGGACGGCGACATGAACGGCGGGCGTCGTCGGCACCCTGACGGCGAACGGGAAGTCGTCGAACACGAGTCCCGGCGTCACCACCGGGCTCGAAGGCGATCCGGGCGCGAGCGACACCGACCACTCCGCATCGGGAAAGAACGTGATGCAGTGCGCGGCGGTCAGGAACACGCGCTCCGACAGCACCGAGCCGCTGCACAGGTAACCGGGCGGGTCACCACCCGGCCCGTCGTCGTCGAACGCCAGCAGCCCGACGTTCGGATGACGATCGCCGTCCGGAACTCCATTGTCGAGGGCGGCTCCGCGCGAAGGGACGAGGAGGGCGACGAGGAGGACGGCGCTGAGGGTGGCGGCGAGCTTCATGCGACTCCTATCGCGGCGCGAGCCGATTCTGTGACACCGTCACAAACGGGCGTCGCGGCGCGATGATGGGTGCGACGTGCGCGTCGACGACGCCCGCACCGACGAGGACCTGCTCGCGTCGCGGGAGACCGAGGCGTTCGCGGTGCTCTACGACCGCCACGCCCGCACGCTGCTCGGGTACTTCGCGCGCCGGACGGGCGATCCCCAGGCCGCGGCCGACCTCACCGCCGAGACGTTCGCCTCCGCGATCGCGGCGCAGCACCGCTACGAGCCCACCGCGGTGCCGGCGCTGGCGTGGCTGTTCACGATCGCTGCCCGGCGGCTCGCCGACTACCAGCGGCGCGGGGTCGTCGAGCAGCGGATGCGCCGCGCGGTCGCGATGCGGACGCCGCGGCTGAGCAGCGAGGACGTCGAGCTGATCCGAGTCCTCGCCGAGGACGCGGCCTCGACCCTGCTGGCAGTCCTGCCGTCCGACCAGCGGGACGCCGTGGCCGGGCACGTGATCGAGGACCGCGGCTACGCCGAGCTGGCCGGCGAGCTCCACACGACCGAGGCGGCCGTGCGCCAGCGTGTGTCGCGAGGGCTCGCGACGTTGCGGCGCAGGATCGGGGGAATGTCGTGAGCGACTTCCTCACCGAGCTCCGCCGCGAGGTGGCCGGCGCGCATGCCGCGCACCGGCGGCGCGGCCGTCTGTGGAGGCTCACCCATGCGCTCTGGCAGCCCGGACCGCTCCTCGGCGCCGCGGCCGCCGCGGTAGCGCTGTTGGCGCTCGTGATCGGCGTGCGCTCGCTCCGCGCGCCCGAGCCGGCGGGTGGCCCACGCGTGATCAGCGTCGTGACGGTCGGTGGCAATCCCGTCGACGGCACGTTCACCGATGGCTCGCTCTGGCTCGCCGACTTCCGCGGCCGCGCCGTCCTGCGCGTCGATCCTTCGCGTCGGCGCGTACGCTCGCGCATCCCGCTCGCCGGGGAGCCGGGTTCGATCGCAGCGGGCGCCGGCGGCCTGTGGGTGCGAACCTGGCGGGAGGGGCCCGACCGGCGTACCGACGTGTCGCGCGTCGACCCCGTCACCGAACGGATCGTCACGCGCGCCGCCTCCGGTTTCGGGACCGCGCTCGCCGTCGGAGCCGACGCTGCGTGGGCCGCCAGGACCGAGGTGCCGCCCGAGGGCATCGACCGCATCGATGCGCGCAGCGGCGACCGCACCCGGCTCGCCGACGTCCCTCACCTCTACTCCCTCGCCGCCGCCGGCGATGCGCTGTGGGCGCTGGGCGGCGACGGCACGGTGGTCGAGATCGACGCCGCGACGGGACGCGTCCGGCAGCGCTGGCCGCAGGTCGCCGTCTCGAACCCGCTCGTGGAGAACGAGAACTCGCTCGTCTCCGACGACCGAGGCGCGTGGGTGCTCGCCGCCGGCACGGGCGTGCGGACGATGCTCGTGCGCATCGAGGGGGGCGAAGTGACGCGGCGCTTCCCGGTCGACGCGACGGTGCTCCCCGCGATCACCGTGGCGTTCGGCGACGTATGGGTGGCCACGCGGCCCGATCCGCGTGGCCCGTACCGCTTGTCGCGCCTGGATCCGGCGACCGGGACGACCGCCGGCAGCGTCGCGATCGGCAGCCACCGCCCCGCCGCGCTGGTGCCGGCCGGCGACTCCCTCTCCGTGGTCGGCAGCGACGGCACCGTCGTCATCGTGGATCCCGGCTCGGATTAGCCGAACAGCGTGAGCGCGGGGACGCGCTCGCCACGGAGCTCCGCAAGATCGACCTCGACCCAGGCGAGCCCGCGGGACTCGGCCACCACGCGCGCCTGGGGCTTGACGAGCTGGGCGGCGAGCACGCCGCGGCAGTCGGCCATCGCCGGGTCGAGCCGGATGCGCTCGAGGTAGCGGGAGAGCTGCTCGACGGCGTCGATCGTTCCCACCCGCTTGATCTCCACCGCGATCCAGCCGTCCCCGGCGTCGCGGCACATGAGGTCGACGGGCCCGATGTCGGTCGGCCACTCGCGGCGCACGAGCCGGAACCCCTCCCCACACCACTCGGGCGCCTCGGCCAGCAGCACCTGCAGGTCGGCCTCCACGCCGTCCTTCTCCAGCTGCGCGGCGTCGAAGTCCATCGCGTGCGTGACGTCGGACAGCACCTCGGCGAGCTCGATGTCCAGCCGGTCCTCGCCCTTCAGCTTGCGGACCACGATCCGGCCGTCTTCCTCCTCGACCACGGTCGGCGGCGTCATCCAGTTCAGCGGCTTGTACCCACCCGCATCCGCGTGCACGAGCACCGACCCGTCGGCCTTCAGCATCACCAGCCGCAGCGCCTCCGGCAGCCGCGCCGACAGGCGGCCGGAGTACTCCACGGAGCAGCGGGCGACGATCAGGCGCATCGGGCAGGCGACGCTAGAGCCCCTACCGGACGGTGCGCCGACGTGATGCCCGACCGCCGCGCCGAATGGCAGAACGCCGACCGGCTGCTCGAGCGAGTCGGCCTCACCGAGAAGGCGGACGCGTTCCCGGCGGACCTCTCCGGCGGTCAGCAGCAGCGCGTGGCGATCGCCCGCGCGCTGGCCATGGAGCCGAAGCTGATGCTCTTCGACGAGCCGACCTCGGCGCTCAACCGGAGATGATCCGCGAGGTGCTCGACGTCATGCGCGACCGCACGGAATCGTGAGCAGGCGCCGCCGCAGGAGTTCTTCGCCTCGGCGAAGCGAACGGGAGTGCCATTTCGTGGACAAGATCATCCGCCACTGGCCCGCATCCACCGCGCGGTAGGCAGGTTCTGTCCGGTCCGGGATGAAGAATGACCTTGGATGGCGGGCGGGTCTGCTTCGACGATGAGCGGGTCGTTTCGGGCGCCGGAGTGATGTTGGTCGCGACGCTGGCGGCGCAGCTGGGATCGAGGCGCTCGCCGGTCGGCTGGTCGGGTTGCGGCGTGATTGGCCGGGCTGGGCGCCGACAGCATCGACGATTGCGCCGTGCTGCGGGCCGGCCCCGCACGGCGGCTGCCCGGCGGCTGGATGCCGGCGCCCTCGATGTTGGGGACGTTCTTGCGGGTGTTCACGTTCGGGCACGTGCGCCAGCTCGACGCGCTGCTGGGCCGCGCGCTTGAGCGCGCCTGGAAGGCCGGCGCGGGACCGGGAAACGCCCGGCTGGTAGTCGACGTCACAGCTTCCTCGGCGAGGTCTGCGGCTACCAGAAGCAGAGTGCCGCCTACGGCTACACCAAGCGGTTCGGGTATCACCCGCACCTCGCCACCCGCGCCGACACACGCGAGGCGCTGCACATCCGCCTGCGCAAGGGGTCGGCGAACACGCATAAGAGGAATCAAGCGCTTCTGCGAGGGAGCTAATCGCGCGCGTAGACCGGGCGGGCATGACCGGCGCCAAGCTCCTGCGCGCCGGGCAGCGCATCGACTACCCCGATCAGGACTAGGCGCAGATCGTCGAGGCCGAGCACCGCGACCACGCCGTCGTCAAGCAGGTCATCGCCGACCTCAAAGACCAAGCGTTGGCGCACTTTCCCTCCGAACACTTCTACGCCAGCAGCGCCTGGACGCTGCACCTCCGGCTCGCTGGCCCTGGCACGGCGAGTACGTCAACGCGCTCAACCCGCATCCGCGCGCTCCCGCCGCCTGACGCGCCGGATTTCGCATCACCAGCCGCTCGATCGGTGGATCCGGGCTAAGACAGGCGATCGACGGAGCGCACCCGCAACGTCACGTGATCGGCGCGTAGGCTCGTGATGCTGACCACGGCGGATGCGTCCCAAGCCCTAACGAGGCGCCAGCCCCAACCCGGGCTCTACAGCAGGCCCCGGCCCTGCGCGCTGGGATGGACACTAAACCGCGGCCACCCCCACGCCCCGCACCCACCCCCGAACGAGGCCCACCCACGACTGCGCCCACCGCTCGGCGGTACGAGGTTCGCTCGCTAGGACCTTGATCTCCGCACAACGGCAGCGACATGCATACGGACCGGTGATACCGCTAGGTTTTCGTGGATGTCCGAAGCGGCATTGGCCCGTGAATCGACCGCGGGATCGAGTGGTCCCCTCGTCGTGCTTGACAGAGTCAACAAGTGGTTCGGCGACCTGCACGTGCTGCAGGACATCAACCTGGCGATCGATCGCGGCGAGGTCGTGGTCGTCATCGGACCCTCCGGCTCCGGCAAGTCCACGCTTTGCCGGGCCATCAACCGCCTAGAGACGATCGGGGAGGGCGAGATCCGGCTCGACGGCAGGCTGTTGCCGGCCGAGGGGAAGGAGCTGGCGGATCTCCGCGCCGATGTCGGGATGGTGTTCCAGTCGTTCAACCTGTTCGCCCACAAGACCGTCCTCGACAACGTGACGCTCGGTCCGACCAAGGTGCGCGGGCACAAATCCTCCGATGCCAGGACAAGGGCCGAGCAGCTGCTCCACCGAGTCGGCGTCGCCGATCAGGCCAACAAATACCCGGCCCAGCTCTCGGGTGGTCAGCAGCAGCGGGTCGCGATTGCCCGCGCGCTGGCGATGGATCCCAAGGTGATGCTCTTCGACGAGCCGACCTCGGCACTCGACCCCGAGATGATCAAGGAGGTGCTCGACGTCATGGTCGACCTCGCCAAGGGTGGCATGACCATGATCGTCGTGACGCACGAGATGGGCTTCGCCCGCACCGCCGCGAATCGTGTCATCTTCATGGACGAGGGTCGGATCGTGGAGGAAACCACGCCCGATGAGTTCTTCACCAATCCGAAGTCGGATCGAGCCAAGGACTTCCTCGGCAAGATCCTCAAGCATTGAGGGGAGAAACGATGAGGTTCACCAAGGCTATGGCGCTGGCAGTGTGTTTGCTGCTCGCGCTATCCGTGGCCGCGTGCGGCGACGACGACGACGGCGGTGCCGAAGTCGAGGTGGCGGAACAGCCCGAGTTCGAGGCGGGTACGACGATGGCCAAGCTCAGCGAGGCAGGCAAGGTGACCATCGGCGTGAAGTACGACCAGCCCGGCATCGGCTTTCTCGAGCCTGGTGCGGACGAGCCGAGCGGCATCGACATCGAGATCGCCAAGATCATCGCGGCCGAGCTCGGCATCGCGCCCGAGGACATCGCGTGGAAGGAGACGGTGTCGGACAACCGCGAGCCGTTCTTGCAGAACGGCACCGTCGACATGGTCCTCGCGTCCTACTCGATCACCGACGAGCGACGCAACGTCGTCGGGCAGGCCGGGCCGTACTACGTCACGGGCCAGCAGCTGCTGGTGCGCACCGAGGATGCGGAGAAGATCACCGGACCCAACGATCTCGACGGCGTCAAGGTCTGCTCGGTCACCGGCTCGACCTCGATCGAGACGGTGACCAAGGAGTACGACGCGAGGCCCGTCCCGTTCGACACCTACTCCGACTGCGTGACCCAGCTTCAGAACGGCTCGGTCGACGCGGTGACGACCGACGGCGCGATCCTGCTTGGTTACGCCGCTCAGGCGCCGGACGAGCTCAAGGTGGTGGGCGAGGCGTTCAGCGAGGAGCGCTACGGCGTGGGCTACAAGAAGGGCGACGACGCGATGTGCACGTTCATCACCGACACCTTGCAGACGGCGATCGACAACGGTGAGTGGGCCAAGGCCTTCGAAGCAACGCTGGGCCAGTCCGGCGTAGAGACACCCGAGCCGCCGAAGCTCGACGAGTGCAAGTAAGCCCGAGCGGCACCCGGCAGCCTCGACGATGAGGTAGCCGGGTGCCGCCTGCGCAATCCGTGGGAGGATCCGCCCGCCGTGCCTGACTACCCGCCCGAGCTGGTCGACCGGCTGCTGGACGGCTTTCTCGTCACGCTTCGGCTGCTTGCCGTGTCGGGGCTGCTCGCCACGGCGATCGGCACCGTGCTGGCGGCGATGCGCGTGTCCCCGATCGCGCCGCTGCGGGCCTTCGGGACGTCGTATGTGAACGTGTTCCGCAACACGCCGCTGGTCGTGCTCTTCCTGATCGCCGTGGTGGGACTCCCCGCGGTCGGCATCCTGCAGGGCAGCTTCTTCTCGCGAGCGGTCGCGGCGCTTTCGGTCTACACGGCGGCGTTCGTGTGCGAGTCCCTGCGCTCCGGCATCAACACGGTCGATCCGGGCCAGGCCGAGGCCGCGCGGTCGATCGGCATGACATTCGGCAAGTCGCTTCGCATCGTCATCCTCCCGCAAGCCTTCCGGGCCGTGATCCCGCCACTGGCCAGCGTCTACATCGCGCTTGCCAAGAACACGTCTGTGGCCGGAGCCTTCGGGGTCACCGAGGCGACCTACCAGCTGAGCAACCTCAACCGGGACTTCCCCGATGAGCTGTATCTCAGCTTCCTCGGGATAGCGCTCGGCTACATCGTGATCGTCGCGGTCATATCCGGCACGGCCAACCGCTTGGAGCGGCGAGTGGCGGTGGGGCGATGACCGCAGTGCTGTTCGACGTCCCTGGCCCGCGGGCGCGTCGCCGCCACGTCATCGGGACGGTTGTCGCCGGGTTGGCGTTGGCCGCCTTGGCGGGGTGGGTCCTGTGGGTCCTGTGGGACAAGGAGCAGATAACCCCGGAGCAGTGGGAGCCGTTCCTCGAGCCCAACATCGTCGAGCTTCTCTACGAGGGTCTCATCGACACGCTCACCGCCGCCGCGGTCGCCATCGCACTCGCCGTTGCGTTCGGTGCGCTCTTCGCATCAGGTCGGCTGTCAGACCATGCCGCGCTGCGCTGGCCGAGCATCGTCGTCATCGAGTTCTTCCGCGCCGTGCCGCTCCTGCTGCTGATCTTCTTCCTCTTCCTCGGGTTCGGCGGACCGCTCGGGACCTTCTGGGCGCTGGTGCTCGGCCTCATGCTCTACAACGGATCCGTCTTGGCGGAGATCTTCCGCGCCGGAATTCTGTCGGTGCCCCGCGGACAGAGCGAGGCCGGCTACGCCATCGGGATGCGCAAGTCACAGGTGATGCGGCTGATCCTCGCCCCGCAGGCGGTGCGTTCGATGCTGCCCGCGATCATCAGCCAGTGCGTCGTCGCGCTTAAAGACACCGCGCTCGGCTTCATCATCGGCGCTCCGGGAATCGTTCGAGACGCGGAGCGAATCTACATCGCGCCGCAGTACAACAACCCGCTCGCTGTCGGCATCCTCCTGGCGGCGATCTTCATCATCATCAACTACAGCCTCTCGCGGCTCGCAACCTACCTCGAGTCACGGATGCGCCGGGAAGGCAGGGCCGTCATCGGCACCGAGGCCGCGGCCGAGGGATAGGCACGCGCGCGGGCTAAGAGGCCGGATGGCGCTTCGTGTACCCACGCACGCTCCTGCGCTGCAGCCGCCAACGCGGGCCATCTTCGCCGCGACCGGAGGTGTCGAAGCGAAGCCGGCGATGACCATGTAGGCGTGGCCTCGTGGGCGTAGACGTGATCCACGCCGCCCTGTACTTCCTGCTCACGATCCCGAGCTCGTGGCGGGAGTCGTACGCGGACACGTTCGCGGCGTGGTTCCCCGGGGCCTGCGGTCGGGCGCCGTGCTCGCGGCTGTCAGCGGGCTGGTCCTCTACAACTCCGCCGTCCTCGCCTCTCGCTCGACCGCGGTCAGGCAGAAGCCGCACGCGCAGTGGGCATGCGCTACGGCCGGCCCATGTGCGACGTCGTGCTGCCCCAGGGCCCGCGGCGGATGGTGCCGGCGACCGTCGGGCAGCTGATTACGCTCAACAAGGACACGACGCTGGTCTACATCCTCACGATCCAGGAGGTCGTGCGGCACGGGCTGATCGTCACCGGCTTCAAGTTCTTCGGCGGCGTCCGGGCGCCCTAGCCCGGATCGTTCACGAAGCTCGTGAGCGGTGGGCGGTGAGAGCGGTGGCGTGTGTGTGTGGTGTGAGAGCGGCCGTTCGCGCTTGGGTGGGCGACGCGGGACGCGCTTGCGGGAGCGTCGGCGCTGATCGAGGGCGGCGATGGGCGGCGATCAGCGTGGCCGCCGAGCCGGGTGCGTGATCGTCGTGGGATGCGTTGGCGCGGTTCAGCGCGCGGGCGATGGCAGCGCGAGCAGGCGGGCGAAGGCGGCAGCCAGCGCGTCGGTCCAGGGCCAGTTGCGTTGCAGGCGCAGGGTGGCGCGGCGGGCGTGAAAGGCGAGCCGGGCGGCGGTGTGCAGCAGCCGGTAGCGCAGCGTCTTGGGTTCGCAGACGGCCAGTTCGTCGTCGAGCGCGAGGTGCTGGGTCCAGGCGATGAGGTCTTGGGCGATCAGCGAGATCTCCAACCAGACGGCGTTGTGATCGAAGTCGCGGAACGGGAGGTTTCCAGGCCCGTCTGCTTGGCGGCGCGGACACGGTCTTCGGCGCTGGCACGGGCGCGGTGCAGGCGCTCCAGTTCGACCGCGTCGCCGTCGAGATCGGTCAGGGTGGCCAGGAAGCGGTGGCCGTCGTGGTCGGTGACGGACAGCTGCGCGCCGGGGTGCGGGCGCTCGCGGCGCACGATCACCCGGCTGCCCGCGGGCCAGCCGCTCAGGTCGAGGCGGTCGGTGATCTCGGCCACCCGCGCGCCCTCGCGCTGTTCGCCGTCCTGGCGGATCGCCGGGCACCACGCGGTTTCGCCCAGCTCCAGGATCGCCCGGCGGGTCGCCTCGGTCAGGTCGAACCCCATCGGGAAGTTGATCCGGGCGGCGCGCAGCTCGTCGGTCAGTTCGTGGGTGGCGGCGGCGCTGTCGGTGCGCACCACGATTGGGGTGTGCTCGACGACGTAGCGCGGGAGCTGCTCGAGCGCGAGGTCGACCACGTCGACGTGATCTGAGGCGGTGTTGGCGCCGGCGTTGCCGGGCCGCAGCACGCCGGCCAGCGCCTCACTGGTGTCGTCCAGGTAGGCCAGCAGCGGGTGAAACCCGAAGCCGCGCTTGAACGTGCCGGCGGCGCCGTCCTTCTCGGAGTGTGCCGTGATGAGCGTCGCGTCGATGTCGATCACGATCCGCTCGGGCGCCGCCCCAGCATTCCAGGCGTGCTCGCGCGCCCGCGCGCGAGCCCCGCGCAGCGCCCCCAGCAGCGCCGGGTCTGAGGCGATCCGATCGATCACCCGAAACGCCGTCGCGTCCGAGGCGACCGGCCCGAACAGCGGCGCTTGGTCGCGGACCGCGCGCAGATCGGCCAAACAGTCGCCGCCATCGGCCAGCATCACCGCCAGATCCCGGACCACCCGGCCCGGATCGTGGCGGCCGCGCCGCTCGCGCATGCCCGCCAACGCCCGCGACAGCGCGCCGGTGAGCCCGAGCCGGTCGGCCGCCTCAGCCAGCAACGCCGCACCGGCATGCGACACCAGCCCGTCTCCGTCCGGAACGACATCTACGGTGAAACGGCGCCCATCGCGCTGCACCCTCAAGGTGCTCCTCCCGAGCCAGGGTCTTCGAGCCTCAGCAACCCGAAGAATCCCTGCTCAGGCGGACAGTCCAGCGGCCCCGACCACCGGGGCCGCTGCTGCGTGATGAACGATCCGAGCTAGGCGGCCTCGGTGAGCTCCCGGGGCGCGGTGGCCAGCACCCGCTCGCGCAGGTCGCGGACCTCGGGGTCGGCGGCCAGCGCCAGCGCGCGCTCGCAGGCCGCGAGGCAGTCGGAGACCCGGTCGGTGCGGGCGAGCGCGTGGGCGTACCGCGCCCACGCCGCGGGCGACTCGGGCGCCAGCGCCGTCGCCTGCTCGCAGGCGGTCACCTCGGCGCCGACGTCGCCCATCAGGTTCGCGACGAGCGCGAGGTCGAGCAGCCCCTGCTCGCTCGGGCCCACCTCGCGGGCGCGCTCGAGCGCCTCGCGGGCGCCCGCGCGGTCGAAGGTCCGCAGGCGCAGGCGGCCGAGCCGCTCCCACGCCGACGGGTCGCCCGGGCCGTTGGCGACCTCGCGCTCGGCAGCGTCGACGGCCTGCGT
>DASTIC010000171.1:0-3916 GCA_035717845.1 Solirubrobacteraceae bacterium
GCACAGGGCGGCCCCGACAAGGAGGAGTCAGATGTTCGTTCGCCGGACACTCGCAGCTCTCGCAATCGGAGCCGTCCTCGCAGGCGAGACCGCCACTGCGGCCTCAGCCGGCGTGCCCGAGGGCATGACCACGGCCGCGTACCAGGCGCTCCACATCCGCAGCGAGGCGCTGAACAACCTGTACGGCAACGCCGTGACAAGGCTCTCGCCGGCGCAGTTCGCGGCCTCCTGGAACGCGGGTGCCTCGCGCCTCTCGCCCGACGCGTTCAACGCGCTCGTCGTCCGGAGCGAAGGCCTGAACAGCTACGGCAAGACGCTGCAGACATCGACGCCCGTGGCCTCGACCTCCGCATCGACATCGTTCGCGTGGGACGACTTCGGGATCGGCATGGCCGCGGCGTTCGGCCTCGTCCTGCTCACGGGCGGCCTCGCCGTCGCCGTCCGCACCGGGACGCGCAAGCGGGTGAGCATCCCCTCGTAGGTGTACCCCACCGAAAGGCGCCGCGCTGCGCTGAGAGCCCGCCCCCGCGGCGGGCTCTCGCTCATTCGCTGGTTGCCGGCCAGCTACGTCCGTGACGTTTTCGTACCGCTGGTTGTGCTCGGCGCCTCGCTGTCGATCGCCTTCGTCGTGGTCACGCGCCGTCGGCGTGGCGCTCTACGCCAGCGTGCTGACGGCGACGTCCACGACCGCGAGTGATGCCGACGGCTATCGCGCCGCGTTCTTGGCCGCGACGGGTCTTGCCCTGCTCGGACTCGTCGCCGCATCGCAGGCACGGGCCCGTCCGGGGCTACTCTCGCGTCGGCACTGGAGCAGCCGTCCCGCACGGTCCACCTTGCGGCTCCCGCAGCGGACGAGGATCAGGCGTCCGCAGGCGCGCAATCGGCCGTGACCGCGCTCCCGCCTTCGTGGAAAGCAGCAGTCCCGCTGCCGCTATCGCGTTCCATGCAACTCGCGCGCGCCGGCGGTCATCTCCCGCACCCGCGGCGCGCTCCTCCTTCTCGACGCCAGCGCTCCTGCTTCCGCGCCGTTCGCGATCACGGCCGCCGGTGTCGAGAGCCAGAACCTCGCACCTCCACTGAACGCGAGCGCGGCCTCCGGCCCGAGCCCCGCTACTGGGGCGGCGAGCCGGGCTGACGAGCCCGAACCGGGTTCGCCGCTCAGCCGTATAACCCGGCGGAAGCCTTCTACGCACCGGAGCCGCCGCCATGCGCCCCGCCGTCATTGCCATCGTCGTGGGAGCGGTCGTCGCGGGCCCTGCGACAGCCACCGCCCAGACGCCCCAGGTGCTCCGCTTCCACGGCGGCGCCTACGACCGCGCCGCCGCGATCGTGGCGGACGGCAGCGGCAACAGCTACGTCGGCGGCTTCGTCGAGTCGCGCGAGGGTGCGAGCTCGTTCGCGGTGGTCAAGCTCGGGCCCGACGGCGCGAGGCGCTGGACCGCGCGCTATGACGGCTCGCGCGGCGGCATCGGCGGCCAGGCCAACGCCGTCGCCGTCGACGCCGCGGGCAACGTGTACGCCGCGGGATACATCGGCGACGGCGTCATGTTCAACACGAACTACGACTACCTCGTCGTGAAGTTCGGCCCGGACGGGACGCAGCGCTGGGCGCAGCGCTACGACGGCCCGGGCGTCAACACCGACTTCGCCGAGCAGGTCGTCGTCGACGCCGCGGGCAACGTGTACGCGACCGGCTTCTCATACGGCGCGGACTTCGACTACGACTGGGCGACGCTCAAGTTCGCGGCCGACGGCACGCTGCGTTGGGAGCGCAGACTCGACGCGCCGGGACGCTCGGACGACCGCGCGGCCGACATGGCGCTGCTGCCGAACGGGAACGTCGTCGTCTCCGGCGTGACCCAGCCAGGGGGTGAGCAGTTCCCCGACAACGACGTTGAGATGGTCGCGTACGACCCGCAGGGGACGATCGTCTGGCAGGCGCGCTGGAGCGACACGGCGGGCAGCCACGAGTTCGTCTTCGACCTCGACGTCGATGCGTCCGGCCGGATCGTGCTCACGGGGACGACGCAGGAGAACACGAGCCCGTATGTCCCGCCGTTCCCGCTCACGCTGCGCTACGACGCGGGCGGCGCGCTGCTTCAGACGATCCGCAGCGACGGCGGCGCATCGGTCGACGTCGATGCTGCGGGGAACGTCTTTGTCGCAGGCACGTTCGTGACGTCGCCGTCGACGGTCGCCAAGTTCAGCGCGAGCGGCGTGCGCGTCTGGTCGGCGCCACTGACCGTCGGCGCGAGCGACGCGCTGGTTTGGCCGTTCGTCGCGGCCGACGCGGCGGGCGCCGTCACCGTCGCCGGCACGGTGAGCGACACGAGCACCGGCTCCGGCGACTATCTGACGATCCGGTTCGGTCCCGACGGCCGCGAGCTGTGGCGCCACCGCTTCGGCGGGGTGGCCGACCCGGGCCAGCAGGACCAGGTCGCGGGCGTCGCGATCGACGCGGCCGGGGCCGCGCTCGTGACCGGCACCTCATGGAACGGCTACCTCTCGATCGGCGGGACCGCGACCGACATCGTCACGCTGAAGTTCCCCGCCGGCGCGGCTCCCGCGCTGGTCGCACCGAGTCGGCTCGAGGCGAGCGCGCTGTCGGCGAGCGAGATCGGGCTGCGATGGCAGGATGACGCCGGCACCGAGGACGGCTTCCGCGTGGAGCGGTGCGCGGGAACCGGCTGCACCGCGTTCAGCCAGGTCGCGGTGGTCGGTCACGACGTCACCAGCTACGTCGACGGCGGGCTGGCACGCAACACCGCGTACTCATACCGAGTGCGGGCGTTCAACGCGGGCGGCGTCTCGACATACTCGAATACGGCGACGGCGAAAACCCGGCGCAGGTGACCGCCAGGGGGCCAGCGGCTTCGGCGGCCCGGACGCGAGGTAAAGCCACCCTCTCCACTCGGACGAGCAACGACAGTCCTCTCCGGCTCGGAGCTGGCTCTCGCATCCATGTGCGGCTGCACCGAGGCATCTGTATCTTGCTGTGTCGTTACAGATGGGTTCCGCCTCTCTCGCAGCGCGGCTCGCGCAGGAGATAGCGGCCGGCCGGTGGTCGGAGGGCGAGCGGCTGCCTGGGGTTCGAAAGCTCGCTTCTGAGGTCGGGTGCTCGCCGGGGACGGCGGCTCGCGCTTACGGGGCGCTGCGCGGCTCGGGTGTGCTCGCTGGGAGTCCGCGATCGTCCTTTGTCGTGGCATCGGGCGGGGCTCGGCGAGCCGCGGGCTGGCGCGGGGGCGCCGAAGCGCTGAGGCTGGCCGGCAGCGACGATCCGGCGCTCGATCTGCTCGTGCGGGCGGCGGGAGGCGCCGTCTTCGTGGTGCCCGGGCCGCGCGGCAGCGTCAATGGGATCGTTCAGCTTTCGCGTGGTGAAGCGGACGCGTCCGCGCTGCATCTGTTGGACGCGGCGAGCGGGCGCTGGAATGACCCGCTTGCGCGTGGCGCGCTCGGCGGGGAGCCGGTGCAGCTCGTGCATTTGTGGCGGCGCGAGCAGGGGCTCGTTGTCGCGCGCGGGAACCCATGCGGCATCGGCGGGGTGGCCGATCTCGAGGGCCGCAGGATCGCCTGGCGCTCGCCCGGAACGGGATCGCGCCTGCTGCTCGAGCGATTGATGAGAGCCGCGGCGTGTGAGCCGCATCCCGAGCTGGGGGAGCCGGCAGAGTCGCATCTGGCCGTCGCTGCCGCTGTTGCTACCGGGGCGGCCGACGCCGGTCTCGCGGTGCGGGCGGTGGCGGAGTCGGCCGGCCTGGACTGGGTGCCGGTGATGAGCGAGCCGTTCGAGCTGGCCCTCGACCCGGCGTCGGCGGCCGCTGCGGCGCCGTTGCTCGACACGCTTGCGCAGTCGAGCGTGCAGGCTCGGCTCGTGGCGATGCCGGGCTACGACTTGTCGATGAGCGGCGAGGTGCGGCTC
>DASTIC010000172.1:0-3205 GCA_035717845.1 Solirubrobacteraceae bacterium
ACGCCGGGCTGGGCGCCGTTCTTCAGGGGCGAGGTGGTCGCCGTCGACGCGATCGATTCGGCTCCGCCGAGCGACGGGCGGTAGGTCGCATGCCCGCGGCACCCGCACGCGCCCCGCAAGTGGTGATCGTCGGAGCGGGCCTCGGCGGACTGGCGGCGGAGCGCGCACTGCGCCGCGTCCCGGTTGCCGTCACCGTGGTCGATGCGCACAACTACTCCACGTTCGCTCCACTGCTGTTCGAAGCCGCGGTCGGCGTGATCGTGCCCGAGGACGTCGCACGGCCCGTCCGCTCGTTCCTTGGCCGCCGCGGCCACACGACGTTCCGCCTGGGCGAGGCGATCGCGCTCGACTGGGCGCGCCGGCACGTCGAGCTCGCCGACGGTGACGAGCTGCCGTTCGACTATCTCATCCTCGCGCCCGGAGTCGTCCCGTGGTACGGAGCCGTGCCAGGTGCCGCCGAGCACGCGGTGCCGCTGAAGACCGTCACCGACGCCGCGCGCATCCGCAACTCGATCCTACGCGCCTTCGAGGCCGCCGCCGCACACCCCGACCGCGCCGGGCCCGAGGCGACCACCGTTGCGATCGTCGGCGGCGGAGCCAGTGGCGTCGAGCTCGCCGGCTATCTCTCGGACGTCCTGTTCCGC
This sequence comes from Solirubrobacteraceae bacterium, assembly GCA_035717845.1. Lineage (GTDB taxonomy): Bacteria > Actinomycetota > Thermoleophilia > Solirubrobacterales > Solirubrobacteraceae > DASSUW01. Next base: position 645 of record DASTIC010000172.1, read on the forward strand.
TCGTTCGTCAGGGACTACCCGCAGATCCCGCGCCGGCGCATGCGCCTGACCGTGGTGGAGCTCGGCGATCGCCTGCTGCCCGGCTTCGATCGCCGGCTAAGCCGCTACGCCGAGGCCGCGCTGCGCCGTCGCGGCGTCGACGTCCGGCTGCACACACGCGTCGAGCGCATCGACGCCGGGGCCATCGTCCTCGACGGAAGCGAGCGGATTCGCGCATCCACCATCGTGTGGGCCGGCGGCGTCAGCGCCCCGGCATGGCTGACCAACGCCGGAATGGCGAGCGAGCACGGCCGCGTCGTCGTCGACGCCGACCTGCGGCTCGCCGAGCATCCGAACGCGTTCGCGATCGGCGACGCGGCCGCCGTGCGGTCGCGCTCCGGGCCGCTGCAGCCGCAGGTCGCGCAGGTCGCCGTGCAGGGAGGCCGCCATGCGGCACGCCAGATCGAGCGCCTGATCGCCGGCCGGCCGACCCGGTCTTTCCGGTACTTCGACAAGGGAACGATGGCCATGGTCGGGGTCTACGCCGCCGTCGTGCAATCCGGCCGCCTGCGGCTCACCGGGCGGCTCGCCTGGGTCGCCTGGGGCCTGCTGCACGTCGCCTACCTGCCCGGCATGGCGAACCGGCTGCGAGCACTGCAGACATGGCGCTGGTGGCACGTCACCCACGAGGCCAGCGCACGCGTGCTGATCGACGACCGCTCCCAGCCCGAGCCGGCTGGCGCAGAGATCGAGCGGCCCCGACGGCAGCCGACCGGAGTTCGCGATGACTGACCGCACCGCATCCGTAACGGTCGGCGGCCGGTATGCAACGCCACCGGTGCGACATCCCCGTAACGCGAGGGCGGCGATGCGATGAGGGTCTCCGTTGCGCGAATCGCCGGCGTTTACTGCGCGGGCCTCGCGTTGTATCTCCTGGTCATCCGCCCGCGGTTGCTCAGCTGGGGTGCCTCAGACGACGAGGTCCGACGCGCATGTCCCGGTGACCGAGCCGTGCGCGACCCGTACACGGTGAGCACGCGTGCGGTGAGTATCCGCGCGCGACCGGAGCAGATCTGGCCATGGCTTGCGCAGATGGGCGCCGGCCGCGGCGGGCTCTACAGCTACGACTGGCTCGATCGCCTGTTCGGCTACACCAGCGCGGCAAGCAGCGACAAGATCCTGCCTCAGTTTCAGGGTCTCGCCGTCGGCGACGTGATTCCGCTCGGAAGCGGCCCCAGCTGGCCCGTGATCGTCGCCGATCGGAACCAGGCGCTCGTCGTCGAGCCGGTTACCGGTGCCGTGAGCTGGGCGTGGACCCTCAGCGTGCTTGATGCCTCGACAACGCGGCTGATCAGCCGCGTCCGGGTCCGCCTCGGGCACAAACCGCTGCTCCTCGCCTGCGCCCCCGCGGTCGATCTGCCGTGGTTTCTGATGGAACGAAAGATGCTCCGTGGCATCAAGCGCCGCGCGGAAGGGCTGGCACAAGCCGCGGACTGCTGACCGTCCGGCATCGTCCCGACGATCGCCACACGCCTGCGTCGACCCGGCCGCGCTCCCACGGTCGCGCCAAAGTCGCGACCACGACTCGCCCGAGCCGCAGCCCTCGCCCGGATCGGCGCCGGCACTGCGTTTGCACCGTCCCCGCCGCCGTCGACATGCCCGCTGCCGACGATCAGCGACGGCGCGGTCGCATGACCGTGACAGCTGCACGGCCGCATCGATGCGGACGCGGCACGGCCCTCAGCACGCGCAACGAGGAGCACCCAAGCCGAGCCTTCGAACCGAGGACGCCAAGTCCGGGGAAAGCGCCATCGGGTCTGCGGCTTTCGCGCGATGCGTTGCGTCCGTAGAGGCGTGATGATCTCCGCAAAGGAGGTTCGATCATGATCACCTCAGGCTCGAAGGGCGTGCGCGTGGCTGCCGGCATCGTGTGCGCCGTATTCGCCGCCTTCGTGCTCTTCCACCTGCTCTGGGCCGTGGGCCTCACCTGGGGGCTCGAGGAGATGTTCCCCGGGGGGCAGACCGACGCGAGTATCGAGCTGACCGTCGCCTCGCTCTTCGGGGCCGCGGCCGGCACTGCCGTGATCTTCGTCACGCTGGGTCGCGTCGGCTGGCTCAAGGCACCACTGTCGGATCGCCTGCTGCGCATCGGCGCCTGGGTCGTGTTCGCCTGGCCCGCGATCGGGACCTTGAGCCCGGCGACCACTTGGGGACAGCGGGCAGTCTCGCTGCCGCTGGCGATCGCCGCGCTCGTCGTTGCACGGGCGCACCCACGGCCGCAGGCGGGCGAAGCGCCACGGCCGCCGGTCACGCGCGCACCCGTCGCTCACTGAGTCGTCGCACCGAGCAGGCGCGGTGGCCGGCTCGGCAGCGACGACCGCATCGCGACGAAGGCGCCGGGTGCGACGAACGCCCCATGCTCGTGCAGCGCGCGAGCACGGCCGCCTCAGCACCGCGCTTCTACTGCTGCTCGATGCGGTTTCGACGCCTTCGGCCTGCGGACTTATCCGAACGCGAGGTCGGGAGTGGCACCGATGTGCGAGAGGCCATCTCGCCGGATGATCCAAGGGATTTCGAATGAT
>DASTIC010000173.1:0-11186 GCA_035717845.1 Solirubrobacteraceae bacterium
GGAGCCGACATCGTGATCACCTACCACGCGAAGGACGTCGCGCGATGGCTTCCCTGAAGGTCCGCTCCCGCCGCGACGGGGCGGCGATCCCGCTCGACGAGGCGGACAAGAAGCTCCTCAACCTGATGCAGGGCAGCTTCGCGCTCACCACGCGGCCGTTCGCGCACGTGGCCGGCCTCGCCGGGCTGACCGAGGACGAGGTCCTCGCCCGCGTCGCGCGCCTGCTCGACAAGCGGATCATCCGCGAGATCACGCCGATCTTCGACACGCGGGCGCTCGGCTACAGCTCGATGCTGGTGGCCGCCAAGGTCGACGGGGAGAACCCGCACCGCGCCGCCAAGGTCATCAACTCGCACCCGGGCGTCACCCACAACTACCTCCGCAACCACGACTTCAACCTCTGGTTCACGATCGCCACCGAGCCCGGCTCGAAGCTCGGGCTCCAGGGGACGCTCGACGTGCTCCAGGCGGAGACTGGCGCCGAGTCGATCCGCCAGCTCCCGACGCTGAAGCTGTTCAAGATCCGCATGGACCTCGAGATGGAGGCCGGGACCGACGCGCTGGCGGCCGCCGGCGAGGCGGTCGAGCCGCGGGAGCTCGACCCGATCGAGCTGTCCGACGAGGACGTCGAGACGATCCGCGCCACGCAGGGCCCGATGCCGGTTGTGCCCGAGCCGTACGCGCCGGCCGCCGAGCGGCTCGGCACCTCGCAGGAGGACGTGCTCGAGCGGCTGGAGTCGCTGCGGGAGCGCGCGGCTCTGCGCCGCGTCGCCGCCATCCTCTTCCATCGCCGCGCGGGCTTCTCCGCCAACGGCATGGGCGTCTGGAAGGTGCCGGACGCCGAGGTGATGGAGACCGGCAAGCGGATGGCCTCGTTCCGCGGCGTGTCGCACTGCTACCAGCGGCCGACCTACGCCGACTGGCCGTACTCCGTCTTCACGATGGCCCACGGACGCTCGAAGGAGGAGTGCGACGCCATCCTCGACTCGATCGCCGAGGCGACCGGGATCACCGAGCGGGCGACGCTGTACTCGTCGACCGAGTTCAAGAAGGTGCGGATGCTCTACTTCACCGACGCCTTCCGGCGCTGGGAAGAGGAGCGGAGCTGATCACCTCGATCTCCGACGTACGGTCCGCCGAGCTCTACCGGCGCGCCCTCCACGTGCTGCCGGGCGGGGTGAACTCGCCGGTGCGCGCGATGCGGGCGATCGGGCGCGACCCGATCTTCGTCGAGCGCGCCGACGGCGCCGAGATCTTCGACGTCGACGGCAACACGTACGTCGACTACGTGTGCTCGTGGGGGCCGCTGATCCACGGCCACGCGCACCCAGACGTGCTCGCCGCGGTGGTCGACGCCGCCGCCCGCGGCACGACGTTCGGCGCGCCGACGGCCGGCGAGGTCGAGCTGGCCGAGCTCGTGTCGGCGCGGATGCCGGCGGTCGACATGCTGCGCATGACCTCCTCCGGCACCGAGGCGGCGATGAGCGCCGTGCGCCTGGCGCGGGCGGCCACCGGGCGGGACACCGTCCTGAAGTTCGCCGGCGCCTACCACGGCCATGTCGACGGGCTGCTCGCCCAGGCCGGGTCCGGCCTCGCCACCCAGGGCATCCCGGCGTCTCCCGGCGTCCCCGCGGCGGCGGCGGCGCAGACGATCGTCGTGCCCTGGAACGACGAGGCGGCCCTGCGCGAGGCGTTCGCCGAGCACGAGCTCGCGGCCGCGCTGTGCGAGCCCTATCCGGCCAACATGGGCCTCGTCCCCCCGGCGCCGGGCTTCCTCGAGCTGCTGCGCGAGCTGTGCACCTCCGGCGGGACGCTGCTCGTCTTCGACGAGGTGATCACCGGCTTCCGGATCGCCCGCGGGGGCGCCCAGGAGCTCTGCGACGTGCTCCCCGACCTGACCGTGATGGGCAAGGTGCTCGGCGGCGGCCTCCCCGCGGCCGCCTATGGCGGTCCCGAGGGGCTCCTGAACCAGGTGGCACCCGCCGGCGACGTCTACCAGGCCGGCACGCTGAGCGGCAACCCGCTCGCCGTGGCCGCCGGCCGCGCGGCGCTAGCGCTGCTCGGCGAGGAGTCCTACCTGATGCTGTCGAGCATTACGGCCGAGCTCGCCGACGGCCTGCGCGAGGCGGCGGCCGGCCGGCCGGTGTCGGTCACCCACACGACCGGGCTGCTGACGGTCTTCTTCGCCGACACGCCGCCGACCGACTACGCGCAGGCGGCCGCGTGCGACACCGAGGCCTACGGCGCCTGGTGCCGCGCCCTGCTGGCACGCGGCGTGTACCCGCCGCCGTCCCAGTTCGAGGCCTGGTTCCCGTCGCTGGCCCACACCAGCGAGCACATCGCGCGCACGGTCGAGGCCGCCGCCGCGGCCTTCAACGAGGTCGCGTGAGCGCGCTACGGCGCCTGGCCGACGAGGTCCGCTCGGGCGGCGGGCTGCTGGCGGGCGCCGTCGCGGCCGGGGAGGAAGATGGCACCTATGGCGCCGTCGCCGCCGCCGGCCACCGGGCCGCCGGCCACCAGGACGAGTACGCGCTGCTCGTCGAGGCCATCCGCGAGGGGTATCTCCTGCACTACGGGACGGGTCGCGTCGTCCGGCCCGAGGACCCCGACCTCTCGCTGCTGGGCGGCGACCGGCTGTACGCGCTGGGCCTCGCGCGGCTGTCCGAGCTGGGGGATCTCGAGGCGGTCGCGGAGCTGGCCGACGTCATCTCCCTGGCCGCCCAGGCGCACGCCGAAGGCGAGCCGGAGCGGGCGACCGCCGTGTGGGAAGCGGGCGCTCGCGCGGTGGCCGACGGCGCGCCGCCGGGGCACGAGGCCGCGAAGGCGGCATGGCGCGGCGCCCGGTAGGCCGCCGGCACCGTTCGGGTCGATAATCTTCGGCTCGTCCGTGCCTGAGGCCCGTCGCACACCTAAGTCCAAGTACACGTCCGACCGGCTGATCCCCGGGTCCTTCGAAGGGGAGACCGTCACGCGCCGTCGCCTGATGGGCCTCGCGGTCCAGGCGGGCGGCGGGATCGCCGTCGCCACCTTCACGCTCCCCGCGCTCGGCTTCGCGGTCGGCTCGGCGCTCTTCGAGCGGCCGCCCGCCACCTGGGAGGCCGTCGGCGCGCCCGACGAGTTCCCCGACGACACGTACATCCCCAAGATCATCACGACGACCCAGGGCATCGGCGAGATCGGCAAGACGACGGTCTACATGCGCGCCTACAACCCGGACATCGACGGGGAGAAGGACCCGAGCATCCCCGGCGGCGGTAATTACATCGCCGTGTCGACGCGCTGCATGCACCTCGGCTGCCCGGTCCGCTTCGTGGAGGCCTCGGCGCGCTTCATCTGCCCGTGCCACGGCGGCGTCTACGACTTCACCGGCAGCGTCTCGGGCGGCCCGCCGGTGCGGCCGCTCGACCGCTTCTACACGCGCGTTCGCAACAACGTCGTCGAGGTCGGGCCGCGTTACTCGGTCAACTCCGAGTTCAAGCGCTTCCCGAGCTTCCGCGACCCCGCGCAGCCGCTCGACGGCATCGGCCAGTACGTCTACCCCGGGCGCTTCTCGACGCCCAAGCTCGATTAGCCCATGCCCAAGCTGCCGAAGATCCCGCTCCCACTGCCGCCCGGCCTGGCCCCGCGGCCGCGCCGTCCCGGCGAGGTCGAGAAGGTCAAGCCCCTGGACCAGGCCAAGGAAGCCGGCATCCATGCGGCCGACTGGGTCGACGAGCGCACGTCGCTCTCCGCCGGGCTGCGCTGGGTGATGTTCCGCAAGGTGCCCAAGGGCACCAACTGGTTCTATACGCTGGGCTCGGCGACGCTGTTCGCATTCCTGTCGCAGGCGGTCACCGGCGTGTTCCTGGCCATGTACTACAACCCGTCGGTCACGGACGCGTACGAGTCCACGCGCCGGATCACGAACGAGATCTTCCTCGGCGAGTTCGTGCGCGGGATGCACAAGTGGGGATCGACCGTGATGGTCATCTTCATCTTCCTGCACATGGCGCGAGTGTTCTTCTTCGGCGCCTACAAGTACCCGCGCGAGCTGAACTGGATCATCGGCTTCGTGCTGCTGGTGCTGACGTTCGTGATGTCGCTCACCGGCTACCTGCTGCCGTTCGACCAGCGCTCCTACTGGGCGACGATCGTGGCCGCCAACATCACGGCGTCGGGCCCGATCGTGGGGCCGTACCTGGGTGACTTCCTGCGCGGCGGGGCGGACTTCGGGGCCACGACGCTCTCCCGCTTCTACGCCATCCACATGCTGCTGATCCCCGGCCTGATGGCGGCGTTGATCGGCGCGCACATCTACCTCGTCACCCGGCTCGGCACCACCGCGCCGCCGTGGCTGAAGGTCGATGTCGACGAGTCCCTGCGCGAGGACCGGGTGTGAGATGAACCAGGCGGAGAAGGAGGCCTACCTCCGCGAGTACTCGATCCTGAAGTCCAAGGGCAAGCCGTTCTTCCCGTACGCGGTCGCCAAGGACTCGATCATGGCCGCGATCACGGTCCTCCTGATCGCGTTCCTGGCGCTGATGTTCGGCGCCGAGCTGGGCCCGAAGGCCGACCCGACGACGACCACCTACGTGCCGCGGCCGGAGTGGTACTTCTTCTTCCTGTTCGAGCTGCTGCGCGTGGTCAAGCCGCCGTCGCTCACGCCGCTGGCCACGATCGGGATCCCGACCGTCTGCATGATCCTGCTGATCATGCTGCCGTTCGTCGACCGCTCGCCGGAGCGGCGACCGGAGCGGCGGCCGATCGCCACGCTCGCCGGCATCCTCGTGATCGCCGCCATGGGATGGCTGACCTACCTCGGCGCCTCCGCCGGCTCCCCGAACGAGATCGAGTACGCGGTGGCCCCCGAGTACGAGGCAGGCAAGCTCGTCGCCGCCCAATCGGGCTGCCTCGCGTGCCACAAGATCGGAGAGAACGGCAACGACGGGCCAGGCCCGCACCTGACCGAGATCGGCGAGACGCTGCCCGCGGCGGCCATCCGCCGCACGCTCGAGAACCCCACGGCACCGATGCCGTCCTACCGCGGGCTGCCCGAGGAGAAGAAGGCCGCGCTCGTCGCGTTCCTCGCCCAGCTCAAGGGCGAGGAGGGCCAGTTCACGGGCCGCGCGCAGACCGGTAGCCCGGAGACCGCGCCGTAGCCAGCGGCACGCTGGAAGAGGGGCAGGTCCGCGCGATGTTCGATCGCATCGCGGGGGTCTACGACGTCATGAACTCGGTCATGACGGCGGGATTGCACCACCGCTGGCGCCAGCGGGCGGCCGACCTGGCGATGGTGACGCCGGGGTCGCGCGCGCTCGACGTGGCGACCGGCACCGGCGACTTGGCCGTGGAGCTGGCGCGCCGCGTGACGCCCGGTGGCGAGGTCGTGGGCTCGGACTTCTCCGAGGGGATGCTCGAGCGCGCCCGCCGCAAGAGCGCCGACGTGCGCTGGGAGCAGGCCAACGCCCTCGCGCTGCCCTACCCTGACGACGGCTTCGACGCCGCGACCGTCGGCTTCGGGGCGCGCAACTTCTCCGACCTCGAGCAGGGCCTGCGTGAGATGACGCGGGTGGTCCGGCCCGGCGGCCGGGTCGTAGTCCTGGAGATCACCACGCCGACGCAGCCACCCTTGTCGACCTTCTTCTCCCTCTGGTTCGATCGCACCGTGCCGCTCCTCGGACGCATCACGGGCGAGGACCAGGCCTACTCCTACCTGCCGAGCTCGGTGAAGCGCTTCCCGGGACCCCGTGAGCTGGGGGCGATCATGCACGGGCTGGGGCTGCGCGACGTGCGTTGGGTGCTGACGGCTGGCGGGATCATCGCGCTGCACTCAGGGACGGTGTCGTGATGGCGAGCGCCGAGGCGGTGGCCGCCGTCGTCGCGGCCGGCGGCGCGCACGTGCCGGAGCTGATGGACGAGCTGGAGGAGCGGCTCCAGGAGCTCGCGCGCTCGCACGGGCCGCTGCTGGCCGAGCACGCCGGCGCGACGATCGCCGCCGGAGGCAAGCGGCTGCGCCCGCTGCTGGTGCTGCTCGCGGCCGGTCCGTCGCCGGCGCATCCCGAGCGGGTGCTCCGCGCGATGGTCGCGGTCGAGCTCATCCACTCGGCGACGCTCGTGCACGACGACGTGCTCGACGGCGCCCACCTGCGCCGCGGACGGCCGACGGTGGTGGCCGCGGCCGGTCGCGGGATCGCCACGGCGACCGGCGACCTGCTCTTCTCCCGCGCGTTCGCCGAGCTGGTCCGCAACGGGCGCCCGGAGGCGGTGCGGGTGCTGTCCGGCGCATCGTCGGCGCTCGCCGAGGGCGAGCTGCTCCAGCGCGAGGACGCCTGGAACGTCGGCGTCTCGCGCGAGCGCTACGAGCATCGCTGCGATCTCAAGACCGCCCGGCTGTTCCAGGCGGCGTGCGAGCTGGGGGCCCTGGAGGGCGCCGCGCCGGTCGAGGTGCTCGGCCGCTTCGGGCGCCGCATCGGCCTCGCGTTCCAGCTCCTCGACGACGTGCTCGACGTCTCAGGTCCGGCCGAGCGCACCGGCAAGCACCGCGGCACCGACCTGCTCGACGGCACGGTCACGCTCCCGCTCATCCTCGCGCGCGAGCGCGACCCGGCGCTGCGCTCGCTCGACCTCCGCGGCGTGCGGACGCCGGCGCAGGCCGAGGCCGTGTGCGACGCGATCGTCGCCACCGGCGTGCTGGGTGAGGCGCGCGATACGGCGCTCGGCATCGTGGCCGACGCGAAGGCGGACCTCCCGGTGCTGCCGGAGGCCCAGCAGGGAGCGCTGGAGCTGGTGGCCGACGGGGTCGTCGACCGCTACGCCTGAAAGTCTTCAGGCAGGATGGCGTCGGCGCCGAGCGCGCGGGTGAAGCGCTCGATCTCGTCTTCCATGTTCGCGCGCTCGAGGTTCTTGAGGTCGCGCAGGAGGATCTCGGTGCCGCGGTCGAGCTCCTCGTCGAAGCGATCGACGGTGGGCTGGTCGAAGTCGCCGACCTCGCTCCACTCGCAGTTGGGGCAGCGCAGGAGCACCTCCCAGTGCGTCGGGGAGGTCTCCTCCCATTCGACCGGGTAGACCAGATCGCGGTCGCAGGCCGGGCAGATGTGGAGGTCCTGAAGGACGCGCTCCGGCTGCTCGACGGGCTCGTCGCCCAGCGACTCGAAGTAGACGACCTCGATCGCGCGCCCCGACGGCAGCACCACGCGGCGCACGTACTGGCCGTTGTGGGGATGCTCGCTCATCGTGGCCCTAAGATCGGCTCCGCGCGCGGGAACTTGACACCTGGAGACCGCTACCCTTGGGATTCCCCCTCGGAAGGGACGAACGTTTGAGTCTCGCCGTCTTTCAGTCCATCGGCCCGCTGGAGCTGGGCATCGTGCTCCTGATCGTCCTGCTGATCCTCGGGCCCAAGCGCCTGCCCGGCCTCGGGAGGCAGCTCGGGTCGGGGATGAGGGAGTTCAAGGACTCGCTCACCAGCAAGGTCGACAAGGACCTCGACGAGCGGAGCGACGACGACTCGCTCGACGGCGAGGTCGTGCCCGAGCGCGAGCGCTCGCACTCCTAGCGCCCCGGCGGGCGGCATGGCCACTGCACTGCGCCCGATCGCCCACGAGGATCGCCTCAGCCTCGTCGAGCACCTCGACGAGCTGCGGACGCGGCTCATCGTCTGCATCATCGTGTTCCTGGGCGCCTTCGGGCTGTGCTTCTGGCAGAACGACGCGATCCTCTCGATCATGGACCGGCCGCTCGAGCGGTCGGCGTTCACGAAGGGGAGCGACGACCCGCTGGAGCGGTCCGCCGCCTTCCAGCAGACCCAGAAGCGGCTCTACCTCCAGCTCGAGGTGCTCACCCGCTCGCTGGCACGAGCCGAGGGGGCCAGCGCGGCGGTGCGCGAGCAGGCCGAGGAGACCGCGCGGCTGGCACGGGTGGCCGCCGCGGCGGCGCCCGAGACGACGGGCCGCCGGCCGGTGACCCTGGGGGTCGGCGAGCCGTTCACGGTCACGTTCCGCGTGGTGGCCTACGCGGCACTGCTCTTGTCGCTGCCCGTGCTGCTCTACCAGGCGTACGCGTTCATCCTGCCGGCGTTCTCGCCGCGGGAGCGGCAGGTCGCGCTCCCGCTGATGCTGATGGTGCCGTTCCTGTTCGCCGCCGGCGTCGTGTTCGCCTACTACTTCGTGCTGCCGAACGCGATCTCGTTCCTCCAGAACTTCAACGACGACAACTACGACATCCTGCTCCAGGCGCGGGACTACTACAAGTTCTCGATCCTGGTGCTGATGGTGATGGGGATCCTGTTCCAGGTCCCGATCGGCATCCTGGCGGTGACGCGCATGGGGATCGTCACCCCGGCCCAGCTCCGGCACAACCGGCGCTACGCGATCCTCGTCATCGCCATCGCGGCGATGCTCCTGCCGGGCCAGGATCCGGTCACGATGCTCCTGATGATGGCCCCGCTGATCGTGCTCTTCGAAGGCTCTATCCTGATGGCATCCCTGCTCGACCGCCGCGCCCGCCGGGCGCAAGCCCGAGAGGAGGCCGAGCTCGATCCGGCTGACTCCGACGGCGGCGAGCTCGTGCACGCCCACGACGATCGCGAAGACTGAAGACGCATGCTGTTCGACCTCCGAGGCGCCGGTCGGCGCACGACCATCAAGATCGTGTACCTCTCGCTCGCCATCCTCATGGGCGGCGGGCTCGTGCTGTTCGGCATCGGCGGCGACGTATCGGGCGGGCTCGTCGACGCCATCACCGAGCGCGGCGGCACGACCGACACCGGCACCGGGCGCTACGAGGACCGCGTGAAAGCGGCCCAGCGCGACACGCAGGTCGATCCGAAAGACGCGGAGGCGTGGGCCACGCTGGCGCGAGCCCGGTACCAGCTCGCCCAGGCCGGCGACAACTTCGACCAGAACACCGGCCAGTTCACGGACGGCGGCAAGGCGCAGCTCCAGCAGGCGGCGACGGCCTGGGAGAAGCATCTGGCGCTGGATCCGAAGCAGGCCGACGACGGCGTCGCGAGCCTCATGGTCCAGGCCTACAGCCCGTTCGGGTTGAACGACCCCGCCAAGGCCGTCGCGGCCCAGGAGGTCATCACCGAGGCCCGACCGAAGTCCGCCACCTTCGCCAACCTGGCGGTCCTGGCGTACCAGGCAGGCCAGACCCGCAAGGGCGACCTCGCGACGGACCAAGCCGTCGAGAGAGCCGACCCGGACGACCGCAAGACGCTCCGCTCCGAGCTCAAGTCGGCCAAGGAGCAGGCCATCCAGCAGCAGCTCCAGGAAGCCCAGGCGTCGCCCACCCCGACGCCCAAGGAATAGCGCTCCCCCGCGCTATCCTTCCGGCGTTCCAGCGCCCTTGTAGCTCAACTGGCAGAGCAGCGGACTCTTAATCCGAAGGTTCCAGGTTCGATTCCTGGCGGGGGCACTCGTGGAGGCTGAGGAGGGGTTCTTCGGGGAGCGCGTCGCGGCGTTCTACGACGAGCGCTCGGCGGATGCGTCGAGGCCGGAGGTCGTCAGGCCAGTCGTGGACGTGCTCGCGGCGTACGCCGGTGAGGGCGCGGCGCTGGAGTTCGGGATCGGGACCGGGCGGATTGCGATCCCGCTTGCCGGGAAGGGCGTGCGGGTCGCGGGGATCGACAACTCGGACGCGATGCTGTCGCGGCTGCGGGCGAAGCCCGAGGCGGCCGGGATCGAGGCCGTGCTCGGGGACTTCGCGACGACTCGTGTCGACGGCGAGTTCTCCGTCGCCTACCTGGTGTTCAACACGATCTCGAACCTGGTGACGCAGGACGCGCAGGTCGCGTGCTTCGAGAACGCCGCCGCGCACCTGCGTCCCGGTGGGCGGTTCGTGATCGAGAACGGGGTGCCGGCGCTTCAGAGCCTGCCGCCGGGGCAGACGGTGATCCCGATCCGCGCCGACCCCGAGGGGTTCTCGTTCGACGTGTACGACGTCGTGACGCAGAACTTCAGCTCCCAGCACTTCTACATCGTCGAAGGCAGGCTCGAGGCGTTCCCCGTCGAGTTCCGCTACGCATGGCCGGCCGAGCTCGACCTGATGGCGCGGATCGCGGGGATGCGGCTCGAGCACCGGTGGGCGGGATGGGGGCGAGAGCCGTTCACGGCCCTCAGCCCCTCCCACGTGTCGGTCTACGAGAAGCCGTAGCTCAGCGGAGCGAGTTGGCGACCTCTTCGAGGAGGTCGAGCGCGTCCTGCAGGCCGGCCTCCATCCCGGAGTTGATGTGCATGTCGCGGTGCTCCTTGCTCTGGTGCTGGACGAGGATCTCGAGCCGGGTGCGGCCATCGGTCTCGGTGAGCGTGAGCAGGTTGACCGACTCCGCGTCGGGGGCGCCCTCGAAGACCTCGGTCGAGACGATCCGCTCGTTGGGGACGATCTCGCGGTACTCGCCGTGGAAGCCGACCTCCATGCCGCCGTCGGCGACCATCACGTAGCGCCACTTCCCGCCGACCTGCAGGTCGATCTCCATCACGGTGGCCTCGCCGCGCTTGGCGGTCCACCAGCGTCCGACGAGCTCGGGCGTGGTCCACGCCTTGTAGACCAGGTGCCGGGGAGCGTCGAACTCCCGGGTGATGAGGATCTGGTCGTCGGCGGGGAGCGTGACCTTCGCGGACTGGCTAGTCGTCATGGGCATGTCCTTCCTCCTTCTTGAGGTCTTCGAGGACCGCATCGAGCTCGTCGAAGCGCTCCGACCAGGAGCGCTGGAACGGCTGGATCCAGTCGTGGATGGGCTTGAGCGCGCGGCCGTTGAGCCGGTACAGCCGCTGGCGGCCGTGGTCGCGGACGTCGACGACGCCCACCTCCCGCAGCACGCGCAGGTGCTTGGACACCTGCGGCTGGCCGAGGCCGAGCTGGCGCACGAGGTCGTTGACGGGACGCTCGCCGCCGGCGAGGGCGTCGAGGATCTGCCGCCGGCGAGGCTCGGCCACCGCGTTGAACGCGTCTGCCGTTGTCGCTGCTCGTGCCATGGAAAGAATCATATACCCATATAGGCATATGTCAAGCCCCGGGGGGTGCCCGAATGGGACATCGCTCTACACGGAATGGCCCATCGGGCGGGGCCCCCGTTCGTTACTCTGCGGCCATGCTCGCCAGCGTCGACGGCACCATCGGCCCCGCCGAGGAGGCGCGGATCCCCGCCACCGACGAGGGCTTCACGCGCGGGGACGGGGCGTTCGAGGTGGTGCGGCTGTACGGCGGCC
>DASTIC010000174.1:0-14255 GCA_035717845.1 Solirubrobacteraceae bacterium
ATCTCGAGCACCCCGCCCTCGGCCTCCGCGGTGCCCTCGGGGCCGCCGCCGCCGACCTGGGCGAGCGCGCCGGTGTCCTTGCCGCCGCGGCCCGCGGCGCTGGCCACGTAGGCGGCGACGTCCTCCGCGTCCTCGCCGGTCACGAGATCGGCAGGCATGAGCGGCAGCGGGCGACGCGTCTTCGGGTCGCGCTGCGGGTTGAGGGCCGGGTGGAGGATCTGCTGATGCACGATGCCCTCGAACGTGCTCTGGCCGAAGCCGTCCTGGCGGGCGCGGCGGAACGCCTCGTCGAGGTTCGGGCCGGTGGTGCCCTTCGCCTCGGCGCGCGCGAGCACGTGGCAGGAGCTGCACCGCTCGAGGAACAGCGTCTTGCCGTTCACGAGGTTGGTGCCGGAGTCCGACAGCTCGCAGCCGCCGACACCGGCGGCCGCGACCACGATCGCCACCGCCGCGAACCCGTTGCGCACCCCTCTCCTCATTGAGCGGCGGATCCTAATACGTCAGGTGGCGGCGGGCGCGGCAGGTCGTCGAGCTCGCCCCGGGCGGCGGCGATCACCGAGCGGGCGACGCCGTCCCAGGAGTACGTGCGGCCGGTGGCGGCCACGATCCCGTCGCGGGTGGCCGCCCGCAGGCCGGGCGGCGCGGCCAGCCAGGCGGAGAGGTTGTCGGCCAGCTGGCGCACGGCTCCGGGGCCCACCTCGAAGGTCAGCCACGGTCGCGCCTGTTCGGGGACCGCTCGCGCGAGCGTACGCGCCACCTCGGCGAGGCCGGAGTGGGCGGCCACGACCGGCAGCGCGCCGCAGGCGGCCGCCTCGGCCGCCACCATCCCGAACGCCTCGGGGAACGTGCTGGTCACGGCCATCGCCTCGGCCGCCGGCAGGACGTCGACGAGCTCCGCGTGGTCGAGCCGTCCCGCCCAGGCGATCCGCTCGGTCATGCCGCGGGCCGCCGCGCGGTAGTCGTCGCCGGCGCCGTCGACGAAGGCGGCCAGGTGCGGCAGCTCGGCGCCGGTCTCCCCGCGCGCCTCGCGGGCCGCCTCGAGGTCGCCGGCGGCCAGCGCCGCCGCGAGCTGCTCGAGCCCCGGCCGGAACGCGCCGAAGCCGACGATCAGCAGCCGGGCCCGCGGCTCGGGGGCCAGCACGAGCGGCCAGGCGGCGAGCAGCAGCTCGACGCCCTTCGACGCGATCAGCTTGCCCACGAAGACCACCAGCCGGTCTCCCGGCTCGACCGTCCCCAGCGCCGCGGCCGCTTCGCCGGCCGAGCGGGCGAACGAGTCCTCACCCGCGGTGCGAGGGTCCTCGGCGGCCGCCAGGCGCGCGCGGAGGCCCTCGAGGCCGGCGCGCGCGGCGTCGGGCTCGCGCGGGGTGAAGCGCGTGATGTCGACCCCCGGCGGGCCGAGGCGGGTGCGGGCGGGGACCGTCGGGTCCTCCATCGCCGCCCACAGGCTCTCCCCCGTGTGCCGCGAGCCGTCGAGGATGCCGCGCGCCCGCTCCAGCCCCTCGCGCGCGTACGGCATGAAGCGCGGGTGGGGCTTGACCGTGTACTCGAGCGCGCTGCCGTGGATCTTGACGGCGTAGGGCACGCCGTCGAGCGCGCGGGCGAGGATCGCGGGACCCATGACGAGGTGGTTGGCGAGCGCCACGTCCGGCCGGGCGCGCTCGGCCACCTCGCGTACGGCGGCCACGTTCGCCTCCACGTAGCGCTCGACCTCCGCCTCGGAGAGGTCCGGGAACGGCCGCGCCTCGATGCCCTCGTAGCGATCGGCGACGTAGAGCGGCAGCAGCCCGCCGATGTCGGGCCGGTAGACCGTCGCCTGCGCGGGCTCGCGGCGCACGGTCAGCGACAGGCGGCCGCCGTCCCAGTCGCCGGCCGCGTCGACCCAGTCGAGCGCCAGCGGGTCGCGCTCCTGGCTGAGCATGTGCACCTCGTGGCCGGCGCGCTTGAGCGCCTCGCCGAGCGCGCTGTTGTAGACGTTCGACCCGGTTCCGGCGAGCAGATAGCCGTGGAAGATGAGCACCCGCACGCCGCGGCACTCTACGAGTTGCCGTCGCGACCCCTTGCTACGCTGCGCCGCGATGTCCGGACAGATGTATCGGCTCCGCGCGCCGTCGTCGGGCCGGGAGATCCTGCTGGAGGCCGAGCATGGCCGCGTGTACCGGGACCGGGAGACCGGCGAGGAGCTCGAGGTGGTCGGGAAGGTTTTGCCGCTCGTGCCGTCGCGCTCGCGGCTGCCCTGGGCGGTCGAGACGCTTCGCTTCTGCAACTGGTGCGACCAGCCCGCGCAGCGCGATCTCAACGACTGCCCGACCTGCGGCCGGCGCATGTCGGCGCTGCCGCGCGTCACGGAGGAGTGAGGGCATGCGCACGAGCGCGCTCCTGATCGCCGCGCTGCTCTCCCTCGCCCTGCTCGCCGGCTGCGGCAGCGACGACGAGCTGGCACCCCAGGTGCCCGGCCCGCCGGCCGACGTCACGATCCCCGACGCCGGCGTCTCCCCCAGCGGCAGCGACGCCGCGGCCGACGAGTCCGGCGACACGAGCGACGAGTCGACCGACTCCTCGGACACGCAGACCCCGGAGGCCACCGCGGCGCCCGAGGGCAGCGGGGACACGGGCACCGCCCAGCCCGACGCCAGCGGCGGCACGACGGCCCCGGCGCCCGACACGCAGGCCGACGGGCCGACGAACGACACGGCACCGCCCGAGGGCTCGAACGCCCAGCAGTTCGAGGACTTCTGCGCCCAGAACCCGGGCGCCTGCTAGCCGGCCTTCGTCAAGAGCGGCCCCACGACGGCCGATACACCTGCTGACTCACGTCCGCCAGGAAGGCTCAGCCGTACTCGACTCCCCGACAAGCGAAGGGCTCCTCGCCGCCGCGCTCCAGCGCGTCGCCCGTGCGGCTGCGTCCGCCTCGGATCCGACCGAGCTGGCCGAGGCGCTCGCGCAGGCCGTCACCGAGGCGATCGGCGCCGACCAGGTGCACCGTTTCTCGGTCGCCCAGGACGGCACCGTGGGCGAGGGCACGAACGGAAGCGACGCGTACGCGATGTCGCTCGGCACCGGGCCGTCGGGCATCGCCCGCGTGGTGGCCACCGGCCGGACCATCCATGCGCCCGACGCGCGCGGCGACGGGTCGCTGCGCCAGGATCTGGTCGAGCGCTTCGACGTCGCGTCCGCGCTCTTCGTGCCGGTGATCTGCGAGCGCGAGGTGCGCGACGTCATCGTCGTCGTCTCCCACCGCCCGCGGACGTTCACCGCGGACGAGATCGGGGTCGCGGAGGGACTCGCCGACGTGGCCGCCGCCGGGCTCGCCCGGCTCGATTCCGCGCGCCGCCAGGCGGCCCGCGCGGCCCTCGACCACGCGCTCGTGCGCGCCGCCCGCGCGCTCAACGCTTCGCTCGAGCTGGAAGAGGTCCTGCGCACGCTCGCCCAGGAGGCCCTGCTCGCCGTGGCGGCCGACTCCACGGGCGTGTTCCTCGGCAACGCGCGCGACGGCGGCGTCGCGACCGCCGGGCACAACGTCCCGGAGGGCTGGGAGGGTCGGACCGTCCGGCCCGGCGAGGGCGCGGTCGGGCACGTGCTGCGCACCGGCGCCACGTTCCTCGCCAACGACGACCAGGCCGGCGAGTCCGGCCACCGGACCCTGCTGGCCGTGCCGATGGTGTGGAACGAGCAGCTTAAGGGCGTGCTGTCGGTCGGCTGGAAGGGCCTGCGCCGGGTCGAGGACGAGGATCGCCGCACGCTCGAGGCGATCGCCGACCTCGCCACCGTCGCCTACCACAACGCCGAGGCGCACGACCGCGCCCAGCGCGCCGCGCGCACCGATGGGCTGACCGGCCTGCTCAACCACGCGGCGATGCAGGTGCGCGTCCGCGAGGAGATCGCCCGTGCCCGCCGCGACCGCACGCCGCTCAGCTACGTGATCGTCGACCTCGACGACTTCAAGCGCGTCAACGACGTGCGCGGGCACCAGGCCGGCGACGAGGTCCTACGCCAGGTCGCGGAGGTCCTCCAGGACGAGCTGCGGCCGTACGACCAGGTCGCGCGCTACGGCGGGGACGAGTTCGTGCTCCTGCTGCCCGGCACGGACGAGGCGGGCGCCCGGGTTACCGCGCAGCGGGTGCGCGACGCGATCGTCGCCAAGCTCGCCGGCGCGTGCTCGCTCGGCGTCGCCGAGTGGCACGAGCCGCTCGACGCCGACGCCCTGCTCGAGCACGCCGACCGCGCGCTGCTGCTGGCCAAGCGCACCGGCAAGGACCGCGTGGCGGTCGCCAACCCCGACGTCGAGCGCGAGCTGGCGCTCCTCCAGGCCGAGCACGGCTCTCCCGCCGCCGTGCAGGCGCTCGCCGCGGCGATCGAGGAGCGCGATAGCTACACCCACGAGCACTCGCAGGAGGTCGTCCACCTGGCCCGCGGCGTGGCGATGCTGCTCGGGCTCCAGGCCGACCGCGCGGAGCGGATCGCCCACGCCGCGCTCCTGCACGACCTCGGCAAGCTGGCCGTGCCGCACGAGATCCTCCACAAGCCGGGCCCCCTCACCCGCGCGGAGTGGGAGGTCATGGCCGAGCACCCGGTCGCCGGCGAGCGCATCCTGCTCCGCATCCCCGACCTGGCTCCGATCGCGCCCATCGTGCGCCACGAGCACGAGCACTTCGACGGCAGCGGCTACCCGGACGGGCTCCGCGGCCGCCTGATCCCGATCGGGTCGCGCATCATCCTGGCCTGCGACGCCTACCACGCGATGATCGCCGACCGGCCCTACCGCGCGGCGCTGTCGGCCGGCGAGGCGGCCGCCGAGCTGCGCCGCGGCGCGGGCCTCCAGTTCGACCCGGACGTCGTGGACGCGCTGCTCGACCTGCTCGGGCACGACCCGCCGGCCGCCCCCGATCGCGCGCGCGACGTCCGCATGCCGGCCGCTCCCGCGCCGGCGGCCGTCAGTCGCCGGCGTTCGGGGTGGGGCTGGTGATCAGCGTCGCGCTGTAGTTGAGCCGCGCCGGGTACTTGCAGCCGTACTTCACCCGGTCGCCGATGTCGGTCTGCGCGGTCTGGGTGCTCGTGTTCCGGCACCGCCCCTCCGCGCGGCTCGCGCGCCACAGCGAGCCGTCGGACGTCAGCGCGGTCAGCGCGGGCGCCCAGGTGGGGACGGTGAGCGCCACGACGAACCCCTTCTTGACCGGGATCGAGGTCGCGAGTGGGAACTGCACCTTCTGGCCGAAGTAGGGCGTCAGCCGCTGGACGGGCGAGCGCCCGACCACGCGGTGGATCAGCCGCTTGCGGCGGAACGTGTTGCGGCGCAGGACGGTGAGGCTCGCGGATGCTTCGCCGAACCGCTGGTCGAAGTACCCCATCTGGTCCGGGTTCGGGTCCCCCAGGCCGATCGTCCACGCCACGATCCGGCCGTCGGCCGGCACCAGGAACGAGCGCTTGCGCTTGACCACCTGGGCCTGGTAGCCGGTGGTCCGCGAGACCGCCACGCACGGCGTCCCCGGGCACGTCGACTCGATCGCGGGCTGGACGGCGCCGATCTCGATGATCCGCGCCGAGGCCGGCGCGGCGAGCGCGAGCGAGACCAGCACGGCGACCACCGCGGCGCCGATGAGGTTGCAACGTGAACGAGGGAGCATCCCGGCATTGAACACGACGGATCGGCCGGGGTTGCTGTGCGGCGAGAAATCACGGGGGCCCGCCCAACGGGCCATTCCGTTCGGAGCGATGCCCCGTTGGGCACCCCTAGAGCTTCTGCACGTTGATGGCCTTCGGGCCCTTGTCCCCCTGCTCCTCCTCGTAGGTGACCTTGGCGCCTTCGGCGAGCGACCGGTAGCCGTCGCCCGTGATGCCCGTGAAGTGGACGAACAGGTCGCGGCCGCCCTCGTCGGGCGTGATGAAGCCGAACCCCTTGTCGTCACTGAACCACTTGACCGTGCCGGTGCCCACTGGTGAACCCCGCTTCTTGACTTCGACCGGTCCGTCGCCGGTCCCGACGTGCAGAACGTATCCGGGTTGGAGCGCGGCGCGCAAGGGCCAGTCAGGCAGTGACGCGCTCGGCCGTGGCGGCGATCTCGTCGGGGTCGCCGGGACCGGGGACCCAGGGCAGCCGCAGCGGGTCGTCCGCGTAGCGCGGGATGACGTGCACGTGGAAGTGGAAGACCGTCTGCCAGGCCGCCCGGCCGCAGGAGTTGAGCAGGTTCACGCCGTCGGCCCCGAGCCGCTCCTTGACGCGCCGGGCGAGCCGCTGGGCCGTCCGCGCGCAGGCCTCGAGGTCGGCCTCCGGGACCTCGAGCAGGTCGGCCGCGTGCTCGCGCGGCACGACGAGCAGGTGTCCTCGGGTGGCGGGGTTGATGTCCATGAACGCGACCGTCCGCTCGTCCTCGTCGACGCGCGAGGAGGGGATCTCGCCCGCGACGATCTTGCAGAACAGGCAGTCGGGATGGGCCGCCATCAGCGCCAGTGCTCGAGCAGGTCGGCGTCCGGCACCTCGCGGATCACCCGCGCGGGGACGCCGATGGCCACCCCGCGCGCGGGCACGTCCTTCGTGACGACCGCGCCGGCGCCCACGAACGCCTCCTCCCCCACCTCGACGCCCGGGGTGATCACCACGGCGCCGCCGACGCGGCAGGCGCGCCGCAGCCGCGCGCCCTCGATCGGGTGGTCGTCGTCGTGGCGGGCCATCGTCGAGTCGTTGGTCGTGAGCACCCCCGGACCGACGAAGACGTCGTCCTCGATCACCGAGTAGGCGGTCAGGTAGACGTCGGTCTGCACCCGCACCCGGGCGCCGATCTCGACGTCGTTGTCGACCGCGCTGCCGCGGCCCACGACCGAGCCCGGGCCGAGCGTCGACCGCTCACGGAAGTACGCCTGGTCGCCGACGATGGCCCCGGCGCCGATCCGGGCCCCGGCGAAGACGATGGCCGCGCAGCAGATCACCGCCCCGTCCTCCAGCACGAGGGGATCGGTGCCGCCGCGGGGCGCCGTCGAATGGCGGGCGAGCTTCGGCGGCTTCCCCAGCACGGCCCCGTCCTGCACCTCGCAGCCGTCGCCGATCACCGTCCCCGCGTGGACGACGACGTGCGCGCCGAGGCGCGTCCCGGCCCCGATCGTCGCGGTCTCGTGCACCACGCAGTACGGGCCCAGCTCCACATCCTCGGCGACTCGATCCAGGTTCGACATGGCGCGCGAACCTAGTGGCCCGTCCCGCAACAGTCAACCCGCAATGACGCACGTCGATCACCGCCAGGCGGCGTCCTCAACCCTCGAAATACCAGAGGTATTCCTTCGGGTCTGCGTCCTTGCCTGGCGGCGCCGCCGCACGCCCTTGCGGGCCGACCGTCACGAGACGAACCACTAGCGCATGAGCCGCTCGCGGGCGCGGGCGATCGCCTGCTCCCGCGTGGTCACCTCGCCCGCGTAGCGATCCTCCTCGAGCTCGGCCAGCAGCTCGCCGAGCCGCGGGCCCGGGCGGATGCCGAGCTCGCGCGCGAGGTCGTCGCCGCGGACGAGCGGCTCGCGCGGCGGCTCGGCCAGCGCGGCCGGGAGGACCTCGCGCGCGAGCGCCAGGTGGGCGTCGATCGCCTCCTCTGCGTTGCGGCCGCGGGTGGCGAGCCGGTCGGCGACCGTGAAGACGGTGACGTCCGCGCTGTAGGGCGCCGTCGCCCGCAGGTAGCGCCACAGCGTGCGCCGGTCGAGCGGCCGCTCGCGGACGAGGAAGCCGAGCCGCAGGTGGTGCAGGGTGAGCGCCGCGACGTAGTCCACGAGCCGCTGGGAGGCGCGCAGGCGCCGCAGCACGGCGCGCGCCAGGTCGGCGCCCGCGCTGTCGTGGCCCACGAACGTCACGCGGCCGTCGGCCCGGATCTCGCGGGTCTGCGGCTTGGCGGCGTCGTGCAGTAGCGCCGCGAACCGCATGGCGCCGCCGCGGGTGAGCTCGTCGGCCAGCGGCTCGGCGAGGAGCTCGGTGACCGCCGCGCCGTGCTCGCCGAGGCCGGCCGCCGCCGCGTCGCGCTCGAGCGCCGCGACGGCGTCGAGGACCTCGAGCGTGTGGTCGTGCACGTCGGCGTGGTGGAACTCGTTCTGGCGTATCCCGCGCAGGGCCGCGAGCTCCGGCAGCACCACGTCGGTCAGCCCGTGCGCGTCCATCAGCGCGAGCCCGTCGCGCGCCGCGTCGGTCGTCACGATCCGCTTGAGCTCGCCGAACACGCGCTCGGGCGCGATGCGGTCGATGCCGCGCGCATGCGCCCGGACCGCGGCGGCGGTGTCGGCGTCGAGCGTGAGCCCGAGCTCGGTGACGAGGCGCACCGCTCGCAGCGTGCGCAGCGGGTCGTCCGCGAGCGCGGTGCCGGAGACCATCCGCACGCGCCGGGCCTCGAGGTCGGCGCGTCCTCCGTGCGGGTCGAGCACCTCCCCGCCCTCCAGCGGCTCGGCCATCGCGTTGATCGTGAAGTCGCGCGCGGCGAGGTCGGCGGCGATGTCGCCGTCGCGCAGGGTCACGAGGTCGATGTGCCAGGCCTGGCCCGATCCCACGACGCGCCACGCGCCGAACGCGCCGGAGAGCTCGAACGCCGTGCCCCCCGCCGCCCGGGCGACCTCCCGCGCCGCGTGGCGAGGATCGCCCTCGAGCGCCACGTCGACGTCGTCGGTCGGCCGCCCGAGCAGGCGATCGCGCACGGCCCCGCCCACCAGCCACGCCTCACGCCCGGCGAGCGCCTCGCGGGCCGCCTCGAGCGGCTCCGAGCTCACGTGTACTCCCGTGGGACCCGCGAGGAGATCCCGCAGGTGACCTCGTAGTTGATCGTGCCGAGCCGGGCGGCGACGTCCTCGGCGAGGATGCGCTCGCCGCCGCGGGCGCCGATCAGGACCGCCTCGGTGCCGGTCTCGACCGGCTCGTCCCCCAGGTCGACGGTGATGTTGTCCATCGAGACCGTCCCGACGAGCGGCACGCGGCGGCCGCCGACGAGCACGTCCGCGTTGTTGGTCAGCCCTCGGCGCACGCCATCGCCGTACCCGATGGGGATGGTGCCGATCCACGTCTCGCGGTCGGCGACGAAGCGGCGCCCGTAGCCCGCGCTCTGCCCCGGCTCGGCGCGCTTGACGGCGGCGAGATAGCTCACCAGCTCGAGCGCGGGCTCGAGGCCATGGTCGGCCGGGTCGCGGTGGAAGGGGTCCATCCCGTAGATCGCGATCCCGCAGCGGACCATCCCGAAGCGCGCGCCGGGCTGGCGCAGGGCGGCCGCCGAGTTGGCGGCGTGCACGAGCAGGCCGGGATGGCGGTCCGCGAGCGCCGCCGCCCACGGCCGGAACGCCGCGAGCTGCTCGTGCACGAACGCGTCGTCGTCGTCCGCCGTCGCGAGGTGGGTCATGGCACCCGCCAGGCGCAACCCGTCGGCCGCGGCGACGGCGGCGGCCACCCGGTCGGCCTGCGCCGGGTCGCGCGTGCCGAGCCTCCCCATCCCCGTGTCGAGCTTCACGTGCACCGCGCCCCCGCCCCGTGCCGCGACGGCGGCCACGAAGTCCTCCTCCCAGGCGACGACGTCGGCCCCCGCCGCCAGCGCCACGTCGAGCTCGACCTCGGTCAGCGCCCCCATCACGAGCAGCGGCCCCTCGAGGCCGCCCGCCCGCAGCGCATCCGCCTCGCCGGCGGTCGCGACGGCCAGCCACCGCGCCCCGCCGGCCTGCGCGGCGCGCGCAGCCTGCGCCGCCCCGTGCCCGTAGCCCTCGGCCTTGACGACCGCGCACAGGACGGCGGGGGCGACCGTCGCGGCCAGGCGCGCGCAGTTGCGCTCGATGGCGCCCAGGTCCACCCGGGCGAGCGCCCGCCGCACGTGGCTACTCCCCGTCGTCGCTGGTCAGCGCGTCGAGCACGTCGACGCGCGTGACGACCCCGACGAGCCGGCCGTGCTCCACCACTGGCAGCCGGTTGTGCTTCCTGCGCGCGATCACCCGCGCCGCCTCACGCACCGTCGCCGACGGCTCGATGGTCACGGGATCCGGGGTCATCATGTCCTCGGCGGTGGACGCGAACGCCTTTCGCAGGCGCTCCTCGAAGTGCGAGATCGACTCCAGGAACACGACCCCGCCGAACAGCTGCACGTAGTGCGGCAGGTGCAGCTCCTCGTCCTCGCCCGCGATCACGAGATCGGCCTCCGTGATGATGCCGACGCAGCGCCCGCCCTCGTTGACAACCGGCACGCCGGGCAGGTCGTGTTCGCGCAGCACGCCGATCACCTTCTCGACCGGGTCGGCGACGGTCACGACCGGCACGTCGGTCTCCATGATGTCCCGCACCGTCAGCGCCATGGGCCGGGACTCTAGGCGGTAAGCGCCGCCGGCAGCGCAGCGACGACGTCCGAGGCGATGACGGCGTCCGGCCCGTGCGGCTCGGCCGCGAGCTGGCCCGCCCGCAGGTGGAGGAAGACCGCGGCGCACGTGGCGGTGAACGGGTCGAGCGCCTTGGCGAGCATCGCGGCGGTGACGCCGGAGAGCACGTCGCCGGTGCCGGCCGTGGCCAGGGCCGGGGCCCCGCCGGGGGAGATCGCGACCCTGCCGCCGGGCTCCACGATCAGCGTGTCGTCGCCCTTGAGGACCACTATGGCGCCCGCGCGCTCGGCGGCGTCGCGCGCGTGCGCGAGGCGGTGGCGGCCGATCTCGGCCGACTCGACGCCGAGCAGCCGGCCGAGCTCCCCGGCGTGCGGGGTGAGCACGGTGGGCGCGCCGCGGCGCGGCAGGTCGCCCGGGAAGCCGGCGGCCAGCGCGTTCAGCCCGTCCGCGTCGACCACCAGCGGCGTCTCGATCCGCGCCGTCATCTCCTGCGCGAACGCTGCGGCCCCCTCCGCGCGGCCGAGCCCCGGGCCGAGGACGGCGGCGCCGGCCCGCTCCAGCCGCTCGAGCGCCGGCTCGACGGCGGCCGGCGTGAGCGCGCCGTCGTCCTCCGGAAGGCGGGCGGTCATCGCCTCGAGCAGCCGCACCGAGAAGGCGAGCTCGAGCGAGGCGGGCGCCGCCACGGTCACGTAGCCGGCTCCCGCCCGCATGGCGGCCATGGCGGACATCGTCGGCGCCCCCGTGAGGCCCGCCGAGCCGCCGAGCACCACGACCGTCCCGGACGAGAACTTGGTCGAGCCCGGCTCGCGGCGCGGCACCTCGTCCAGCACGGCGGCCGTCAGGAGGCCCGCCGCGGGCGCCGCGGGCGCGCCGGGCGGGATCCCGATGTCGATGACCGAGACCTCGCCGGCGTGCGCCTTGCCGCGATCGACCCAGAGGCCGACCTTCGCGGCATGGAAGGTCGCGGTGGCGGCCGCACGGACGGCCGGCCCCGCCACCTCGCCGGTCGACGCGTCGACTCCCGACGGCACGTCGGCGGCCACCACCGGGCCGCCCGCCGCCGTCATCGCCTCGATGGCAGCGGCGGCCTCGTCGCGCGGAGCGCCCGTGCTGCCGGTGCCGAGCAGCGCGTCGACCACCACGCTCGCCCCCTCCAGGCGCCGCGCGTCGAACGGCTCGGGGGGCGCCCCCGGCAGCCGCCGCAGCTGCTCCGCCGCGTCGCCGCGTAGCGACTCCGGCGGCCAGACCGCGAGCACGTCGACGTCGCGCCCCGCCGCGCGCAGGAGCCGGGCGGCCACCAGGCCGTCGCCGCCGTTGTTCCCCTTGCCGCAGACGATCGCGATCCGCCCGCCGCGCGCCTGCCGCGCGATGACGGCGGCCAATCCCTCCCCGGCCCGCTCCATCAGGTCGAGCGACGGGATGCCGCGCTCCTCGATCGCCCAGCGGTCGGTGGCGCGCATCCCCTCGGCGTCGAACAGCGGGTCGAGCCAGGCCGGGGGGCTCATCCGGCCACCGCGACGGCGCCCGCCATGCCACGCGTGTGCGTCAGCGACACGGTGACCTCGACCCCGAGCTGCGCGGCGCGCTCGGCCGCGCGCCCGCTCAGGCGGATCACCGGCGGCCCGCCGCCCCCGACGACCTCGACGTCGTGCGGGTTCCAGCTCTCCAGCGACAGCGCCTTGACCACCGCCTCCTTGGCGCAGAAACGGGCCGCGAGCTGCATCGCTGGGCGCCGGCAGCCGGCGGCGTAGGCGAGCTCGCCCTCGGTGAACAACCGGCCCGCCAGCCGCGGCCGCCGCGCCAGCGCGCGCTCGAGCCGCTCGATCTCCAGCAGGTCGATCCCCACGTGCGCCATCGGCGACCGCGACTCTAGCCTGCGCCGAGAATCCAGGCGAAGCCCGGGAACCCGCCAGATTCTCGTGTCCGTCTCGTTATCGCTCTTGACGGATCACATGTCGATCGAGGATGCTGGAGTGGCGCAACGGACGAGTGTCGTATGTGGCGGAGCAGACGCTCCTGCGATGCTTGCGCAGTCGGAACGGACGTTCGGCGACCCCTCGGAGGTTCGAAGCAGGCATGACGCCATCGGAACGAAGTGCGCAGTCGGCGGTGACGCTGCGCGGAGACTCGCTGCGCTCCGGACGGCGACCGCGGAGACGGACAGGGAGGTCCGAGGCAATGCTGGAGCTTGAAGCGGAGCGACTCACGGCTCGGGTCGAGGAACTCGAGCGCGAGAAGGCGGCGCTCGAGGCGTTCGCGGCGGTCGCCGCGCACGAGCTGGTCGAGCCGCTCGTCATGACCGAGGCGTACGTGGCGATCGTCACGGACCGGCTCGACGCAGACCTGCACGCGGACTCGCGGCGCGACCTCGCCACGATCAGCCGCGCCGCCTCGCGGATGCGGCTGCTCCTGGAGGCGATCCTCCACGACGCCCGCTCGACCGAGCGCCGGCTCCTGCTGCGGCCGGTCGACCTCGAAGCCGTCGTCGCCGAGTGCGTCGACCTTCTCAGCCCCGAGATCGACCAGCGCGCGGCGCGCCTTCAGGTCGGCGCCCTGCCGACGGTCCAGGGCGACGAGGCCCTGCTCAGCGGCCTGATCGCCAACCTGCTCATCAACGCGCTCAAGTTCAGTCCCCGCCACGACGCCACGATCGCGCTGGGCGCCGCGCTCGAGGGGCACGTCTGGAAGGTCTGGGTCGAGAGCGACGGCCCCACGATCGCCCCCGAGGACCGCGCGCGGATCTTCGAGCCCTACCAGCGCGGCCACGGCGAGCGCCGCACGCGCGGCGCCGGCCTCGGCCTGACGATCTGCCGCAACATCGTCGAGCGCCACGGCGGCCACATCGGCGTCGTCCCGGCCGACGGCGGCGGCAACCGCTTCTACTTCACGATCCCGGTCTGACCCGGGATCAGCTGGCGCTGCGGAGGCGCTCGGCCTCCGACACCGCCTGCTCGCGTGAGTTGACGCCGAGCTTGCGGTAGATGCTCTTGACGTGGGACCGCACGGTCTCCGTCGAGAGGAACAGCTCGTTGGCCATCTGGTCGGTGCTGTGGCCGTCGCACAGGAGGTCGAGGACCTCCCACTCCCGCGCCGTGAGCGAGCTGCGCACCGGGCGCAGGCCGTTCGTGGTGGGGCGCGCCGGCGCGCGGCGCAGCTGCTGGATCAGCAGCGTGCCCATCGTGCGTGAGATCGCGGCCTCGCCCGCCGCGGCGCCCTTCAGCGCGCGCGGCAGCGCCTCGATGTCGACGTCCTTGTTGAGATAGCCGGACGCGCCCGCCTGGAGCCCGGCGAGGCCGATCTCCTCGTCGGCTCCCGTCAGCAGGATCACGAGCTGGTCGGGCCGCTCGGCGAGGATCTGCCGCGTGGCGCTGATCCCGTCGAGCTCGGGCATCACGACGTCCATGAGCACGGCGTCGGGTGAGTAGTACTGGGTCAGCTCGACCGCTTCGCGGCCGTTGCGCGCCTCGGCGACCACCACGAAGCCTGCATCCTGCAGGGAGCTCCGGATCATCCTGCGCGCGAGCGGATCGTCGTCCGCGACGATCACTCGGAAGGCTTCCATGTCATCCGATCTGTTCATCTGTCATCCATGAGGTCTGAATCCGCAACGGGCGGAAATTCGCACGATAACCCGAACCCGCCCGCCTGACTAGGTATCGGCGCTCGGATTGGCGTCCATGAGAGGACGCTATCGGTCCAGGCCGGGCGCGGACTCCCCCCGTGGACGTCCCCTAGGTGAGATTTCTCCCCTGGACGTTCGGCCAGGGCCCATCCCCCGCAAGGTTGAGTATTGCCCTCAGCCCGAGCCCGAACTTCCCCTGTTCGATCGGGTGGTCGCGACACAGAGTTGGGAGCGTGCCGTCAGACGGATTTGACACCGCCATCCGCCTCAGCGATCTCCGCAACGTCCACGCCTCGGGCGCGACGCTGCAGAACCTGCTGAGCGCCCT
>DASTIC010000175.1:0-23233 GCA_035717845.1 Solirubrobacteraceae bacterium
AGATGCGCGAGGGCGGCTCGGCGTAGGCGATGTCGGCCGGATCGTGGCCGTTGACCATCGCCAGCCACTCTCCGGTCGACATCGCGAACGGCGCACGGTTGTCCATGTCCACGAACGGAGGCGGCGGCCCGCCCGGCTCCATCCCCAGACCGCTCTCCACGTCCGCCGCCGCGCCGCGGACGGCGAACGGCTCGGCCCCGCGCGCGACCCGCTCGAGCTCACCCGGCGGCAGGCCGAGCGCCTTGCCCAGCTCGCGGATCGCCCCGCGCGAGCGGAAGGTCGGGAACGCGGCCACGAGCGCCGACCGCTCGCGCCCGTAGCGCTCGTGCACGCGCGGGATCAGGACCTCGCGGATGTCCCGCGGAAAGTCGAGGTCGATGTCCGGCAGCGCGGTGAGGTCCTCGTTCAGGAAGCGCCCGAGGAAGAGCTCGTTGGTCACCGGGTCGATGTGCGAGAGCCCCGTGAGGTAGCAGACGATCGAGGACACGGACGAGCCCCGCCCCCGCCCCGGGGGCAGCAGCGCGCGCACCGACGACGGACCGCGCACCTCGACCGCCACCTCCCGCGCCAGCTCGAGCAGGTCCCGGTGCAGGAGGAAGAAGCCGGCCAGGCCCAGCGAGTCGATCACCCGCAGCTCCTGCTCGAGCCGGGAGTGAGCGGCGGCCGTGTGTGGACCGCCCTCCGGGTAGCGCTCCCCCAGCTTCGACCAGCACAGCTCGGCCAGCCTCCCCAGCGCCTGCTCGTCCTCCGAGCCGGGGTAGCGGTACCCGAGGTCGGCCCGCAGGTCGAACTGCAGGCGCGCGGCGAGCCGCCCGCTCTCCGCCACCGCCTCCGGATGCTCGGGGAAGCGGGCGGCCATCGCCTCCGGCGGGGCCAGCACGTGGGAGAAGTTGCCGCGGCGCACCGGCTCCGAGGCGTCCAGCGTCGTGTGGTGGCGCAGGGCGGTGAAGGCGTCCTGGAGCGGGGCGCGCTCGCGCGCGTGTGCGTGAACGTTCCCCGTGGCCACGGTCGGCAGGCCGAGGCGGCCGGCCAGCTCGGACAGCGCACGGTTGCGCGCCCGGTCGTCCCGCTGGAAGGGCCGCTGGAGCTCGACCCACAGGCGATCGCGGCCGAAGATCGCCGTCAGCCGGCGCAGCCCCGCCTCGTCGTGGACGCCGCGCCCGGCGCAGCCGCTGAGGCAGACGAGCCCGGCCGCGTGCGCTTCCAGCGTCGCCAGCGTGGTCTCCGGCGGCACGTCGACCCGGCGCATGCGCGTGCCTACGAGCGACTGGTGGCGCCCGCGCCGCGCGTGGCGGGCCGCGCGATCCTCGACCGACTCGTCGACCGTCCCGCGTGTATGCGCGTGGGCGTGCGTGAGGATGTGGCAGAGATTGCGCCACCCGCGCTCGTCCTCCACCAGGACGGTGACGTGACGGCCGTCCTCGAGGTCGAGCTCGGCGCCGTGGATGGCCCGCACGCCGAGCGGCGCGGCGGCCTGGGCGAACTCCATCGAGCCGGACACGCCGTTGTGGTCTGTGAGCGCCATGGCCTCGTAGCCGAGCTCCGCGGCGGTGGCGGCCAGCTCGTCGGGCAGCGAGGCCCCGTCCAGGAACGAGAAGGCGGAATGAGCGTGGAGCTCGATGTACACGAACACATGTTCGCATAGGCGGTGGACGGAAGACGTCGAATCCCCCGGCATGGACGACGACCGGCTGATGGAGCTCCGCACCTCGGCGCGCGGTTGGCACGGCGTCCAGCTCGCCGTCCTCGGCTTCATCGGCCTCTGCGGTGTCCTCTCGGGCGGCTCGGCGGCGCCCGCGTGGTTCGAGTGGCTCTCAATGACGCTCACCCTGGCGGCGCTCGCCTGCGCGTGCCTGGCGACCTTCCTGGTCGGCGCGGCGGCGTGGCCGCTGTACGGGGCGCGCGCTCCCGTCTCGGACCCGGCGGGCGAGCTCGAGAAGACGAGCCGGCGGGTGACCTCGGGGCTCGTGCTGACGTTCGTGGCGGTGGTCCTGCTCGCGCTGGCCACCGCGTCGTCGTGGTGGCCGGACGACGACGAAGCGGATGGATCGGTTCGCGTGCAGACGGCTTCCGGTCAGACGGCGTGCGGCCGGCTCGCCGCCGGCCAGACCGGCACGCTTGCCCTCACGAGCGAGGGCCGGTCGGTGGTGGTCCCGCTCGAGCAGCTCGCTGCGCTCGAGCCGACGGACAGCTGCTGATCCACGCGTCGAGCTCCGCGGATCCGGCGACCGCGGCGGGAGGCCATGCCGCCCTCCCGCCGCGCAGGGCCGGGTCCTATGGTGGCCCGCGGGCCGTGTGAAGAGGGGGACGGCCGGCCGCGGCGACGTCTGCGGGGGGTTCCGACACCGCGAACCGGCCGTCCGGGATGGTCGCCTCACCGGGAGAGTCCAGCACGGCTAGCGGCAGGGAAGCGGCCGGCTGGACAGTGGCTGCACGCAGGATTCCGTCCGCGTGCTCGGCGACCAGCGTCGAGGGCTGAGGGGAGGCAGCCCATGGGTCGGACAGGTCGACCTGCCTGCGCTGCTGCGCTGCCGCGCTCGGTGTCACCGTCGCGAGCGCGAGCGCTGCGGCGGGGATCACCAGTGGACGCAGACGGGTCATGCGAGGCAGTCTCCGGGGCTTGTCTGAAGAACCCCTGTGAGGAAGCCAAGAGGTTCCTAAAGGCGAGCGGGTGATCGGCCGCCGTGAGGGTGCATTTCGTCGACTTCACGCCATCCTGGCTCGTGAGGTCGACGTTATGCCCCTATAGCGTGCATTTCGTCGACTTCGCGAGCGCGGACATCGTGAGGTCGACGTTATGCACGCTCCCGTGCTCCCCTCAATGCGCCGTTCCCCGCAGCTCCCCCACCGCCGCGGCGAAGACCGACGTGTGCCGGTCGACGTCCGCGTCGGTCGTCTCCGGGCACATCAAAGCCATGTTGTGGAACGGCGTGATCAGCACGCCGCGGTTGGCGAGATAGACGTGCAGGTAGTCCTCGAGCTCGCCGTCGCCGGCGGCGGCCGACTCGCTGCCCGTGCGGGGCGGCGGGGAGGCGAACCGGTACTCCACGCGCGCGCCGAGCTGGACGACCGACCACGGGAGGTCGCCGATCGCCTCCCGCACCCCGGCGGCGAAGCGGGTGGCGCGGGCGGTCATGCCCTCGAACGCGTCGGCGGTGAGCACGTGCTCGAGCGTCGCGCGGGTGGCGGCCAGCGAGAGCGCGTTGCCGGCCAGGGTGCCGCCGATGCCGCCCGTGTCGACGAGGTCGGCCTCGTCGTGGGCCGCGATCCGGCCGGCCAGCTCGGCCGAGACGCCGAAGGCGCCAGACGGCACGCCGCCCGCGATCGCCTTGCCGATGGTCACGATGTCGGGCTCGAGTCCCCAGGCGCGGGTCGCGCCGCCCGGGCCGGCCGAGAACGTGTGGGTCTCGTCGTCGATCAGCAGCGTCCCGTGCTCGCGCGTGAGCCGGCGGACCGCGTCGAGGTAGCCCGGCTCGGGCAGGACGATGCCGATGTTGGTGAGCGCCGGCTCCATGAGCACGACCGCGACGTCGCCATGGGCGAGCTCGGCGGCCAGGCCGTCGACGTCGTTGAACTCCGCGACCCGGGTGGTGAGCGCGACGTCCACCGGCGCGCCGACGTTCCCCTCCCGCGGGACGACGCCATCCGGGGCGAGCACGGCGAACGACTCGTCGACGCTGCCGTGGTAGCACCAGGCGTTGACGAGGATCTTCGGCCGCCCGGTGACGAGCCGCGCGAGGCGGATGGCCCAGCGGTTGGCGTCGGTGGCGGTAAGCGTGAACGACCACTGCGGGAGGCCGAATCGCCGCTCCAGCTCGGCTCCCACCCAGGCGGCGTCCTCGGTCGGCATCATCGCCGTGATGCCGCCCTGCTCCTGGGTGCGACGCGCGATCGCCTGCACGGTGGCGGGCGGCGAGTGGCCGGCCATGGCACCCGTGTCGCCGAGCGCGAAGTCGACGTACTCGTTGCCGTCGAGGTCCGTGACGCGCGATCCCCGGGCGTGGTCGAGGTAGAGCGGGAAGCCGCCGGCCGCGAGGTTCATCCAAGTCATCGGCACCCCACCGAGCAGGTGGGGGCGGGCGGCCGCGTGGGCGGCGGCTGAGCGCGGGTTGGCATCGGCGAAGGCGGCGCGCTCGCGGTCGAGCAGCTCGCGCAGGCGGGTACGGTCGATCACCGGCGGGCAGCCTAGGGAACGATCCTGTCCCTTGGTCGCACCACGGACTCAGCGCTGCGTGTACCACCTGCCGCGCACGAGGTCGCGGAAGGCGACGAGGTTGCGGCCGTCGGCGGTGACGACCTCCCAGTAGCGGCGCCGGAGCGGCACGTCGGTCCACCAGCGGTCCTCGATCAGCCAGGACTCGCGGACGGCCTCCACGGCGCGGCCGTCGATCGCCTCGGGACGGCCGTCGGCCGCGGCCCGGACCTCGACCGGGCGCGGCTCGGCGAGCCGGCGGGGGCGCGGGCTCATTCCCAGGGCGCCAGCGCGAGCCGGCGCTCGGGCACGCGGGAGTCCGGGTCGACCGCCAGGATGCGCAGCGCGGCGTCCGGCCCCGCGGCGGCGCGAGCCTGGCGGACCGCCTCGCGCAGGCGGGCGGCCCGGACGGCAGCCGCCTCGGCCAGCAGCGCGCGCTGGTCGCCGGTCGGGGGGCCGAAGCCCTCGGCGCGCAGGTGCAGGACGTCCGCGGGGGCAGGCAGCTCTCCCAGGCGGGGGGCGAGCACGAGCCGCATGCGCCGCGGGTCGGCCAGCGCCTCCCGGAAGGTCACGCGCGCGCGCCAGCTCCCGCCCCCCACGAGCCGGGCGCCGAGTACGACGGCGCGCAACGGCCGACCGCGGCGCTCGCGGCAGGCGAGCAGCCGGTCGATGAGCAGCCCGAGCGCGCGCTCGAGCTGCTGGCCGGACGCCGACTCGGGCAGCTCGAGCCGCTCCTCGAGCCGCTCGGCGGCGCGACGGGGGCGCAGCGGCGTGTCACGCCCGCGGGCGAGGTCGCGAGCGAGCGGGCCGGCGGACCCGAAGCGATCGGCGAGCGCGGCGCGCGGGAGCTTGGCCAGCGCGCCGAGGGTGCCGACGCCGAAGCGCTCGAGGGTCTCGGGGAGCGCGGCAGTCTCGGGCCGCCAGCCGAGCAGGTCGACGGACAGCGGCGCCAGGTAGGCGGCCAGCCGGGCCGGGCTCGAGGGCGCGATCTCAGCGCGGCGGACGCGGGCGTTCGAGGCGGCCGCGAGGGCGGCGAAGCGCGAGGGCGCGGCGCCGATGCGGGCGGGCGCGCCGAGCGCGCGGCCGCCTCTCGCCGGGGCGCCGAGGGCCCGCCGGGCGGCGGCGATCACTCCCTCGACTGCGCCGCCGTGCAGGTTCCGGAGCCCGTGGGAGTCGAACCAGGCGAGGCCGGGACGGCCGGGCTCGACCGCCGCGCCGATCCCCTCGAGCGCCGCCAGCAGGCGATCCCACTCGTCCGCCACCCCGGCGGGGTCGGGCGCCACGAGCCGCAGCGTCGGGCAGCGCGCGAGCGCCTCCCCCAGCCGCAGCCCGGCGCGCACGCCGAACGCCTCGGCGGCGGCCGACGCCTCGCCGATGAGCTGCTCGCGCCCCGCCTCGGGGGCCAGCGCCACCGGGCCCGCGGCCAGCGCCTCGCGGCTCCCGGCCGCGACGGCGAGCTCGAACCGCGGGATGAGGACGCAGACGATCATGTGCGAACACATGTTCGCATCGATCGGTGAGCGAGACAAGTGGCATCCATGCGCCGGGTCTCGCGCGTAGATAGGAAAGGCCTCCGTTGCCGGAGGCCTTTCCCGTAGCAGACCTATAAGCCGGATTCTGTCTTGAGCAGCCATCCATCTGCGCGGCCGACCTGGACCTCGGCGGGCAACCTGCAAACGGTCCTGCTTGGCCTTGCACCCGGTGGGGTTTGCCTGGCCGCCGCGTCACCGCGACGCCGGTGCGCTCTTACCGCACCATTTCAACCTTGCCGGCCCGCGGTCGATGACCACGGACGTAGGCGGTGTGATTTCTGTGGCACTTTCCCGCGGGTTTCCCCGGGTCGGCGTTACCGACCACCGTGCCCTGTGGTGTCCGGACTTTCCTCGAAGGTGAGCCACCTCCGCGAGCTGCTCGGTCTGCAGGGAGAACGGTAGCGCTGCTACACGTAGTTGCATGCGGTACGTCCGCTCCCCACTCCACACTGAAGCCATGTATGACGTGATCTACATCGACGACCACGGGTCGGAGACGCAGGTGGCGCAGCACGTCGATGACCGGCAGGAGGCGTGCGCCGTCGCTCGGCAGGAAGCCGTCGAGCGGGGCGCGGGCAGGATGCTCCTCCCCGGATCGACGAAGCCGCGCAACTGCGTCTGCGTCGTGCCCGTGCACGCCGAAGCCGCCTAGCGTCATCAGCTACCGTCCCCGCCCATGCGCGTGGGAGTCATCGGCGGCGGCCTCATGGGATCGGGGATCGCCGAGGTCTGCGCCCGTTCGGGGGTGGACGTGACGGTGGTCGAGGTCGACCCCGCGCGAGCCGAGCATTCGCGGGCCGCGATCGAGAAGTCGCTCGACCGCGGGGTCCGCTCCGAGAAGGTCTCGCCGGAGGAGCGCGAAGCCGCGCTCGACCGGCTGGCGTACACGACGTCGCTCGAGGACGTCGAGGGCGCCGACGCCGCGATCGAGGCGATCATCGAGGACGAGACCGCCAAGCGCGACCTATTCGTGCGGCTGGACCAGCTGCTCCCAGAGGCCCAGTTCCTCGCCTCCAACACCTCGTCGGTGCCGATCATGAAGCTCGGGGCGGGGACGTCGCAGCCGCAGAGGGTCATCGGCCTGCACTTCTTCAACCCGGTGCCGGTGCTTCCGCTGGTCGAGATCGTCCACTCGATCATGACCGCCGACGAGACGGCGGACCGGGCCCGCAGGTTCGCCGAGGAGACGCTCGGCAAGCAGTGCATCGACTCCCAGGACCGGGCGGGCTTCGTGGTCAACGCGCTGCTCGTCCCCTACCTGCTGTCGGCGGTGCGGATGTACGAGTCCGGCTTCGCGTCGCGGGAGGACATCGACCGCGGGATGGTGCTCGGCTGCGCGCACCCGATGGGGCCGCTGCGCCTCGCCGACCTGATCGGGCTCGACACGCTGCTCGCCGTCTCCGAGTCTCTGTACGAGGAGTTCCGGGATTCCGGCTCGGTGGCCCCCGCGCTCTTGAACCGGATGGTCGAGGCGGGCCTGCTCGGGCGCAAGAGCGGGCGCGGGTTCTACGAGTACTCGGGGAACTGAGCTCGCGTCGCCCGGCGGGCGAACGTCAACGGCGGCTGGGTAGGGAGAGCGGGTGATCGGCCGCCGTGAGGGTGCATTTCGTCGACGTCACGCCATCCTGGCTCGTGAGGTCGACGTTATGCCCCTATAGCGTGCATTTCGTCGACTTCGCCAGCGCGGACATCGTGAGGTCGACGTTATGCACCCTCCCGTGCCTCCCTCAATGCGCAGTTGACGTTCGCCGGCGCGCCGATCAGCTGAGGATCGACGAGTGGCGGGCGACGACCCGCCAGCGGCCGTCCTGCCGGTTCCACACGTCGGTGAGCCGGAACGCGTTGGAGAGGCTCGTGTAGTTCAGGCTCGCGACCTGGCTGTAGCGCGAGTGGACGACCGCGGTGTCCCGGAACACGTCGATGTCCATCGACTCGTAGGCGAAGGAGACGATCGTGTAGCCCTCGCGTGCGGCGTCCATCCACTGCTCGCGGGTCATCGGCTCGGGGTTGAGGTGGATCGCCGTGAAGCGGAAGCCCGGCGACACGATCTCCTCGAGCCGGTCCATGTCGCGATCCTCGACCGCCTGCATCCAGTCGCGCTGGAGCTGGGCGAGCTGCTCGCGATCGTCGTCGGCGGCGGCGGTCATGTGCCGCGGGAGGCTATCTACGACAGCGTCGTGCCGCACGACGTGCAGCGCCCGCCGGCGTTGGCGGCCGTCGCGGACGGGCGCGGCGCGAGGTCTCCGCCGCACGCGGGGCAGGTCGCGGGCAGCCCGGCCCGCAGGACCTCCCAGGCGCGAGACATCACGTCGTCGAGCGTGGGGCCGTCAGGCCGGCGGCAGTCCGCCTCGCGGACGCGCCGCGCACCCGTCCCGCGTGTCAGCAGCGTGCTCATGCCACCTTCCTCAGTACCCCGACCACCCGCCCGAGGATCTGCACCTCGCGCGAGCGGATCGGCTCCATCGTGTCGTTCTCCGGCTGGAGGCGCACGTGGTCCGCCTCCTTGAAGTAGCGCTTGACCGTCGCGTCCTCACCGAGGAGCGCCACGATGATCTCGCCGTCGGTCGCCGTCTCCTGCGGCCGGACGACCACGAGATCGCCCGCCAGGATGCCGGCGTTGACCATGGAGTCGCCGCGCACGGTCAGGACGTACTCGCCCTCGTCCCCGCCCACGCGCGAGTCCACTTGCACGGTGTCCTCGACGTTCTCGTCGGCCAGGATCGGCTGGCCGGCGGCGACGTTACCGACGAGCGGCAGGCCGCCGGAGCCGCCGACCACCGACTTCACGGCGCCGGCCGCCTTGTCGAGCAGTTCGATCGCGCGCGGCTTCGACGGATCGCGCCGCAGCAGGCCGACCTTCTCCAGGTTGGCCAGGTGGGCGTGCACGGTCGACGACGAGGCGAGCCCCACCGCCTTGCCGATGTCACGCACCGTCGGCGGGTAGCCGTGGCCGGCCGAGTACTTCTTGATGAAGTCGAAGATCTCCTGCTGGCGCTTGGTCAGGTCCTTCCCGATGTCCATGACGGGCTCAGGCTCCTCGGTTCGTGGCTGGGAAGCGAACATCTGTTCGTGAACGGTAGCGCGGCCCCAGGACGGACGTCAAACCGGACTCGGAGCAGGGCTATACTCCGGCCCCGCTGCGCCGATGGCGGAATTGGTAGACGCGCCAGGTTGAGGGCCTGGTCCGGGATAACCGGGTGGAGGTTCGAGTCCTCTTCGGCGCATCACGCGAAGGCCCCGCAATGCGGGGCTTTTGTCGTTCTTGGGGCGTTCGGCCGGCTCGCTGACAGCTCGACCATCTCCTGAGCTGTCACAGGGCGGCTGGCTGCGCTGTCAGACCTGGCAGACGGGCACTCCCCCAACCCCAACGACGACACGAGGAGACCACCTCCCATGAGCACGCACGCGGCCGACTCCGTCGGCACCCCGAGCATCGAGAAGACGATCTGGCGGATCGACCCGGACCGCTCGAGCGTCGAGTTCAACACCAAGGCCCTCTGGGGGATCGTGACCGTGAAGGGCCGGTTCTCCCGCTATCAGGGCACGCTCCGCTTGTCGGGTGAGCCGGCCATCGAGCTGACCATCGAGGCCGACAGCATCGACACGGAGAACGAGAAGCGCGACAGGCACCTTCGCTCGCCGGACTTCTTCAGCGTCGAGCAGCGGAACTCGAAGCACTCCGGCGGCACGGCTTCGGCGTGGCGTACCGGATGCTCGGCAGCGTCTCGGACGCCGAGGACGTGGCCCAGGAGGCGCTCCTGCGCCTGACGCGGCAGGAAGGCTCGATCGAGGAGCCGGCGGCCTGGATGACGACAGTCGTGACGCCGCTCTCGATCAACGCCCTCAAGTCGGCGCGCGCCCGTCGCGAGTCATATGTCGGGCCGTGGCTGCCGGAGCCGCTGCTCGAGGACCCGGCGCCCGGCCCGGCCTCGCGCGCGGAGCTCGCGGATTCCCTGTCGCTGGCCATGTTGGTGCTCCTGGAGCGGCTGACCCCGGTCGAGCGGGCGGCCTACTTGTTGCGCGAGGTGTTCGGCTACGAGTACGCCGCGATCGCCGACATCATCGAGCAGACCGAGGTGAACTCGCGGCAGCTCGTGACGCGTGCGCGGAAGCATCTCGAGGCCAACCGCCCGCGCTTCGACGCCGACGAGGCCGCCCGCGACGCCCTGCTCGAACGGTTCCTCGCGGCCGCCGACGAGGGCAACCTCGAGGCCCTGGAGGAGCTGCTCGCCAAGGACGCCGTCCTGTACGCCGACGGCGGCGGCAAGGTGATCGCGCCGCCGGAGCCTCTCGTCGGCGCCGCGCTGATCGCCCGCTTCATGGCCGGCGTGGCTCGGGTGCGCCGCGCGTTCGGCGAGTTCGAGACCCGGCTGGTGAGGGTCAACGGCCAGCCCGGCCGTCTGCTGCGAAGCCCCGGCGAGGAGCAGTTCGGGGAGGCCGAGCGGCTCGCGGCCGAGGAGGCGCTGGCGCTCCTGAAGTCCGGTGACCTCGATGTGGAGCAGCTCGCCGCGCTGATGATCGGTGCTCTGGCCCGCGCCGGACGGCACAGGACCACGCGGGTCGATGCTGACCACCGGGCCGAGGTCCGGGTCCGTGACGTCCTCACGGTGGACGTCGTCGAGGGCCGGATCCAGACCGTGCGCATCGTGAGAAACCCGGACAAGCTGGGCCATCTCTGAGCTTTGACGCACGCGGGTCGGCGGCTCATGTCATCGTAACCGCGTGCGGTCGAGGGTCAGGGTCGTTGGACGGCGGACCGCGGTCGTCGCGGTGGTGATCCTGCAACTCGGGTTCGTGGCGCGGGGCTACTGGGCGGACCACAAGGAGTTCGGGTTCCAGATGTTCCCGGAGTCGAGCACCTGGCGCGCCGATGTGGTCAGGGTCACCACGGACGGTCGGCGCGTCCCGATCGAACGCCCGTGGTACGGCTACCGCTGGGACGAGCTGGTGCAGGGCCGGGGCCTCACGTACCCCTCAGTTCGCCACCACGCGGACGCCGGGCTCGCCAATCAGCTCGCGTTCTTCGAGTCCGCGCTCGAGTGGGTCGCGGACAACACTCCCCGCGACCGCGAGACCCGGTACCTGGAGGCCACGGTGACGACGTGGCACAACGCCGACCCGCCGCGGGTCGAGGTCCTCCGCAGCCATCTCCGCGGGGGCGCGGGGTGAGCCTGGCCGCGGCCGGCGCGCGGCCCTCTCTCCGGCGCCTGGTCGCCTCGCTCGACGAGCTGCTCGGCCGCGAGGTCAGCATGCGCGCCCTCGCGCTGT
This sequence comes from Solirubrobacteraceae bacterium, assembly GCA_035717845.1. Classification (GTDB taxonomy): domain Bacteria; phylum Actinomycetota; class Thermoleophilia; order Solirubrobacterales; family Solirubrobacteraceae; genus DASSUW01. Next base: position 10,993 of record DASTIC010000175.1, read on the forward strand.
TGCGGGTGGCGGCCGGCGTGGCCGTCCTCCTGCATCTGCGGCCGTTCCTCGCCGACGCCTTGGACGGGCGGATCTACCGGGACGCGTTCTACGAGCCGTACGCGGCCTGGTACCCGGAGCTGCCCCCGGACGCCTACGTCGCGCTGCTCTGGCTGGCGGCGGCAGCCGCGGTCGCAATGTCCCTCGGCGTCCTCACCCGCGTCATGACCGCGATGACGTTCGCGATCGTCGCCTACAACCTGTTCCTGTCGACCACGCACTTCCACAACAACCGGGCGTACCTGGTCATCGTCCTGGGCGTACTGGCGGTCGCGCCGTGCGGACGGGAGCTGTCCGTGGACGCGTGGCTCAGACGCCGTCGAGGGCGACCGGCGCTGGACTCCTCGGCGCCGGCCTGGCCGCTGTGGCTGCTCCGGTTCGAGTGCGCCGCGGTCTATGCCGCCTCCGGCGTCAGCAAGCTGGTCGACCCTGACTGGTTCGGCGGCACCGTGACCTGGCAGCGCGTCACACGTGCGCGGGACACGTTGGAGGCGTGGCCGCTGCCCGACTGGGCGGTGTCGCTCCTGACCGACCGGAGCTTCCACACCGGGGCGGCCAAGCTCGTCGTGCTCACGGAGCTGTTCATCGCGCTCGGCCTCTGGTGGCGCGGGACCCGCTACGCGGCGGTGTGGGTCGCGGTCGGCTTCCACGTGGGCATCGAGCTGTCGGCGCCGGTGCAGGTCTTCTCGTTCCTCGGGATCGCCGTCCTGGTGATCTGGGCGGTGCCGTCCACGCGGGACAGGGTGCTCCGCATCGACCCGGCACGCCGCCGCCTGGGAGCCGTGGTCCGTCGGCTCGACTGGCTGGCCCGCTTCCGCATCGAGCCCGCTCCGGCCGGCTCTCGGCTGGAGGTCGTGGACCGGAACGGCGTCGTGATCCGCGGCGCGCCGGCATTCGTGTTCGCGCTGAGCCGCCTGCCGGTGACGGCGTGGTTCGCCCTTCCGGCGCTGCTCCTCCCTCGCGTGCGCCGGAGATGACTCGACCCGCCACGCGCGTCTGGCGCGCCGGACTGACGCTGGCCGTATTTCTCGCCATCGCGTTCACAGTCGTCGCGCCGCCGGAGCGATGCCCGCCGGTCACCGCGGGGGAGCTGCGGCGCTCGGCCGAGGCGACCGTCGACTGGTTCGTCCGCAACCAACAGGCGGACGGCACGTGGCTCTACCTCTACGACGCCGATGACGACGCGGTGGCGTCCGAGTACAACGAGGTCCGCCACGCGGGGGTGACGATGGGCCTCTACCAGGCCGCTGCGGCAGGCCTGCCCGAGGCGCTCGACTCAGCCGACGGCGGTACCGAATGGGCGCTCGACCAGCTCGTCATGCGCGATCGTTGGGCCGCGCTCGCCGTACAGGGTCGGGTCACCACCGGGGCGACCGCGCTCCTGATCGCCGGGCTGGACATCCGCCGGGGGGACACCGGCGACGGCCGCCACGACGACGTGCTGCGCCGGCTCGCCCGGTTCCTGGTCGCCCAGACCGAGCCGTCGGGCGCCGTGCTCGCGTCATACGACCTTGCGCGCGGCGGTCCGGTGCCCGGCGAGTACTCCAAGTACTACACCGGGGAGGCCTACTGGGCGCTGGCGCGCCTCCACCGGACGTTCCCCGGTGAGGGCTGGGGCGAGGTCGCGGACCGCATCGGCGCCTACCTGGCGACGTCGCGCGACGAGGCCGAGGACCACTGGCCGCCGATCCCCGATCACTGGGCGGCGTACGGCATGTCCGAAACCGTGCACTTCCCCGACCGAGGCCGCCCGCCGCTCACCGCCGACGAGGTCGGCTACGCGCGCCGGCAAGCCGAGCTGTTCGGCATCCAGGCCCGGTGGCTCAGCCAGCGTTACGGGCCGTGGGGCGGCGTGGTGCGCGGCAGCTACGAGCCCCGGGGCGGCTGGTACGGCGTCATCGACGAGGCGCTCACCGGCTGGTGGCTGACGGCGCGGGAGGAGCCGGGACTGGCCGACCTGCGGGGCGCAATCGCCGAGCGTGCCACCTGCATCGCCGGCCTGGCCGTGGACGCGCAGTCCGACGCGGACGATGCCGCGGAGTTCGCACGCCCGGAGCGAGTGGAGGGCGCGTGGGTCGTCGATGGCGAGACGCGCATGGACGACCAGCAGCACGCATTGGCGGGGCTGTTGCGGACGATCGCCATCGTCGAGGCGGGCGACGGGGCGGGCTCCGACGCCCCGACGGGCTGGCTGTGGGTGGCCGTGCTCCTCCTGGCGCTCAACCCGGCGCGCGCCGCGTTCGCAGTCCCCCGCGCCGGCCGGTCGCCGCTCGGCGTGGCAGCCGCGGGCGGCCTGATCGGCGGGCTCGCGGTCTGTGCCGCGGCGGCACTGGGAGACCCGCTCCTCGACGCGCTCGACGTGAGCGAGCCGTCCTTCCGCATCGCCGCCGGGCTCGTGGCCGTGCTCACCGGCGTGACCGACCTGTTCCGGCGACCACCAGCGGCCGAACCCGCGCTGAGCGGCTGGCGCGGCGCGCTCGTCCCGCTCGCGATCCCCGTGGTGGCGCGCCCAGCCCTGATCGTGCTGGCGCTCGGCGCCGGCGCCGACCGCGGCGTCCTCGTGAGCGCCGGCGCGATGGCGATCGGCGCTGTGCTGTTGACGGCGCTGGCCGCGTGGCACCCAGAGGACCGGGCCCTGCGGTGGGCCGGCCGTGTGCTGGCCGCTGCGCTCGTCGTCGGCGGGGTCATACTCGGTCTCGACGGCGTCCTGGCCGTCTAGCCCGCCCCGCGGCGTCGAAGGCGAGGAGCACCACGGCGGGTGGCACGGTGCCGGGCAGCGAGTCGACGACGAGGAAGAGCTGGTTGAAGGCCTGCGCGGCGGCGAACGTCGCCGCAGCGGCAAGAACCTGCGGCCGTCGCTCGACGGCGAGGATCGCGCCGACCAGCCCGGCGACGAAGTAGTCGCCGTAGTCCGTGGAGACCGCGCCCACGTCCGCGACCTGGAGGCGAGGGAGACCGGCGGCCGGCTCAGCGGCATTGAACGCGGCGTTCTGCTCGCCGAACAGGTCGCCGAAGATGAACACGGCGTCGACCACGGCCATCGCCACGACGCCCGCCTTGGCGTAGCGGAGCGGCGCGACCCCGGCCAGCAGCCTGCCGGCGGTGACGCATGACCCGACGATGAGCACGAGCCTGGCGGCGCGGCCGAGGGGCTCGTCCGGACCCGCGAAGGCGGCCGCGAGCACCGGCACGATCGCGAGGGCCATCCACGGACGGGCGCCGTGAGCCGCCCAGCCGAGGGCGAGCGCGCACCCGGGCGGCACGAGCAGGAGAGCGATCCAGGTCAGGACGTCAGCGCTGGCCGCGGCGACGCCGATGGCCGCGACGCTGAGCACCACCGACACTGGTGCGACCAGCGCCCACCCGCGACCACGCAGCCGCAGCAGGAACGCCGGGACCCCGGCCGCCGGCAGCGCGACACAGAGCGCCTGCGCCGCGTCGAGGACCATCGTCTCCAGATCGAAGTACATCGGCATCGCCCACGGATGCGCGCAGCATCTCGCCGTCGCGGGTTCGCGACGTCGCTCGCCACCACGTTACGCGGACGGCGATGAGCAGCGCGGGGCTGATCGCGGCGATTGTCTCCTCGACGGGGACGCCACCGACGTGGGCCATCACTGGAAGATCTCCGTCGTGCAGTCGCCGCCCTGGAGGCGCACCTCGTGGGCTCGGGCGCCGCCGCGCTCGTGGAAGTCGACGAAGAAGTCGGCGTCGATCTCCATGCCGCCCTTGGGCGCGCAGTCCACGCGCATGAGCCACGAGCGCAGGCCGGGGTAGAACTGGTCGTCCCAGGTCGAGTACAGCGAGTTGGTGACGTACAGCCTCCGCCCGTCGAGGGAGAGCTGGATCATCTGCGGCCCGCCGCTGAGCCCGTCGCCGAGAAGACCGCCGAGCTGGAGCTGGCCGGTGAGGCGGGGGTGGGCGGGGTCGGAGATGTCGTACTGCCGCAGCTCGCCGTGCAGCCAGCTCGTGAAGTAGAGGAACCGGTCGTCCATCGAGACCACCAGGTCGGTGATCAGCGCCGGGGCGGGGAACGGGAAGCCCTCGACCTCGATCGTGTCGGTGGTGATGACGGGCTCGGCGCTGTAGCGGCCGTCGGAGCGGTGGAAGCGCCAGACGACGCTCGAGAGGGTGGCGCCGACGAACCCCTCGTCCGCCTCGGGGTCGTGCAGCCACCGCACCTCGAGCGGCACCAGGCCCTGCTCGCCGAGGTCGATCGTCTGCGTGAGCTCCCGCTCGGCGAGGTCCCAGAAGTGCAGCCGGCGACCGTAGCGGCCGGCCTCGACGTCGGCGGGGTCGAAGCCCTTCTCGTAGGCGTTGGGCTCCCCGAACTCGGACGACGCGAGCACGTTCCTGCGGGGCTGGTACCAGAAGTCGTAGTTCAGGGGCGGCCGCTCGCCGCCGTTCTCCCAGCGGCCCTTGAGCTCGAAGCTCTGGGCGTCGAGCACGGCGAATCCGCCGGCGCCGTTGCCCTCCCGGTCGCCCAGCATGCTGATCACGATGTCGTCGCCCGGCATGCAGTGGACCGTGTGCGGGCGCGTGTAGCCGGTCGCGTCCGCGACCTCCTGGGGCTCGATCACCTTCTCGATCCGCGGCCGGCGGGGATCGTCGGCGACGTTGACGATGTGGATCCGCGACGAGCGGAAGCCGGGCACGACGAGGTGGGAGCGGTCGGGCCCGTGACAGGCGGAGCTGCACCGGTTCCAGCCGAAGTGGTGGAGCTCGTCGCCGACGTTCGGCATCGGCGTCTCGTGGACCATCCGGCCCTTGTCGGCGTCGACCACGGCGAGGGAGTCAGGCGCGCCCTCGCGCAGGCACGTGACGTAGAGCAGTTCCTCCGGCGGGGCGTTCTGCGCGTCCTTCGGCGAGGCGTAGAGCATCGAGCGAGCGTCGCAACCGAGCGTTTCTCGAACCTTTCGCCGACCTGTCTAACCTTGGCCGCGATGGGCGCCGCGAGGATCCAGCTCTGCGGCCGGCTCGTGGTGCGGCTGCACGAGCGACGCATCGAGGACGCGTTGCCCGGAGGCAACGGGCGGCTGCTGTTCGCGTACCTCGTGCTCAACCGCCTGCGCCGGATGGGCCGCGACGAGCTGCTGGCCGCCGTCTATGGCGAGGATGCACCGCCCGACCACCACCCCCGGCTGAACGTCCTGCTCTCGAAGCTGCGGCGCGCCGTCGGCCCCGAGCTCGTCCCCGGCCGCTCGGAGATCGAGCTCGTGCTCCCGCGGGACGCGTTCGTCGACGTCGAGGCCGCCTTCGAGGCGCTCCACCGCGCCCGGTCCCACGTCGCGAACGGCGAGTGGGCGGAGGCCTGGGGTCCGTCCGGCGTCGCCTACCACGTGGCCAGCCGTCCCCTCCTCCAAGGTCACGACCGCCCGTGGCTCGACGAGTGGCGGCGTCGCCTCGACGACGTGCGGGTGCGCGGCCTCGAGTGCTTCGCGGAGGCGCGGCTGGGCCTCGGCGGACCGACGCTGCCGCAGGCCGAGGAGTGCGGTCGCCGGCTGATCGAGCTCGTGCCGTACCGCGAGACCGGCTACCGGATCCTGATGGAGGCGCTCGAGCGGAACGGCAACCTTGCGGAGGCGCTGCTCGTCTACGACCGCCTGCGCGTCCTGCTCCGCGACGAGCTCGGGGTCGCGCCCGGCCCGGCCGTGCAGAGCGTCCACGAACGGCTGCTGGCTACGACGACCTAGGTCTCCTCGGACTGCGCGAGGATGTCCTCGCGAGAGACCTTGCCGACCAGCTCCGGGTGGTCGGCGCGGATGTGCTCCTGCGCCTTCTCCCAGAGCTCGTCGTCGTCATCGCCCCTGACGACCTGGCCGCACACGCAGTTGATCTGCTTCACGCGGCGATGCTACCGGGAGTCCGGGAGGCGGCCGTCGCACACCAACCGCAGGCCGACGCCGTTATGGCACCAGGGGGTCTTGAACCTCCGCTGGCCCGCCGGTGACCGCGGCGGCACGCCGAACGTACAGGCTCCGTCGCCGTCATCGCAGGTTCGGCTTCCCCACAGGCCAGCGAACACACGCCACGAGCTGGTGGGCAGCGGGAGCAGGCAGCTCGGCTCAGCGTCGCACGCCGCCTTTCCGTTGCGCCCCCACTCGGCGGCGCCATCGGTGTTGTCCTCCGGCAGCGCACGGCCGAGCAGCCTGGCGACCTGCCGGCAGTCGTTCGCGCACTTCGCCGGGTACCCGGCGTGGCTCCCCCGCGCTACGTAGACGACCGGTCGCCGGCCGACGCGCTCGATCTGCTCGCGCGTGTAGCGGAACACGCCCTCGTGCGAGGCGTAGTTGACGAAGTCGAGACGGTCGGCGCCGGCGTCTGACAAGACGACGGTCACGCCTTCCCAGTCGCCCTCGTGGTCGAAGCAGCTGCTCGAGCGCGTGAGCAGGCTCCGGCAGAGCTCGCTCGCGCGGTGCTTCGCGAAGCGGTTGTAGCGCAAGAACCACCAATAGTCGACGTAGTAGCGTTGGTTGGCGGCGACGACCTGGTAGTAGATCGACGACGCGGGGCCGCTGTCGCAGTCCAGCAGCGCCGGCTCCTGTCGCGGCTGGGACGGGCAGGCGTCCAGGGCCAGAGACCGGTGCTCCTCGCCGCCCAGCTTCACCCCGGCGAAGTTCACGAACGCTTTTGGGTCGTTCGGCGCTGCAGCGATCTGACTCGGGAGCACGATCGGCGAGCAGTGCAAATTGCCCGACTTGACGCCGTCGCAGAGGCGATGCGCCGGCTGGGACTTCCGGTCGACCTCGACGAGCAGCCTGTCGATGTTGAGCGGTCGCCAGCGCTCCTGACTGTCGAACCTCAGGATCGGCCGCCAGCGCGCGGCGAGCCGAGCGGCCGTCCCGGGATCCACGCGCGACGTCTCGCGGACCTTCTGGTCGATCACCCCCTCGTCCGAGCACGGGTGCACGGGAAGCGGCGGCGGCTCGCCGCCGACGGGGGTGAACCGCTTCCCGAGCGCATCGAGCAGCCTCGGCGCCCGCTCGATCGCGGTATTGAGCTCGGCCATCGTGCCAACCGATTCCGCTGCGATCTGCGCCCTCGGCACGCTGACGATGTGGCCCGTCCCGCTCTTCGGCGAACCGGGCCTGAGCACGAGGTCGCGTGGGTCGCGATGGCAGCGCTCGACGAGGCCGAGGTAGACGCGGTCCGACGCGTGGCTGACGAAGAGCCCGGACTGACCTCCGCCCCCCGCCTCGTCGGTGAAGAGGATCGCCATCGGCTGAAGTCGCGGCACGTTCACAGCGCGTAGCGCGTGCATCGTCGCGCCGAACACCACGACCGCCACGAAGACGGACGTGCCGTACCACGCGAACTTCTGCCCCGTGCGGAACGCGACCCTGAGCACACCGATCACGAGCGCCGCGGCGACCGGGACCATGGCGAGGATCCACCACTCGTTCAGGATCAGATACAGCACGAGCGCGAGTACGGCGAGCGCGGCCGGCGCCGCGAGCAGCCGGATCAGGTCGCCGGCGCGATCGATGAACCAGCTGAGAATGCCGTGCGTCTTATCGTCCACCGACGCGAAGGCGAGCGCCAGCAGACCCGTCAGCACGACCGTCACGGCGGCGAGAGCGATCGCCGCGAGCACCTCGTGCAGCACGAAGGCGAGGACGGCGGCCCCCACCAGCGCTGCGGCGACGCCCGCGCCGAGAAGCAACCACTGGTGCTTGCAGACCCACTCCTTCCGCGGCGTGTCGAGGGCGATGGCCGTCAGCGCGACGGCGGCCAGCGTGGCGACGGCGGTCACGCCGATGGCGATGAGGCGTTCGCGTGCCGGCGCCTCGGTGAACAGCGCGGCGAGCGCGACCCCGGTACCGGCGAGCAGCAGGGCCGCCGATGCCTGTCTCTGGTACGTGCCCTCCGACTCGAGGAGGTAGGCGAGCAGGACCGCGAGGCCGGCGACCAGCGCGAACGCGCCGAGGGCGGTGCCACCCACCGCGAGCAGCGCGGACTCTGGCATGGCGGCGACGGCCTGCTCTCCCGGCAGCTTCGCCTGCTCGAACCGGACCCAGACGATCGCGGCGCCGGTCGCCGCGACGAGCGCGCCCAGACCGGCCGCGGCCGCGAGGAGCGCTAGCACGCGCGACGCGGGGCTGGTGCCTTGGCCGGTCTCGGGCGCGTTCATCGGAGCCTCGACGCGACCCTATACGCACGTTGTGATCCGCTCAAATCCGTCTGAGCGCCTATCGCCTCGCGCGACGGACCCGTCAGGGGATCCCGGGTGCCGGGTCCTCGTTGCCGACGATCCGCGGTGGGAGCGGGCCGTCGCCCTCCCACTCGACGTCGGCGTCCATCGGCGCCGCGTCGGGCTCGATCATGTTGGGGGCATCCGGCGGGTTGTCGGACTGCTGGGTGCCCAGCGGCGACGACAGGTCCGTGGGCGGCGAGTTGGGCAGCGGCAACGGCAGCGGCTCGACGGCGTCGAGGGCGTCGGCGACCCTGCGGTCTCCGTCGACGACGTGCACCACCTGCCCCGCGAGGTGCGAGCGCAGGAGCGCCTCGACGATCGCCAGCGCGGCGTCGTCGCGCCGGGTCGTCACCGGCGCGCCGGCCCGCAGGACCGTGTCGATCCGCCCGTCCCCCGGGTCCTCGGTGAGGCGGCCGAAGCGCAGGACCGTCCCTGGCACCCCGAGCCGAGCCAGACGCCGCTCGGCGTGCTGCTTCGCCGCCAGGAACTCGCGGATGCCGCCGTCGCGTCGCTCGGGCCGGTCGGCGCCGACGACGCTGGCGAGCACGAAGCGCGAGAGCTCGTAGTGGTCGGCCGCCTCGGCGAGCTTCGCTGCGCCGACGGCGTCGATCGCACCGAGCTCCGGCCGGTGGCGGGCTCCGGCCGCGAAGACGGCGGCGTCGCAGCCGTTCGCCGTCCACTCGACGTCCCCGCGCAGGTCGGCGACCACGGCGTCGGCCCCGGCGCCGCGGAGGGCCGCCGCCTGCTCATCGGTGCGCACGAGGGCGCGGACGTGGTGCCCGCGACTGAGCAGGAGGGCCACGACGCGGCTCCCGAGCCGCCCGTGGGCACCGGCGACGAGTACGACCATGTCACATTCATACCGGTATGGCGCGCAGGACGATGAGCAGCCCGAGGCCCGACCCTGTGACCGCGCAGCCGGCGCGCATCGCCCTGGTCGTCCATCCGACCCGCCCGATCGCCGGAGCCGTGGAGACGCTCGAGCGCTGGGCGCGGGAGCACGGCCTCGACGTCGTGCAGGTCCCGGGCACCGGGGAATGGGAGCGCGAGGTCGCGCTACGGGGGCAGCTCGAGCGCGGAGACCTCGTCGTCGCGCTCGGCGGCGACGGCACCGTGCTGTCCGCGCTGCGGGCCGCCGCGCCCCTCGACGCGCCGGTCCTCGGGGTGGCGTGCGGAAGCCTCGGCGCGCTCACGGCCGTGGACGCCGACCGGCTCGAACCCGCGCTGGAGCGCGTCCGTCGCGGCGAATGGACGGCGCGCTCGCTCCCGGCGCTCGCCATCCATCACGGGCACGCGCGCGACGAATGGGCGGTGAACGACTTCGTCGTCGTCCGTCGCGGCGCCGGGCAGGCGCTCGTCGACCTGTACGTCGACGACGAGCTCTACGTGCGGCTCGCCGGTGACGGGCTGATCGTCGCGACCCCGCTCGGCTCGAGCGCGTACTCGATGGCCGCCGGCGGCCCGCTGATCGCGCCCGGCTCCCGCGCGCTCGTCTGCACGCCGCTCGCGATGCACGGCGGCAGCGCCCCGCCACTGGTCGTCCCGGCGCCCTCGGACGTGCGCGTCGTCGTCCACCCGAGCTTCGCCGGCTTCGAGATCGAGATCGACGGCCACGCCTATCCGCTCGAGGGGCCCGACTACCGCCTGTCGTTGCGCGACGACAAGGTCACGCTCATCATGTTCGGCGAGCTCGGCCTCGGCCTGACCGGGCTCCGGGCACGGCGGCTGATCATCGACAGCCCGCGCGTCCTCGCCCGCGACGATCGCGCGGCGGGCGACTAGGCGGGGGCGCCGCTCGCGGCGCCCCCGCGCTGCCGCTTACCGCGGGATCCTGATCAGCGCCAGCTGCCCGCCTTCGCGCTTGTACGTGAAGTCGGGCTGACCGTCGGGCGGACCGCCGTTCGGCCCGAAGTTGTCGTCACCCGGCGCTCTCTCGATCCACAGCGTGTGCGCCTGCACGTCGATCAGGTAGGCGCCCCGTCCGAAGGCCTTGGACGCGTCGACGATCCCGCTCGACTCCCAGGCCCCCCAGTTGCCAGGCGCCCGGCCATCGACGTCCGTCGGGCCGCCGTCAGCGGACTGGTCGACCCTCGCCACGACCTCGGGGGTGCCGGAGAACGGGACGTACCACAGCCGCGCCGTCGTCCCGGTCGGATCTCCGACCGCGTACTGCTGGCTCGACCCCGGGTCCTCGGTGACGAGGATGCCGCTGCGCGTCGACTCGATGTTGTCCGGCTGATGGATCTCGGTCGGCGTCTTGACCGGGTTGTCGTCGCCCTCGACGAGCACGGTGAGCGACGTCACCTTCCGTGGGTCCTTGCGGTCGAGCACCATCTTCCAGACGCGTCCATTGGTGGACCTGAAGTTCGGCGTGTCGAGTGACTGCGCCGCGGTCCGCCCCCGGCCGGAGTCGACCACGTACACGACGTTCTGCATCCCACGGCGCTTGTCGTACGCGATGTCCTCTACGCGGACGAACTGGAAGACGTTGTTGATGTCGCTCCAGTACTCCAGCACCCACTGCGGGCCGTCGATGCCCACCGCAAGAGGCGAGGGCGGCGCCGGCCTGCGCAGATCGCTCTGCCAGCTGCCGTTGTTCGGCGGCTCCGGATAGCCCTTGTCCTCGGCCATGAGCTCCGAGCCGTCAGGGTTCTTGCCCGTTGCGATGTCCTTCGGCACCTTGATGAAGTGGCCCTTGACCTCCGTCCCCGAGTTGGGGACGACGTCGTAGTAGTTCCTCACGCCCGGCGTGTCTGAGACGAAGGCCCAGAGGTCGCCCTTGTCGGCCAGCAGCTTCTTCGTGCTCTTCGCGATGTACGAGTAGAGCTGCGACTGGGCGGGAACGGTCACCCCGGCGGGGAACGTCGTCCCGGTGAGCGGACCGCTGGTGAACGTGTCGTCGCCGGAGAGGACGACCGGCTTCCGGTATCCGGGGATCGCGACGGAGTTCTCGTGGTTGTGCCGGCCCATGCCGTAGATGGGCTTGTGCTCGCCGGTCTTCACGTCGAGCGCGACGACGAGGCCCGCCTCCTCCGAGTTCGGGTCCTCGATCGGCGGCGGCCAGGAGTCCTCCCGGCGGAAGACCCAGTCCGGCGTCTCCTCGTTGGTGAAGAGGATCTCGCGGTCGAAGCCCTCCCTCCGGGTCGCCAGGAAGTTCGAGCAGAACCGCTGGTAGCCGAAGCTGCTCGGGATCGCGAAGGACCCGCTCAGCACGCCGGCCGAGCGCCGGTCGAGGAGCAGGCGGCTGACCTGCGCGTTGTCGAAGTCGTTCTCACCGTTGGCGGCGGTGGGAGCCGCAGAGTTGTACGGGAACGGCACCTTGCCGGTCTCGTGGTTGACGAACAGCTCCACCGTCTTGTGGTGGCCGCGCTTCGTGCGCACCGAGATGCCGTCCGGTATCGACTCGAAGCGATACCCGCTCCGGAGCGTGTCCCCGACGGTCAGGAGGGGAGTGACCGAGGCGCCTGGCATCACCGGCGTGAGCATCGACGGCTGGCTCGTCTTGAAGCCGTGGCGCTTGTGACCGTGGCTCTTGTGACCGGCGAGCGCGGGGCTCGCTCCCGTGGCCGTCGCCACCGCCGCGACCGTGGCACACGCAAGGATCGACCGTGTCCTCATCTCCCCCTCCGGGGTCGTGGTGTGTCAGGTCTACCAGATGGGGGTGTGTGCGTCGATACGCCGTCCTACATCGCAAGCGGCCAGAGGGCGTCGAGCGCGCGGGTGGCGGCGGACGCGAACAGCCGACCGCCGCGGCGCTCGGCCAGCCCGGCGGCGATCAAGACCTCCGCCGCGGCCTCGAGAGCGTCCGTGGAGAGCTCGAGGGCCCGCGCGAGATCGGCAGGCCGGTCGCCGTCCGGAGGCGGCTCGACGGTGAGCTCCAGGACGAGGCGCCGCTGGTTCTCGTGCGCTTGGGTGCCCGGCCGTGCGACGGCGGCCGGCCGGTCGTTACGGTGATGGTGCATGGGAGGTGTGGCCTCCTGTGCCGCGCCCCGGGGGCGGTGACACGCC
>DASTIC010000176.1:0-4286 GCA_035717845.1 Solirubrobacteraceae bacterium
AGCTCGGAGCGATAGGGCGGCTCGGCGCCGGGCCGGGAGCACGTGCGGGCGGCGACGAGGCACGCGAACGCCGTCGCCTCGACCACGACGTCGATCCGCTCCAGGTCGTCGCGGCCGAGGCCGCGCTCGCTCCACCACGCCAGGAAGCCGCCGCCGAACGCGTCCCCCGCCCCGATCGTGTCGACCACCTTGGCGCGCGGGGCGGGGACCGCCACCTCGGCGGTGCCCGTCACCACGAGCGCGCCGTTCGGGCCCTTCGTGAGCAGCCCGACGGCCGGCCCCTGCTCGAGCAGGCGGCGCACGCCCTCGGCGGTCGGCATGCCGGGATAGAGCCAGCCCACGTCCTCCTCGGACACCTTGACGACGTGGCTGCGCGACAGGACGCGCTCCAAGCGGGCGCGGTAGACGGCCTCGTCGTCGATCACCCAGGGGCGGATGTTCGGGTCGACGGCCACGAGCGCTTCACCGGCCACGCGCTCGACGACCGCCTCGGTGGCGGTGGCCACCGGCTCGAGCGTGAGGCCGAGCGTCCCGGCGTGGAGGATGTCGACGCGCTCGGGGAGCGCCGCGAGCGCCGCCTCGGTCTCCAGGCCGGTCGCCGACGTGCCGCGCTCGTAGAAGCGGTAGCGGGCGACGCCCTCGTGGTCGACCTCGGCGATCGCCAGCGTCGTGGGGTCGTTGGTCTCGAGCACGCTGCCGCGGCCGACGCCGTCGGCCTCCAGCATGGCGTCGAGCCGGCGGCCGAAGCGGTCGCTCGAGAGGCGCCCGAGAAAGGCCACCGGCTGCTCCAGGCGACCGATCGTCCGGGCGGTGTTGAAGGGCCCTCCGCCCGGATGTCCGTGCAGGTCGTCCTCCGTGTCGTGGAGGACGAGATCGAACAGCGCTTCCCCGGCGACCAGGATCACGGGCGGCCACGATACGGCGTCGCGCCCTGTGATGGATACTCCCGCGCCATGAGCGTCGACTCGCGCGCCGGGACCCTGCCCGAGCCCTCGGATCTCGTCGATCTCGACGACCTCCTCAGCACGTACCGCGACCCTCGCGAGGAGCTCGCGCCGGTTGCGTTCGGCACGTCGGGCCATCGCGGCTCGTCGCTGGCCGGCACGTTCAACGAGGCGCACGTGGCCGCCATCAGCGAGGCCGTGTGCCGCTACCGCGACGGGCAGGGGATCGACGGGCCGCTGTTCCTCGGCCGCGACACCCACGCGCTGTCGGAGCCGGCGGCGGAGACGATCGTCGAGGTGCTGGCCGCCAACGGGGTCGACGTCGTGGTCGAAGCGAGCGGCGGTGCCACGCCGACGCCGGTGATCTCCCACGCGATCCTCACGCACAACCGCGGCGGCGGTCGCGGAACCGCCGACGGCATCGTCGTCACGCCATCGCACAACCCGCCCGACGACGGCGGCTTCAAGTACAACCCGCCCCACGGCGGGCCGGCCGACACGGACGTCACCGGCTGGATCGAACGCGAGGCCAACCAGCTGCTCGGCCAGGAGATCCGCAGGGAGGCCAACCCGAGCCCGCGCGAGCACGACTACCTCGGCGCCTACGTCGACGAGCTCGCCGCGGTGATCGACCTCGACCTCATCCGCGAGTCGGGGCTGAGGCTCGGAGTCGACCCGCTGGGCGGCGCCAGCACCGCGTACTGGGAGGCGATCGCCGAGCGCCACCGCCTCGACCTCGAGGTCGTCAACGACGCGCTCGACCCGACGTTCCGCTTCGTCCCGCTCGACTGGGACGGCAAGGTCCGCATGGACTCCTCGTCGCCGTACGCGATGTCCCGCCTGACCGACATGCGCGACCGCTTCGACGTCGCCTTCGCCAACGACCCGGACGCGGACCGCCACGGGATCGTCACGCCCGCGGCCGGCCTCCTGAACCCCAACCACCACCTCGCGGCCTGCATCGCCTACCTGTTCAGCGGCCACCGCGACTGGGGCCCGGAGGTCGGCGTCGGCAAGACGCTGGTCAGCTCGAGCATCATCGACCGCGTCGTCGCCGACCTCGGCCGCCGCCTGTACGAGGTGCCGGTCGGCTTCAAGTGGTTCGTAGGCGGCCTGCTCGACGGCTCGCTCGGCTTCGGCGGCGAGGAGAGCGCCGGCGCGTCGTTCCTGCGCCGCGACGGGACGGCCTGGAGCACCGACAAGGACGGGCTGATCCCGTGCCTGCTGGCCGCCGAGATGAAGGCGCGCACGGGGGAGGACCCCGGCGAGGTCTACGCCGGCCTGGCGAGCCGCTTCGGCGAGGCTGCCTACCGCCGGGTCGACGTCGCGGCCTCGCCCGACGAGAAGGACCGGCTCAAGCGGCTCTCCCCCGAGCAGGTGCGCAGCAGCGAGCTGGCCGGCGAGCCGATCACCGACAAGCTGACCAACGCGCCCGGCAACCACGCCCCGATCGGCGGCCTCAAGGTCGTCGCCGAGAGCGGGTGGTTCGCGGCCCGGCCGTCCGGCACCGAGAACGTCTACAAGGTGTACGCCGAGAGCCTGAAGGGCCCTGAGCACCTCGAGCGCATCCTCGCGGAGGCCCAGGACATCGTCGACGAGGCGCTGAAGGGGTAGCCATGCCGGATGTCTTCGCGATCGTGCTCGCAGGCGGGGAGGGCAAGCGGCTGTCGCCGCTGACGCTCGACCGCGCCAAGCCCGCCGTGCCGTTCGGCGGCAACTACCGCCTGATCGACTTCGCGCTCTCGAACCTCGTCAACGCGGGGTTCCGGCGCATCGTCGTGCTCACGCAGTACAAGAGCCACTCGCTCGACCGCCACATCACCGTCACGTGGCGCCTGT
This sequence comes from Solirubrobacteraceae bacterium, assembly GCA_035717845.1. Classification (GTDB taxonomy): domain Bacteria; phylum Actinomycetota; class Thermoleophilia; order Solirubrobacterales; family Solirubrobacteraceae; genus DASSUW01. Next base: position 2,784 of record DASTIC010000176.1, read on the forward strand.
CGCCGCTGCTCGGCAACTACGTCACGCCCGTGCCGGCGCAGATGCGGCGCGGCCCGCACTGGTTCTCGGGCTCGGCCGACGCGATCTACCAGAACCTCAACCTGCTCAACGACGAGCGGCCCGACTACGTCGCCGTGTTCGGGGCCGACCACATCTACCGCATGGACCCGCGGGAGATGCTCGAGCAGCACATCGAGACGGGAGCCGCCGTCACGGTGGCGGCGCTGCGGGCGCCGATCGCGCAGGCCGACCAGTTCGGCGTCGTGGAGGCGGCGGCCGACGGGCACACGATCAGCGCCTTCCGGGAGAAGCCCAAGGACGCCGTCGGGCTGCCCGACGCGCCCGACCAGGTCTTCGCCTCGATGGGCAACTACCTGTTCACCACCGAGGCGCTCATCGACGCGGTGTGCGCGGACGCGGAGGCCGACACCTCCAAGCACGACATGGGCGGCAACATCGTGCCGATGCTGGTCGAGAACGGCGCCGCCCACGTCTACGACTTCTCGCGCAACGTGGTGCCGGGGGAGACGGAGCGCGACCACGGCTACTGGCGCGACGTGGGGACGCTCGACGCGTACTACGACGCGCACATGGACCTGGTCTCCGTCGACCCGGTGTTCAACCTCTACAACATGGAGTGGCCGATCCTCACGTGGCACGAGCCGCTGCCACCGGCCAAGTTCGTGTTCGACGAGGACGGCCGGCGCGGGCAGGCGCTCGACTCGATGGTGTGCGCGGGCGTGGTCATCTCCGGCGCCCTGGCCCGCCGCTCGGTGCTGTCCCCGGGCGCGCACCTGCACTCGTACGCCGAGGTCGAGGACTCGATCCTCATGCAGGGCGTCGACGTCGGCCGCAAGGCGGTCGTCCGGCGGGCGATCGTGGACAAGAACGTGCGCATCGCCGAGGGTGCGCAGATCGGCGTCGACCCGAAGGCCGACCGCGAGCGCTTCGCGGTCTCCGACGGCGGGGTGGTGGTGGTCGGCAAGGGCGAGGTGGTCGAGGCGTGAAGGTCGCCCTCCTGACCCGCGAGTACCCGCCCGAGGTGTACGGCGGGGCGGGGGTCCACGTGGAGTACCTGGCGCGCGAGCTGGCCCGGCTCGAGGACGTGACCGTGCACGCGTGGGGAGCGGACCGCGAGGGCGCCGCCGGCCACCAGGCGTGGGACGCGCTGGCGGGCGACGCCCCGCACCTGGCGGCGCTGCGCGCGATGTCGATCGACCTCTCGATGACGGCCGCCGTCGAGGGCGCCGAGCTCGTGCACAGCCACACCTGGTACGCGCAGCTCGCCGGCCACCTGGCCAAGCTGACCTACGACATCCCGCACGTGGCCACCGTCCACAGCCTCGAGCCGCTGCGCCCGTGGAAGGCCGAGCAGCTCGGCGGCGGGTACGCGCTCTCGAGCTGGTGCGAGAAGGTCGCGCTCGAGGGCGCCGACAGGGTGATCGCGGTGTCCAAGGGCTCGCGCGAGGACATCCTCGCCGCGTATCCCGCCGTCGACCCGGA
>DASTIC010000177.1:0-4686 GCA_035717845.1 Solirubrobacteraceae bacterium
CGCGGCGTCACGGGCGCGGTCGCGCTCGAACGCCTGGCGGGTCGAGTGGTAGGCGTAGCCGTCGACCTCGACGATCAGCCGCTCGCGGCGCCACAGCAGGTCGACCTCGTAGCCCTCGACGGTGATGTTGGTTTCCGGGCGCGGCAGGCGCGCCTGGCTGATGAGGGCGAGCAGCCGCCGTTCGGCGTCTGAGCGGGTGACCCGTGGTTCGTCGTCGAGCGCCGCCTGGAGGGCGTGGCGGCCGCGGCGCGGCGGCTCGGCCGCGATCTCGTCGCGGGTCGCGAGGCGCAGGACCTGGGCATGCTCGACGGCGCGGTCGAGCTCGGGCTGGGGCAGGCCGGTGGCCAGATCGTGGATCGTCCGTGTCGGGGTGGTGAGGGGCAGGCCGTCGTGAACGGCGGCATTGAGGGAGCAGGATCGATGAATCCGCAGGCCCGGGCGGGGTCGGGGCGCGGGGCCGGCGACGGTGACGTGGACCGGGCCGTGGTGGGGGCGGATGCCCCACACGTCGGCGGCCGTGTGGTGGCTGAGGATCCCGCCGGTCGCCAGCACGGCCGCCATCTCCGCGCCGCGCTCGGCGACGACCGGCCCGACCTGGAACACGCCGCGATGCAACCGCACGAGCCGCCCGTGCGCGACGCGATGCGCGATCGCGCGCCGCCCGAGGCCCGCCGCCGCGAGCTGGGCCGACGTCACGATCCCATGCTGGCCACGCGCGATCGTCGCGATCGCCTCGTCGCCAGTGTGCATATCGTCGACCTCACGCGTCGCCGACAGGTGACGTCGACGTTGTGCTCCTCTGGTGTGCATTTCGTCGACCCCACCGGCCCGATCACCGTCACGTCGACGAAATGCACCCTCGGACTCGCCCACAAGAGCCCCGGCGCGACCGATCCCACCCCCTCAATGCCGCCGTTCTCACAAAGGCGGCACAGAACCGTCACAAAGCACAGCCACAGTGCGGGCCTGCGCGGAGTAGCATCCGGCCATGGCCGCGAACGTGCTCGTCGTCGCCAGTCTCACCGCCAGCTCCCAGCACCTGCTGGATGCCCGGACGGCGCGCGCCGAGCGGTCGCCGATCAAGGTGATGCTCGTGATGCCGGCGCAGGGTCCCGGCCTCAGCGGCCGTGAGGCGATGCGGGATGCGCTCGAGGGCGCGCTCAGCGGCATGCGCGATGCGGGCCTCGACGCCCAGGGCGTGGTCGGCGACGCCAACCCGATGGACGCCGTGGCCGAGCACTTCGAGCCCTCGCGCCACGACGAGGTGTTCGTGTGCACGCTCCCGGGACGCTCCTCGAAGTGGCTCCAGCACGACTTCCCGCACCGCGTCGCGCGGTTCACCGGCCTGCCGGTGACGCACGTGGTGGCGGACGACCTCCGCGCCGCGCCCGCTACGAGCCCGGCACCGGTACACGAGCGCGAGCCGCTCGGGCCGCTCTCGGTGCTGTCCTGGGGCGGGAAGCCGACCAGCGGGCGGTGAACGCGGTCGCGTCGGCGCGGCCGTCCGTCAGCTCCAGCACCGGCGCGTCCTCGTGGCCGGCGAGCCAGGAGCCGACGATCCGCATCTCGTCGAGCTCGGACGCCGGGAGCCAGCCGCCCAGCCCGGGGGCCGGCGCCCGAGCCAGCGCGTGCGCCGTGCGGGCCGCCACCTCGTCGGGATCCGGCGGCAGCGGGCCCCAGTCCGCGATCCTGCCGCCGACGATCCAGAACGCGTCCGCCCGCTCCGGCGTCGCCGGGTGCGGAGCGACCACGAGCCGCGCCCCGGTGTGGGTCGCGCGCAGCACGCCGCCGAGCCGCCGCAGCAGCGACTCGAGCCGGCGCGCGCGCCGCCGCAGCCACGCCGCGCGCTCGTAGCGCTGCGCGGCTGCCGCCGCCCGCATCTGCGCGTCCACGTGCGCCAGCAGCGCCGCGCCGCCGTCCTCGCTCGACACGAACAGGCCGAGCGCGGCGTCGAGCCGCTCGCGGTAGAGGTTCGGGTCGAGGTCGCCGAGGCAGGGCGACAGGCAGCGGCCCATCTGGCCGTAGGCCGACGGGTGCTCGCGCCGCCGGAGCCCGCGGCCGCAGTGGCGCAGGCCGAACAGCGAGTTGAGCTGCTCGACGAGCTCGGCGGCGGCCGCCCGGCCGCGCACGGGACCCACGCAGACCACGTTGCCGGCCGCCGGCTCGCGCGCCACCTCGAGGATGGGGAACGCGATGTCGAGCCGGCAGCGCAGGTAGACGTAGCCGTCCGCCTCGCGCTTGAGCTGCGTGTTCCCCGGCGGCTTGAGCGCCTTGATCAGGCGATTCTCGAGCACGAGCGCGCCGAGCTCCGACTCCGTCGGCTGGTAGTCGACGTGCTCGGCCTGGCCGGTCCACGCCACCGGGGTGGTGAAGTGCGCACGCGCCCGCGTGCGAAGGCACACCGACTTGCCGACGTACAGCGGCCGGCCGTCGGCGTCGCGGAAGATGTAGACGCCGGGGTCCTTCGGCAGCGCGGACAGGTCGGGCCGGTCGTCGCGGCCGCGCACGACCTTCGCGGCCTTCGGGCGTGGCGGTTTGCGCGGACGTAGGATCGCGAGCGCCTCCCCCACCGTGCGCGCGTTCGCGCACAGCCGCGGCAGCAGCGCGCACAGCACGCGCGCGCAGGTCTCGGCGTCCGGGAGCGCCCGGTGGGTGGCCTCGACGTCGATCCCGAGCGCGTCGGCCAGCGACGCCAGACCGCGCCGGCGCTGCAACGGCGCGAACCGGCGCGCGAGCGCGATCGTGCAGAGCACGGGCGGTTCCGGCCACTCGAGCCCGGCGCGCTCGAACGCCTGCCTCAGCACCCCGACGTCGAACCGCGCCGAGTGGGCGACGAGGACGCGGTCCCGCAGCCGCTCCGCGAGCTCCGGCAGCACCACCTCCGGCGGCGGCGCCTCGTCGACCATCGCCTGCGTGATCCCGGTGAAGCGCTGGATGCCGCGGCCGAGCGGCTCCGAGACCCCGACCAGCGAGCTCCAGCGGTCGTGCAGCTCTCCCCCGCCGACCAGCACCGCGCCCACCTCGGTGAGCTCGCAGCGCTCGCGCGGCTGCCCGTTCGTCTCCGTGTCCACGGCGAGGAACTCCGCTCCCGCGAGCGGCGAGTCGAGCAGCGAGGCGTCGGGCATCGGACGAGGTGTCATACGCCCGCCCCCGGACGGCATGAACGGCGCATTGCACCGGGGCGTCGGCTAGATTCGCCGCCGTGCGAGCGACCGCGCTGATAGCCGCGCTGGCCCTGGGCATCGCGGCCTGCGGCGACGACGACCAGGAGCGCACGAACGCGCCGCGGCCGCCCACGCCGATCAACGTCACCGCGGCGGTCGACGACACCGAGGTCCGCGTGTCACCCCCGAAGTTCGGGGCGGGCCCCGTGGTCTTCATCGTCTCCAACCAGTCGAGCCAGGCGCAACGGCTCACGTTCGAGACCGACGAGCTGGGAGGCGACACCGGCGGCATCCGCCGCTCGACGCGCGAGATCGCGCCACGCTCCACCGGCGAGCTGAAGGTCGACCCGCCGGAGGGCACCTACCGCCTGATCGCCAGCTCGGGAGACGTGAACCCGGCCTCGATCGAGGTCTCCGGCCGGCGCAAGTCGGCCCAGGGCGAGCTGCTCCTACCCTGAGGCCATGGCATTGCAGCGCGGCGCGGACGGCTGGGACCCGGTGGGGCGGCTCAACGGCGCGGGCGCCGAGGAGGAGCGCCCAGCGGCCGACGCCGGCGTGCTGGCGACCGGCACGCTCGCCTGCCCGGTCTGCGACGCCCCCGTCGCCCCTGCCGGCCCGCTGGCACCGGCCCAGTGGGTCGGCTGTCCGTACTGCTCCCACGCGGGAGCGGTACGCGAGTTCCTCACGCTCGGCGAGCCCTCGCGCCCCGCGCGGGTGACCGTGCGGGTCGTGCCGGCGAGGCCGTGAGCGCTCGGACGAGCGAACGCGCCACGGCCCCCGGAGGCCGGGGGCCGTGGCGCGAGAGGCTCAGTAGCCGAGGTCGCTGACGTCGTCGACGTTCTCCTTGGTCACGGTGGTCGCCGTGACGGTGATCTTGCTCGGCACCTCGGGCTCCGCCAGGTCCGAGAGACCCGAGCCCTGGGCGATCAGGCGCGCGAGGTTGATCGCCGAGGACGACATGGACGGGTTGTAGAGGAAGGTCGCGCGGTAGAGGCCGCCCGCCTTGATCCGGTCCATGGCGGCCTTCGAGCCACCCGCGCCGGTGAGGAACATGTCGCCCTCACGGCCGGCGTTCTCGATCGCGGCCACGACGCCCTCGGCCATGTCGTCGTCGTGCGTGTACACGGCGTCGAGGTCCTTCTGGGCCTGGAGGATGTTCTCCATCACCGAGAGGCCCTTGTCAGGCAGGAAGTCGGCCGGCTGGCTGGCGACGATCTTGATGCCGCCCTTGCAGCGCCGCTGGAGCGCGTCCTTGAAGCCCTTCGAGCGGTCCTCGGTGACCGAGATGCCGGCGATGCCCTGGATCTCGGCGACGTTGCCCTCGCACTTCAGCTCGTCGGCGAAGTAGTTGCCGGCCTGGTAGCCGATTCCGTAGTTGTCGCCCGTGATCAGCGTGCGGTAGGCGCCGGCCTCGGCGAACTCGCGGTCCACGTTGACGACCGGGATGCCGGCCTCCATCGCCTTGAGCGCCACCGGCGTGAGGGCGTCGCCCTCGTTCGGGAGCACGACGAGCGCGTCGGGC
>DASTIC010000178.1:0-25112 GCA_035717845.1 Solirubrobacteraceae bacterium
CGAGTTCATCGCCGCCGTGATGCCCACGACGCGCTCGTCGCGCCGGCACTCGCGCACGATCGCCTCGCCGAAGACCTGCGTGTACTGCGGCGGCGCGGCCTTCGCGGCCTTGGCGGGAGCCGGGGCCGGCCGCCCGCCCGCGATCGAGTGCGGCTTCGCCGCGTGCCACTTCTCCATGCCCTCGAGGCCGCCCTCCTCGGCGGGGGCGAACCCCTTGCCCTTGACCGTGGCGGCGTGGATCACGACCGGGCGCTCGGCCTCGAACGCGGCCCGCAACGCGCGCCGCAGCGCCCGCACGTCGTGCCCGTCGATCACGCCCATGTACGCCCAGTCGAGCTCCTCCCACCAGAGCCCGGGCTGCCACAGCGCCTTGACCGACTCCTTGACCTGCGGCCCGAGGCGCTCGAACGCCGCGCCGATGCCGCCCGGAAGCCGCGTGAGCCGCTCCTCCACGCCCTCGCGCGCCTTCCACAGGCCCGGCTCGAGCCGCACGCGGTTGAAGTAGCGCGACAGCGCGCCCACGTTGGGTGAGATCGACATCCCGTTGTCGTTGAGGATCACGACCAGCGGCGTGCCGAGCCCGCCCGCCTGGTGGACCGCCTCGAAGGCGACGCCACCGGTCATCGCGCCGTCCCCGATCACCGCCACGACGCGGCCGTCCTCCCCCGCGCCGTGCCGCATGGCCTCCTTGAGGCCGACCGCGTACCCGATCGAGGTCGAGGCGTGGCCGGCGCCCATGATGTCGTGGTCGGACTCGTGGATCGCGCAGAACGGGGCGAGGCCGCCGTACTTGCGGATCGTCTGGAGGGCGTCGCGGCGGCCGGTGAGCACCTTGTGCGGGTACGCCTGGTGCCCGACGTCCCAGAGGATCTTGTCGCGCGGGGAGTCGAGCAGCGAGTGCAGCGCGACCGCGATCTCGCACGTCCCGAGGTTGGCGCCGAAGTGCCCGCCGATCTCCCCCACGGTGTCGATCAGCAGGTCCCGGACCTCCTGCGCGACCTGCTGGAGCTCGTCCTCGGTGAGGCGGTGCAGGTCCTGGGGGCGGTTGACGCGGTCGAGGATGGTCATGAGGAGCGGGTGAAGATGAAGTCTGTGATCTGCTGGAGCTCTGCGGCCCCGCCCGCCCTGTCCAGGGCTTGCCGGGCGTTGTCATGTGAGTCGGCGGCCATGCGGCGCGCGTCGTCGATCCCGTAGTGGCTCACGTACGTGAGCTTGCCGTGTCGTTCGTCGCTGCCCTGCGGCTTCCCCAGGGCGTCCTCCGTGCCGGTCACGTCGAGGATGTCGTCGACGATCTGGAAGAGGAGCCCCAGCTCTGCCGCGAAGGCGCGGAAGTCAGGCAGTCTAGAGGAGGCGTCCGGGCCGATCGTGAGCAAGAGCACGCACTCGACCGACGCCTGGATCAGCCGCCCGGTCTTGAGCTGGTGCAGCCGGCGCAGCGTGACCTCGCCTTCGGGCACGAGGTTGCGCACGTCGATGTACTGGCCGCCGACCATGCCACCGGCCCCGGTCGCCAACGCGAGCTCGGCGGCGGCGACGAGGAGGTGGGTCGGCTCCCCGGGCTGGTTGCCGAGGAGGTGGCGGAACGCCTCGGCGTAGAGCCCGTCGCCCGCCAGGATCGCCACGTCCTCGCCGTATTTGACGTGGCAGGTGGGCCGCCCGCGACGCAGCTCGTCGTCGTCCATGGCCGGCAGGTCGTCGTGGATCAGCGAGTAGGTGTGGATGAGCTCGAGCGCGGCCGCCAGCGGGAGGACGTCGGCCGGCGGGCGGCCGAGCGCGCTGGCCGTGGCGAGCGCCAGCACCGGGCGGATCCGCTTGCCGCCGGCCAGCAGCGAGTACCGCATGGCCTCCTCGAGCCCCTGGGTGGCGGGCTCCTGCGAGAACCTGAGGGCGCCCAGGTACGCCTCCACTTGCTCGCGCAGGTGCTCGGGGTAGCTCACTGCTGCTCGAGCGCGAGCTGACCGGCCGGGCCCGAGCCGGCCTCGGCGGCGCGGACCTCGCGGTCGAGCTCGGCACCCGCCTCCGCGGCGAGGCGGGCGCACTCGTCGACGAGCTCGGCCGCGCGCTCGGGCGCGAGGTCGCCGGTGCGGAGCTCGGCGGCGGCGCGCTCGAGGCGCTCGACGAGCCGCTCAAGCGGCATGCCGGACCTCCCGCAGGACGGCCCCGAGGATGCCGTTCACGAACGACGGCGCGTCGGCGCCGCAGAAGGCCTTGGTCGTCTCCACCGCCTCGTCGATCGCCCCTTCCGGGGGGATCGGCTGCTCGGCCTCGATCAGGTCGGGGTGAAGCATCTCGAGCAGCGCGGTCTCCAGGATCGCGCGCTCGAGCGGCGCGATGCGGTCGAGCGTCCATCCGCGCGCGTTGCGCGCGATGTGCCCGTCCAGCTCCTCGGCGTTGTCCGCAGTCGCGTGCGCGAGCGCGCGCGTGAAGCTGCCGGCGTCCTTCTCGAAGACGTCGTCCAGCGGCCGCCCGGTCACTGCATGCTGGTAGAGGGCGAAGACCGCCGCGCGGCGTTGCTCGGACCGGCGCATGGCGGGCTGAGGGTAGCCCGTTACGCGCGGGACATGTAGGAGCCCGAGCGCGTGTCGACCTTGACGCGGTCGCCGATGTTGACGAACAGCGGCACGTTCACGGTCGCGCCCGTCTCCAGCGTCGCGGGCTTGCTCCCGCCGCCCGAGGCCGTGTCGCCCTTCACGCCCGGCTCGGTGTGGGTCACCTCGAGCTCCACGGAGGCGGCGAGCTGGAGGTCGGACGGCTGGTCGTCGATGAACAGCAGGTCGACGCTCTCGTTCGGCCGCACCCACTTCAGGGTGTCCGCCACGCCCTCCTCGGGGATCGCGAGCTGCTCGTACGAGCTCTCGTCCATGAAGTGCGCGTCAGCGCCGTCGGCGTACAGGAACTGCATCTTGCGCGCCTCGGTCCGCACGGGCCGGAACTTCTCCCCCGCCCGGAACGTCCGGTCGATCACCGCACCATCGCTCGCCCGCCGGAGCTTCGTCCGCACGAACGCCCCGCCCTTGCCGGGCTTGACGTGCTGGAACTCGAGGATCTTGAAGACCGTCCCCTCGACGTCGATGTGGTTGCCGTTCTTGAACTGGTTGGTCGAGATCATGCCCGGCCGAGTGTAGGCGCGGTGGTCAGCCGAGCGCGATGCCGAACATGACGAACGCGAGCGTGAGGAGGCCGAGGTAGCCGAGCGCGAGGCCGGTGATCGCGACGCCGCGGCCGGTCTGGCGGCCTCCCGAGCGGTTGATCTGCCGGAGGGCGATGTGGCCCATGACGACGGCGGCGATCGAGCCGAGCCACCACATCCAGAAGACCGCGCTGACGACCGAGGCGATCGCGAAGCCGTTCGTGCGCTTGGCCGGCTTCACGAACGTCGGGCGGACGGCGGGTGTCGGGGGCGGCGGCGGGGTGACGTCCAGCGTCAGCGTGTCGAGCTGGTGGCACCAGCGCGCCGCGTAGGCGGCCTCCATCCGGGCCTCGAGCTCGTCGGAGTCGAGCCGCCCCTCCATGGCGGCGACCCGCAGGCGCGCCGCCGTCGCCTCGCGGTCGGCGTCGGACGCTCGCAGCGCGTGCTTTGACAGCTCGCCGTGCACCGCCACCAAGCGTAGTGCCTGCGCGGAGCGTGCGGGAACGGATGTCCGACCCGTCCGTCGAGTTCCTGACCGCGGCTGTCAGGGCGACGGGCGGCAGGCGCGCGACGTGAGCGTGCGCGCCGCCGCCGTAGACAAAGCTCAGTCGCCCGACTCGTACTTGAACGAGATCGCCAGCCGCACGCGGAACGCGCTCACGGCCCCGTTCTCGATCGTCACGTCCTCGCGCACCACCTCGGCGACGCGCAGGTCCCGGACCGTCTTCGCCGCCGTCTCGACCGCGTTGCGCGCAGCGGCCTCCCACGACTCGCTGCTGACCCCGATCACCTCGGTGACGCGATAGACGCTGTCGGCCATCTCTCCCCTCCAGGTCGTGGATGTCCTCGCGGACTCTCTCACGAAACGACCGAGGCCCGCCGTGTGGCGGGCCTCGACCTGTCTGGAGGAAGGATGGTCCGGAGCTAGTTCTTGATCCAGTAGTACTTCTCGTCCTCGTTGAACGGCGCCCACTTGCCCATCGCGCCGCCCGTCGTCACGTAGCGCCGGCAGGTCCGCGACTCGGGGTGCGGGAGGCAGGGGTTGAACGGCTGCACGAATCCCTGCCAGGTCCGGATCCCGAACGTGTTCGGGTCCGCGGTCTTGGGATCGAGGCCTGCGACTGCGCCGTGTGCGCGGAAGCGGCTGCACTCCATGACGTTGGGGACGTCGTCGTGGTCCTGGTCGTCCGCGCCGTCGCGCACGCCGTCGCCGTCCGTGTCCTCGTCGTCGAGGCGCACGCCGCTGTAGTTGACGTAGTACTTGGTCTCCTCGTCGTACACGGCGGGCCAGTACTCGGGCATGAGGCAGCCGGTGCTCTCCCACTGGTTCGGGAGCCCGTCCGCGTCCTCGTCGCGCTCGGCGTCGTCGAGGAAGGCGTTGCCGTCGACGTCGTAGTACGTGCCGGTCTCGGCAGCGTCGCCGTCACGGTCGAAGTCGAGGATGCTGAGCGGGCTGCGGACCCACCAGTCGTCGCCGGTGAACGGGCCGGCGTTGATCGTGCTACCCGGGTAGGCGAGGCCGACGGTGGCGTAGCCCGCGCCCGACGCCCAGCTCATGAACTCGGCCTGCTTGGCGTAGCCGGCGGCCGGGAGGCTCGGGTGGCCGCTCGCATCCTTGCTCGAGAACTGCTCGCCGGCCGAGTACGTCAGCTCGGTGAGCGTGCGGGTCGCGCCCTTGGCGATCGTGTACTTCCAGAGGTCGTACTCGTCCTTGAGGGTGAGCGAGTCGCCGTCGTGATCGACCGACGCGTCGGTCTTGTCGAGCGCGTTCGGGTAGGGCCGCTTCTCCGGGTAGGGGAGGTAGTCCGTGCCGGTCTGATGCTCGTCGTCGTTGAGGTCGCGGGCGGACCGGTACTCGTAGCCGTCCTCGACGCCGTCGCGGTCGGAGTCGACGTGGCACGGGTCGAGGTTGAGGCCCTTCTCCTGCGAGTCCGAGAGAAGATCGTTGTCGTCGTCGGTGTCCACCGCGTTCTTCTGGCCGTCGCCGTCGCAGTCGGCGTCCGGGTCGGCCGTCGGCGGCTTCGGCGGAGCCGGCGGCAGCTCGGCGCCCACGATCGGGGAGATGCGCTTGCTCGTGTAGCGCTTGCCGAACTTGGTCGAGAGCACGCGGATCTGGAGCCGCGTGGGGACCGGCGTGCCGTTCTGGACGAGCAGCACGTTCTCGAGGCGCTTGGGGAGCTTGACCTTCAGCAGCTTGGCGGTGCCCTTCTCCGCCTTCACGAACACGACCTTCGCGCCCGCGCGCTTGAACGCCACGGTGTTCTTGTTGAGGCCACGGCGGAAGTGGCGGCCGTGGATCGTCAGCGTCTGGCCGACGAACACGCGCTTGGGGGTGATGCGCTTGACCACGGGGGAGCGGTCGGCGGCGTTGGCGACAGTCGTGCCCGCGACGGCGGGCACCAGCAGCGCGGGGAGCGCGGCCATCATGGCGACGCGGCGCAGCATTGGGCGGGTGCGGGCTCGGAGTTCCATCGACCCCGATATCGGCCCACCGCGGCAGTCTCTTGAGCGGGGTCTAGACCCTAGTCGCCCCTCACGCGGACCCCGACGCCCTGGTTCGACCGCTGATCACCGCCTGGCCGCGTCCTCAACCCTTGAAATCCAAGAGGGATTCCTGCGGGTCTGCGTCCTTGCCTGCCGGCGCCAGCGGGCGCCCAGGAGCGCCGAGGCCGACGGGAGGAACGACTAGTCGACCGTCACGAGCTCCTTGGTGGTGCCGGAGAGCACCCGCGGGCCTCCGTCGGCTACGACGACGAGGTCCTCGATCCGAACCCCGCCGCGGCCCGGGAGGTACACCCCCGGCTCGACGGTGACGACGTTGCCCGCCACGAGCCGGTCGGTGCCCGTGCGGGCGAGGCGCGGGGCCTCGTGGACCTCCATCCCGACGCCATGCCCGAGCCCGTGCCCGAAGTGCTCGCCGTGCCCGGCCGCGGTGATGAGGTCGCGGGCCACGGCGTCGACCTCGCGGCCCTCCGGGCCCGGCCGGACGGCTTCCAACGCCGCCTGCTGGGCTTCGAGCACCAGTGCGTACGCCTCCGCGAGGTCGTCCGGCAGCTCGCCCGTGGCCCAGGTGCGCGTGCAGTCGGAGCAGTAGCCGTCGAGGCGGGCACCGATGTCGAGGGTGACCAGCGTGCCCCGCTCGATCCGCGCGTCGGTGGGCCGCGCGTGCGGGAGCGCGCCCCGCTCGGCCGACGCCACGATCGACGGAAAGCTCGGCTCCTCGGCGCCCAGGCGCCGCATGTGCTCCTCCAGCCCGAGCGCGACCTCCCGCTCGGTCCGCCCGACCAGGCCCTGTTCGCGCACCCACCCATACACCTCGTCGACCAGCGCCGCGGCGGCCGCGATCCGCTCGACCTCCTCCGGCTCCTTGACGCTCCGGAGGCGCTCGACCGCGCCGCCCGCGGGCACCAGCTCGATCCGGTCCGGGACCACCTCGCGCAGGCGCGCGTGGCGGCGGACGGACACGTGGTCGTCCTCGAAGCCCAGCCGCAGCTCGCCCTCGGGCCAGCCCTCGGCGAGCGCGGTGATGAAGTCCGCGGGCCCCTGCTCGCGGTCGAAGTCGGGCACCTGCTCGGCGGCCTGCTCGACGTAGCGGAAGTCGGTGATGAAGCGGCGCACGTCGCGCCCCACCACGGCCATCGCGTTCGAGCCCGTGAAGCCGGTCAGGTAGCGCACGTTGACGAGGTCCGTGACCAGCAGCAGGTCGACGTCGAGCCCCTCGGCCAGCCGATCCGCCCGGCTCACAGGAGGTCCTTCAACGCCGCCAGCGCGTCCCGGTAGCCCTCCACCCCGCGTCCGGTCACGCGGGCGGAGCGCACGTCCTCGAGGACCGACACGTGGCGGAACGGCTCCCGGCTGTCCACATCCGAGAGGTGCACCTCGACGGCGGGGAGGCCGGACAGCTCGACGGCGTCGCGCAGCGACCAGGCGTAGTGCGTCCACGCTCCGGGGTTGAGCAGCAGCCCGTCGGCGTAGTCGCTCGCCTTGTGGATCTCCTCGACGTACTCGCCCTCGTGGTTGGTGTGGAAGAACCGCGCGTCGAGCCCCAGCTCGCGGGCGAAGGCGTCGATGCGCCGCTCGAGCCGGTCGAAGGTCAGGCCGCCGTAGTGCTCGGCGGGCCGGCGGTTGAGCGCGTCGAGGTTGACGCCGTGGAGCACCGCGACGCGGTTCCTCATGGCGCGCGCTCAAGCTCCGCATGGCCGGGGCGGCGCCGTCGTCGTCGTCGACCCGGTGGCATCCTCATTGCTCACGCTCCGCATGGCCGGGGCAGCGCCGTCGTCGTCGTCGACCCGGTGGCATCCTCATTGCAACTCTGCCACGGCGGCGCGCAGCTCGCCTTCCGGTACCGGGCGGCCGGGCCGGACGTCGCCCGGCGCCTCGACGAGCACGAATCCCACGCGGCCGTGGCGGCGCTTCTTGTCGCGTGCCGTCGCCGCCACCACGTCCGCGGGGTCGACGCCGCCGTCGAGCGTGATCGGCAGCCCGCGCGCGGCGAGCAGGTCCGCCACCTCGGCGCGCAGCTGCGCCTGGCCCGACAGCCGCAGCGCGGCCAGCAGCCCGAGGCCGACCGCCTCCCCGTGCCGGTAGCGCCGGTAGCCGGTCGCCGTCTCGATCGCATGTCCGACCGTGTGGCCGAGGTTGAGGGTTTGCCGCCGGCCGGCGTCGCGCTCGTCGCTCGCCACCACCACCAGCTTGGTCCGCGCGCACGCGAGCACGAGGTCGCGGTCCAGCGGCCCGCCGGAGCGCACGCGCTCCCACAGCCGCCCGCCGGCGATCAGCGCGGTCTTGATCACCTCGGCCCAGCCCGACGCCAGCTCGGCCTGTGGCAGCGTGGCCATCGCCGACGGGTCGACGAGCACCGCGGCCGGCTGGTGGTACGCGCCGGCGTAGTTCTTGCCCTCGGGGAGGTCGACGCCGGTCTTGCCGCCGTACGCGGAGTCGACCTGAGCGACGAGCGTCGTCGGCACCTGGACGACCCGCACGCCGCGCTGGTAGAGCGCCGCGCAGAAGCCGCCGACGTCCCCCACCACCCCGCCGCCGAGCGCCGCCAGATGGTCGTCGTGGTCCATGCCGGCGCCCGCGAGCTCGCGCAGCAGGCGCTCGACCGTCGCCAGCGTCTTGTGCTCCTCGCCGGGCGGGATGCGCAGATCGGCCGCGGACGGCAGGCGCTCCGCGTACAGCCGGCCGACGTGCTCGTCCGTGACGAGGAAGCGCCGCCCGGGCACCGGCCAGAACTCGCTCCCCAGCAGCCCCTCCCCCACGTGCACCGGGTAGCTGCCAGACGCGGCCGAGGCCCACAGCAGCCGCGTGCCGGCGGGAGCGCGCGAGAGAGCGCGCAGGGCGGGCACGGCGCGGCGCACCTCGTCGCGCGAGGAGTCGGTGAGCACGGCGTCCGCCACGGCGTCGTACAGCGGCGCCCGCTCGTCGTGCAGCGCCTCGAAGCGGTCGCGGTCCTGGGCCAGCGGGCGCCGCCGCCCGCCCGCCCGGCGCCAGGCCGTCTCGATGTCGACGTCGAGCAGAGCGACCGTGTGCCGGCGCAGCAGCTCGCGCACGCGCGCCGACGTCACCGCCCCGCCGCCGAGCGAGAGCACCGGCGCCGGCGGGCGCTCCAGCAGCTCGCACACGACCTCCTCCTCGAGCGCCCGGAACCCTGCCTCGCCGTGGGTCGCGAAGTGCTCCTCGATCGTGGTGCCGAGCCGGTGCTCGAGCTCGTGGTCGGCGTCCACCGCGCGCACGCCGATGAGCCCCGCTGCCGCGCGCGCCGCCGACGTCTTACCGGCCCCCATGAAGCCGATGAAGACTAGGGCCGGGGCTTCCATCCGATGCGCCGCTCGTAGGCCTCGACGGCGGCGTGGACGTCATCGATGTGGTCGCCCCCGAACTTGGAGCGGTACGCGTCCGCCAGCACGATCGCCAGCATCGCCTCACCCACCACCCCGGCGGCCGGGACCGTGCAGGAGTCGGTGCGCTCGCGCAGCGCCTGGGCGGGCTCGTGGGTCGCGATGTCGACCGAGCGCAGCGGCTTGGTGAGCGTCGGGAGCGGCTTCATCGCGCAGCGCACGACGAGCGGCTCGCCGGTCGTCATCCCGCCCTCGAGGCCGCCCGAGTGGTTGGTCTCGCGGTAGTAGCCGCGCTCGTCGGAGTAGAAGATCTCGTCGTGGGCGGCCGAGCCGGGGCGGCCGGCGAGGTCGAACCCGTCGCCGATGCCGCAGCCCTTGATCGCCTGGATCGAGAGCATCGCCAGGCCGATCCGGCCGTCGAGGCGCTCCTCCCAGCTCACGTGCGACCCGAGCCCCGGGACGAGCCCGAAGGCGCGGACCTCGAAGACGCCGCCGAGCGACTCGTTGCGCTTGCGCAGCCGGTTGATCTCCTCGACCATCGCGCGCGACGCCTCCTCGTCGAGGCAGCGCACCGGCGAGGCGTCGACCTCCGCGAAGTCGTCGGGCGCGAGCCCGTCGCGCTCCGGCGCCCGCACGGAGCCGATCTGGGTCACGTGGGAGTGGACCTGCGCGCCCAGGGCGGCCAGGAAGCCCTTGGCCAGCGCGCCGCCCGCCACCCGCGCGGCCGTCTCGCGCGCGCTCGCCCGCTCGAGCACGTTCCGCACGTCGGTGAAGCCGAACTTCTGGACGCCCGCGAGATCGGCATGGCCGGGGCGCGGGAGATGGACCTCGGGCACCTCGCCCTCCACGGGCCAGGGGCTCATCCGCTCCTCCCAGTTGGCGTAGTCGCGGTTGGCCACCCGCACCGCGATCGGCCCGCCCAGCGTGCGGCCGTGCCGGACGCCGGAGGTGATCTCGGCGCTGTCGCGCTCGATCTTCATGCGGCCGCCGCGGCCGTGGCCGAGCTGGCGGCGCGCCATGTCGCGGTCGATCGCCGCGAGGTCGAGCTCGAGGCCGGCGGGCAGGCCCTCGACGATGCACGTCAGGCCAGGCCCGTGGGACTCCCCGGCGGTGACGACGCGCAGCGGCACGCCGAGCATCCTACGAGGACCCATCCGCCGCGACTCCCTGGGCGGGAGCCGCGGCGGAGGCACGTCCCCTACTAGTTGATCGCGACGAGGTCGAGCTGGTACTGCGCGGTCGGCTCGCCCGACTCGGGATCGATCACGTCGAAGAACTCGGTCTCGCCGCGCGACAGGAGGATCGTCTCGCAGGAGGCCGGGTGCGGCTTGCAGGTGCCGTCGCCGGTCGGCGTGAGCGTGGCGTCGACCAGGAACTTCGCCTTCTTGCCGTCCTTGGTCAGGCCCATGTAGACGAGCAGCGGTTCCTCGGGGTCGGGCAGCGGCCGGAGCTTGGTCAGCCACCCGGCCGGAAGGTCCTCTTGGGTGGCGTCGCCGAAGCGCACGGTCACCGAGCCCGCGGGAGGCTTCCGGACCGACGGCTCGGTGACCGGCGGCACCGACGGGACGGTCGTGCCGCCGCCGCCCGACGTGGTCGTCGGCGTGGAGCCCTTGCTCTCGGTCGGCGTGTCGGCCTGCTTGGTCGACGTCTGCTTGGCCTTCGTGCTCGTCGCCTTCTTCTTCTTGGGCGCGGGCGCCGGCTCGAACGGGTCCTTGCGGGCCCCCAGCACGCGCCGCCGGCGCGTGCGCTCCTCGGCCGCGACCTTGGCCACGACGGGCTCGGCGAGCTCGTCGTCCTCGGTCACGACGGGCGCCGGGTCGGCCTGCGGCACGACGGGCTCCGGCGACGAGGCGAGCACGAACGGGACCGCCGCCAGCGCCGCGACGAGCAGCAGGGCGACGGGCCACAGCCGGCGTCGCACGAGCTGCTGCCAGGTGGTGGTGACGACGTTCATTGTGCGGCTCCCGTGTTCGCGCGGGCGGTGGTCGTGGTGGGCTCGGCCGGCGCAGTCCCGCCGGCGGGCGGGGTCGGCGCCCCGGCGACGGCCTCGACCGGCGGCACCAGGTAGGTGGTGGCGCTGATCTGGGCCTGCATCCGCGGGAAGCCGGCGGGGGCGGGCGTCACCGCCACGCTCTCGAGGCGCAGCAGACGGCCGGTCGCCTCGAGGCGACGGTTGTTCATGGTCACGAAGCGCTCGAGGCGGGCCAGGAACGCGGACAGCTCGAAGTAGCTGCCGGTGAACCCGAAGTTGAACGGCATCGCTGACAGGACCCCGTTCGCCACGGGCACCGCACCCGGCGCCGGCGCAAGGCCGTCCCCGGAGGGCTTGGCCTCCGCGGGCTGGCCGGCGGCGGCGCCTCCGATCCCGGTGCCGAGCTCGATCTTCTCGAAGTCGACCCCAGATCGGTCGGCGGCGTCCTCGAGCTGCACGAGCAGCGAGCGGACGTCGTCGTCGGCCGGCAGGGCCTTGCCGAGCCGGGCGAGCGTCGCGTAGTTGCGCTTGTAGCTCGCCTTCGCCTGCTCGTAGGTCGCCAGCTGCGCCTTGGCCGCCTTGAACTCCGCGCTCTTCTTGGCGATCTCACCGTCGAGCCGCGCCACCTCCTCGCGCTGCGGTGCGAGCGCGAGGTAGTAGAAGCCGAAGGCCGCGAGGCCCACCGCGACGACGGCGGCGAGGATCTTGTTGGTGCGGGTCATCAGGAGCCGCCTCCCTGCGGCGTCGCCGAGGGCGTCGGCGTCGGAGTGGCGGTCGCGCCGTTGGACGGCGTGGCGGCGGCGCCGGCGGCCGGGGTGGCCGAGGCGGCTGCCGCCTGGACGGTCAGGTCCTGCACCGACGCGGGAACCTTCGAGCCCTCGAAGAAGGCGACCACATCGAAGGCCGGCGGACGGCCCTTGCCGCAGCCGCCTTCGGTGGGCGTGCTCACGCTGCCCGTCGCCGCCGCAGCCGGCTTGAGCGACTTGCTGAGGCTGACGCGCGTGACGCCGTCGACGTTGCGGAGCCTCGACAGCAGCGTGGCGACCTGCTTCTGGCCGCTCGTGCAGCCCTTGAGCTCGAGCGCCGGCGCGGCGATCGAGCCGCGGACGCTGGAGCCGCTGCCGCCCGAGGCGGTGGAGACGGAGCCGGTCAGCGACGAGAGCGTGACGTCGGCCGGAATGGCGCGGGAGACGTCCCGCATGGCCTGCTCCCAGTCGAAGCGGGAGGACGCGAGGTCCTTCACCGTCTGGATGCGGGTCTCGGCCATCGCCTGGAAGTCGGCGTAGGGCTTGAGCTGGGCGACGCGCTGCGTCGTGGCGGCGGCCTGGGCGGTGGTCGCCTCCAGCTTCGCCTGGCGGTCCTTGACCGTGTTGGTCGTCAGCACGTACGCGGCGAGCGCGACGACGCACGCGGCGAGAGCGCCGAGCACGACATACGCGCCGATGCCCGCAGGCGCCTCGGCGGCAACCGAAGGCTTGGAAGCGCGCTTCGCAGCGCCGCGCAGGTCGGGGGGGAGCAGGTTGATGGCCTTCATCTCGCCCGACTTATCGGCACCCGGGAAGCCCCGCTTGAGGCGTCGGGGTGGGGTCCAAGCCCTACGCGAAGGTGCTGAGGTACCACTCGACCATCGCATCGCCCGCAAACAGGGCGACGAGCGCGCCGAGGGCGAGGAAGGGGCCGAACGGGACCGCGGTCTTGCGGCCCTCGGTGGCGCCCTTGCGCGCGATCACGGCGGCTCCCACGAGCGTGCCCGCGACGAGCGCCACGAACAGCGCCGGCCCCACGTCACGGCCCAGGAACAGCCCGAGGACGAACGCGAGCTTGACGTCGCCCATGCCCATCCCACGTGGGTAGGCGAGCACGGCGACGAGGAAGAAGCCGCCCGCAGCGACGGCGGCGAGCAGGTGCTCGACGAGCGCGTCGGGCTCGCTGAGGAGCAGGAGCGGTGGTGCGAGGATCGCCCCGATCAGCATCAGCCGGTTGGGGATGATCCGGTGGTCGATGTCGATCAGCGTGACCGGTACGAGCAGGAGCACGAGCACGAGCCCGAGGAGAGCGTCCTCGTCTGGCCCCTTGGCCAGCACGACGAGCGCGCACAGGGCGCCGGTCGCGGCCTCCACCAGCGGGTAGCGGGCGGAGATCGGCTCCCGGCAGGTCCGGCAGCGGCCGCGCAGCGCCAGCCACGACAGGACGGGCACGTTGTCGTAGGCCCGGATCTGCGTCAGGCAGCCGGGACAGCGCGAGCGGGGGCGCGACAGCGACTCGCCCCGCGGCAGCCGATAGGCCACCACGTTCAGGAACGAGCCGAAGACGGCCCCCAGCACGGCAGCGAGCATCACTCCCCCTCTTAGCTCCGCGTCAGGAGATCTCTTCGACGGCCAGCCCGGCGGCGACGGTCAGGCGGCCGGCGTCGGCACCCTCGTCGTCGGTGGCGACGACGGCGGCCTCGAGCGGCAGCCGGAGCTGCTCGGCGAGCGCCTCGACGAAGCCCGGGATCGCGACCGCCGCGCCGGTGAGCACGCCGTGCTCGACCTGCTCGGCGCTCTCCTGCATGCGGTAGAAGTTGAGCGAGTTGCGGACGGTGTCGGCGAGCTGGTGGACGCCCTCCTCGAGCACCGCGCGGGCGGCGGCCACGAGGTCCTCGTCGCCCTGGACGCCCTCGAGCGGGGCGTGCAGGCCGACGTGGCCCAGCCACTGGTTGGCATGCTCGGCGGTCAGCGCCCGGCGCTCGGAGAGCGTGGCGACCATCGCGTCGAGGCCACCGGCGGCGGCGCGCGTGAAGAGGCAGCCGCTCGCGTTCGCCACGGCAACGTTGGTGAGCCCGCCGACGCTGACGTAGAGCGTGGCGCCGGTGCGCTTTGAGCCATGGGCGAGCGCGCGGACCATCCCGAACGCGGAGAGGTCGATGCCCTCCAGCTCCAGGCCGGCCTCGCTGGCGGCGCCGACGATGCGGTCGACCATCTCGCGGCGCACGGCGACGACCACCACGCGGGTCCGCGGGCGGCCGGCCGGATCCGTCACGGTCCCGAGCGACTGCCAGTCGATCACGGCCTCGTCCATCGGCATCGGGATGTGGTCGGGCGCCTGCACCTTGACGGCGGCGGCGAGCGCCTTCTCGTCCTCGAGCGGCGGCATGTCCAGCGTGCGGACCACGATGCGCTGGTTGGCGATCCCCACCCGCACGCGCCTGGGCAGCTCGTGCTCGGCGAAGAAGGCCTTCAGCGCCTCGGCCAGGGCGGGCACGTCGGCGACCTCGCCGTCGCGCAGGATGCCCGGCCGGAGCGGAGCGACGGCGCCGCGCTTGAGCGACAGCGACCCGTTGACGGTGACCTCGGCGGCGGCGATGTGCCCCGGATCGAGATCGAGGCCGACGACCGCGGCCTGGGAGGAGGAGCGCTTCTTGAACACGTGTGAGGTATCGGCGGACTCCGGCGCGCCCTTGAGGGCGCGCTCAGTCCGACGCGACGATCTCCCGGAACGAGTTCTGAACGATCCCGGCGGTGCCGTACGCCCGCAGGTTGTTGGCCGCGTTCGCGTTGAAGCCCACGTTGCCGTCGCACTTGCTCGCGCCGCTCGACGAGCCGACCTGGAGACCGCCCGCGCCGTCGACGACGACGGAGCCGAACACGCACCCGTTGCCCTGGAGCGTGAGCACCATGCCGTTGATCGCCGGCCCGATGCCGTCTGAGCCGTTCACGTGGTAGACGACGCCGTTGTATGTCGTGTTCCCCGACAGGGAGAGCGTGCCCGAGCCGATGATCAGGACTCCGGGCTTGGCGGCCGTGTTCCACTCGCTGTTGCCGGTGTAGGAGCAGTCCGCCGACTCGAGGAACACGATCTCGCCGGTGAGGCTCGGGCACCCGCTCTGGTGGTAGGTCCCGTTGGCCTTCGCGAACTCGCGCATCCGCTCGATCGTCTCCGGCGAAAGACCCGGCCGCTGGCCGGGCACGACGTCGACGGTCGCGTTGGGACCGACATGCACGGCCCTCCCCCAGTCCTGGCAGGCGGCGTCCGGGAGCTGGCCGCCCGCGCCGTTCCCGCAGCGCAGGATCAGGTAGCTGCCGTTCGTCACCACCATGGTCTTGTTGCCGTTGTTGGAGATCGACAGGCGGTTCGCCGTGATCACGTTGCGCGGGAACAGCGTGTCGAGCCGCTCGGCGCGGATCAGGGCGACCATGGTGCGCCTGCGACCCGCGGCGAACGACTGGGCGCGCACCCACATGAGGCCGTCGCCGTTGCTGTCATAGCCGGGACGCGTGCGGACCGTGGCGTCGTCGTAGAACTGGTCCGGCGCGGCGCCGGCGCCCGTTGCCACGTTGTCGTGGATCTCGGTCGACCACTCGAGCCCTTCGTTGTAGTCGGCGCCGCTGAAGCCCTTGGCGAGCGTCGTGGGGTCCGGGCACTTGCCGTCCGTGCCCGTGCTCTGCGTGCAGCGGGGGCGCGTGTCCGCCGCGCTCGCGGGCCACTTGGTCGACAGCATGAAGATCTGGGCGTTGAGCGCGCCCTCGCCGAGCGCGAACGACGACTCGCGCTCGCGCTCGCCGCGCGATTGGCTCTGCTGGACGTCGACGGTCGACATCACGGTGAAGCCGACCATCAGACAGAGCATCATCACGAGCATCGCGGTGACGAGCGCGGAGCCCTCCTGGCTGCGGAACGTGCGGATCATGGGTAGTTGACCTCTGCGACGGCGGGGAGTCCGGCCGGGTCCTTGACGACGAGGACGACGCGATGGTTGCCCGGCGTGAGGGGGGTGTCGACGACGACGCCCTGGGCGACGCAGCTCGCCGGCTTGGGCACGAGCTCGCAGTTCGGGAGCGGCGTCGGCGGATCGATGTACCACTGGTACGTCAGCGGCATGCCCTCCGGATCCTCGGACGCCGAGCCGTTCAGCACGAGCTGGCTGCCGGACTGGTCGACGTCGAGCCGGGCGACCGGCACGCGGTTCTGATTGCGGAGCGTCACGCCCGAGCCGAGCCGGGTCTCGACCGGCGCCTCGCCGGGCGTCGTGTCCACGTAGAGGTCGGCGTGGATCTGGCTGATCCGCTGGAGGTCCGCGGAGTTGTACGCGAACATCGGCCGGTTCTGGCCGCCGACGCGGTTGACGATGTTCTCGCTGATGAGCGACGTGCGCGTCCAGCCGGCGGCGGGGCAGGACCCGAGCGCCGGCAGCGGCGGCGGGTCGTTGCTGGCCCGGTTGGTCCACGTCTGCTCCTGCTGGTAGAGCTTGCCGCGCGACGGGGTGGTCGCATCGAGGCAGTAGCGGACGCGCTTGACGTTGGCCTGGTTGAGGCTGCCCGCGGCGCGCACCTCGTCGACCATCCGGAAGACGAGGTCGTACGGGCCGGCGGAGTCGACGGCGTACGGCTGGGCCTGGTAGTCCTCGGTGAAGATCGACGGGCTCGCGAGGTTCCGCAGCTGGCGGGCGAGGCGGTCCATGTACGTGCGCGCGACGTCCTGCGCCTCGTTGTGCTCGTTCGTGCGCTGGGCGCTGCGGCTCACCGCCGTGACCGCCGTCAGCGTGGCCCCGAAGATCACCAGCGTGATGACCATGCCGATCAGCAGCTCGATCAGGGTCACGCCGCGCTCGTCCTGCAGCCGGGCGATCACGGCGTCACCGCCTTCACGGGCGCCGACTCGCCGTACCGGGTGTCGACCGAGGTGATCCAGTACTCGTGCGCCGTGTTCCCGGTGTTGCCGTCGTTGAAGTCGGTGCCGTTCCAGACGGCGTAGCGCGAGTCGAATCCGGAGCCGTCGCGGTAGACGCGGAAGAAGGCGATCGAGTCGCCGACGTCCGGGTCCTCAGGACTCGGGCGCGTCCAGCTCAGCTGCACGGAGCCGTCGGCCTGGACCTGTGCCTGCGGCGAGACGGGCGCCGCCGGCGGGTTGTTGCCCATGTCCACGACTAGCGGGTCCGACTGCACCGAGGAGCGCGGCTGACCGTCGACGTGGTTGCGATCCCAGGCGAAGACGCGGTAGACGAGCCCGTCCTCGACAGGCGGGTCGACGTCGAGGCACGAGGTCCGATCCTCGCGCGCGCACACCTCGACCACGTTGCCCGCGGCGTCGGTGCGCTGCACGCTGTAGCCGATGATGTCGCGCTCGGCGTTGGGCAGCCACTCGAGGTCGACCACCTGGTCCGCCGGTGCGGACGGGTCGCCGGTGCGGCCGCCGACGAGGCCTTCCACCTTGCTGGGCGGGAGCCGGTTGAGCGTGACCGTCAGCGAGCGCGACGGTCCGGACACGCCGTACGTGTCGAATGCCTCGGCGCTCACGACGTAGGTGCCGTCGACGAGGCTGTCGGGATCCCCGGCGTTCCCCACGGGCCAGCCGAAGGTCCACGCGAGTCCGCCGCCGGTGGTGATGGGCGCCTGGGACGTCCCGTCGAGCAGCCAGTGCAGCGTCGCGGGCGTGCTCGAGGTGGTGAGGTCGAACGGCATCGTGTTGTCCGCCGGCGTGGCGTACACGTGGTTCGTCACCGGGGCGATCGCCGTGCCCGTCCCCGTGTCGATCACGAGCGTCCGCACGGCGGGGGCGCCGGCGCTGCCGGGGTTGTTCACGAGCACGGTCTGGTGGACGACGCGGTCGCGGCCGCGGTCGCTCCAGCGCACCTCGACGCGCACGCGCCGGTAGTCCTCGGGGTTGCGGTCCGGCGTCGGCGACGCCGCGGCGCTGTCGGCGCAGAAGCCTCCGGCGGTGTGGCTGCCGCCGCCGTCCCGGGCGTCGTCGAACGTGCACACCGTCGCGCTGACGGTGTACGTGAAGCCGCGCCGGCGGATCGTCCAGCCGGCCGGCTGCCCGTCGTCGGCGAGGCCGGGCTGCGCCGCGATCTCCGTCTCGAGCGACGCCGGCGTCAGCTTGGCGAAGGGCACGCTGCGAGCGGCCTCCACGAGCTCGCGCGCGACGTTGACGGCCGCCTCGCGCGAGCGCGTGGTGACGGTCGTCGCGTTGGCGCGATCGATGAGCGCGAGCGTCCCGAGCACGCCGACCAGGAGCACGGTCATGGCGATCAGGACCTCGACCAGGGTGAAGCCCTCGCGCGCGGCGAGGGAGGAGGAGGGCGTACGCATCGTCCCCGTCACAATCGGCCGCCCGCAGCGGCGGCTTGAGCAAGTCGATGAATGTCCAGCCGCGTTAACGACGAAGCGGGCCCGGAGGCCCGCTTCGCGGTGTGGAGCTTGAATGGAGGCCGCGGCCTACCAGTTGCCGCTCTGGGGGCAGCCGTAGCGGTTCGCGCCGGCCGGGACCGTGCAGGTCCGGGTGACGGTGGCGTCGGCGGCCTTGTCGATCGTGAACACGTTGTCGGTGTCCGACGTGACGTCGACGCTGAACGTGCCGTTCGCGTCGCCGGCGGCGCCGGGCGTGATGACGAGGGCGGCGGCCGTGTCGGCGTCGCCGAGGGACGGCTCGATCTCGACGAGCTGGGCCTCGGTGGCCGAGTAGTCGCGCTCGTCCGTGTACCACGTCTCCATGGCGGTCTGAGCGGTGCGGGCCGTGCTCTTGGCCTCGGTGTCCTGAGCCTTCCCACGCTGGTTGAGGAACGCGGGAAGAGCGATCGCGGCAAGGATGCCGATGATCAGGATGACGACCAGAAGCTCGATCAGGGTGAAGCCCTTCTCGCTCTGGGCGCGCGGGCGGTGCTTGTGCAGCATGTGGGTGGTCCCTCCTGAGGGGATCGTTTGGGCCTTTGGACTTCCTTGCCAGGTCCTCGGTCCCACTTCCACCACTGGCGGTGGCAACCCGGCGCGCTCCATCCAGGAGCCCCGTGGCTTTGCGCCTCACCCTCGCGGGCGATTTGCCTTTTGACACCTTGGCTGGCACCCCCGTTATCGGCCATGCGCGAGCAGTCCTTAAGCCCCCATTAGCCGGATAGGCGATAGGCGCTCTACCCTCGGTGCATGCTCGGCCGCCGGTTCATCCTCCTCGTGGCCGTGCTCTTGGGCCTGACGGCGGTCGCGGCGAGCCTCGCTCCGCGCCAGCCGGTGCCTCGCGATCAGCGCGCGGCCGAGGCCACGCCCAGCCCCGCGCCCGCCGGCGCCGGCCCGGTGGAGACGCTCGAGGAGACGCTCTCGACGCGCGGGAAGCCGCGGCGCGTGGTGGTGGACCGCGGCGCGCTGCTCGAGATCCAGGTCGAGGGCGACGAGCTCGACAGCGTGAGCCTCGAGGGCGAGGTCGAGGTCGTCACCGAGGAGGCGAACGCGATCTTCAACGTCTACGCCGACACCCCGGGCACGTACCCGATCGAGCTCGTCGACGCGAACCGGATCGTCGGGACGCTGGTCGTCCGCGAATAACTAATGGTTTGGACTGGGGGCCCCGCCCAACGGTTCATTCCGTGTGGAGCGATGTCCCGTTGGGCACCCCCTGGCGCCGCGCGGCCTGGGCGTCGTGGCCGGGGACGAAGCGGCCGCTGCCCTCGCACCACGGGCAGGTGACGGGCTGCGGCGCGCCGCCGAGGCCCGAGATCACGCGGCCGGTCCCGCGACAGGCGGTGCAGCGCTGGGGATCGTGCGGCTCGGCGGGCTCGGTGCTCACGCGCGGGCCACGTTAGCGGGCTCGCGGCCTCAGCCCAGGCCGGGCGGAGCGACCGAGGTGGCGGCGCGGGTATCCGCGCTCGCGTGCAGTACGGGGTCGGCGGGGCGATCGGTCGGCAGCGCCCGGCGGAGCGTCGGCGGCACCTCTCGGTCGGTGAGCGGCCGCAGCAGGCCGAACGCGCGGAACACGGTCTCGGCCTTGCTTGTGTCGGCCACGCGGAAGAGCAGGCCGTAGATGGCGGGCGCGCCGAGCGGCGAACGGGCGGCGATCTCGGCCGCGGCGGCGGGCTCGAAGCAGCCCACGGCCGCGTCGCCGAGCGGCTTGGTGAAGAGCAGCGCCGCGTTCGGAGCGTCCTCGGGGTCGCCGAGGACGGTCAGCGCGGAGCCGCCGAGCGACGTCCACAGCCAGCCCTCGATCCCCTGCTCGCGCGGGACCACGGCGGTGGCGCTGAGGCGCTTGAGGATCGGGAAGCGCCCGACCATCCCAGCCGCGCGGGCGCCCCCCGGGTCCACGAGGCCGAGCTGCAACGTGCCGAGCGGCACGCGCAGCGGCTCCCGCAGCGTCCCCTCGAACGTCAACGACGCGCCCATCGCGCTCAGCCGCAGCACGTCGAGCGTGCGCTGGCGGCCCCAGGCCCGCGGGCCTTCGAGCTCGAGCACGTGCTCGCGCGTGGACGAGTCGGACGGCGGAGGCAGGGACATACGTCGGTAATCGGCGCGCGGGCGCTCGGTCTTCAGTCGTTGTCGCGATGCACCGTGTCCGGCGAGAAGGCCGGTAGGCAGACCGCGACGTACGACGCCCCGTCGGGCGTCGAGTACCGGACCCACTCGCCGCCGCGCACGAGCACCGCCTGGCCGGCGCCGACGGCGAGCACGCCGCCCTCGTGCTCGACGCGGAGGACCCCCTCGAGGACGACCGTGTACTCGTCGAAGTCCGGGCGCTGGCCCGGCTCGAGCCAGCCGGCCGGGGAGCGCATGTGGGCGACGCTGACGCGCTCCTCCCCGCTGCTGACACGGCCGACGTACTCGTCGATGAGCTTGGGCTTGGTCCCGGCGGCCTCGACGCGCGAGGGGGACTGGATCAGCTCTGGCATCCGGCTGGGTATACCAATAGGCATGTCCGACGAGCTCGTCCCCCTGCTCCGCGGCGTCACGCACGCGTGTGCGTTCTGGCTGGCGCTGGTCGCCACGATCGTGCTCGTGGCCCTGGCCGAGACCGGCGTGGCGCGCGGGGCCGCGCTGGTGTACGGCGCCGGCCTGTGCCTGATGCTCGCCGGGAGCGCGGTCTACCACCGCTGGAAGTGCGCCCCGCGCGTGCGCGCGGTGCTCCAGCGAATCGACCACAGCACGATCTTCGCGTTCATCGCCGCCAGCTACACGCCAGTCTGCCTGCTCGTGCTCGAGGGCTCCATGCGGTGGGTCGTGTTCGCCGGGGTGTGGGCGGGCGCACTCGGCGGGATCGTGCTCAGCGTGGCCTGGATCACCGCGCCGCGGGTCGTCCATGCGATCGCCTACGTGGCGCTCGGCTGGTTCGCGCTCATCGCCATCCCGCAGCTCGTCGCCCGCCTGCCGTTAACGCCGCTGCTGCTGCTGGCGATCGGCGGGCTGCTCTACTCGGGCGGCGCGGCGATCTACGCCGTCCAGCGACCGGATCCGTGGCCGCGGGTGTTCGGCTTCCACGAGGTCTTCCACGTGCTCGTGGTGGCCGCCGCCGTCGCCCACTTCGTGGCGATGGCGGGCTGGGTCATTCCGGTCGGTTGAGCCCGGATCCGCCGAGCTTCGGCGGATTCGGGCTTACCTCGATCTCTAGCAGGTCGCCGCCGTCGTGGTCGACCTGGAGCGTGGTGTGCTCGATGTGGAACTCGTCGTGGAGCATCGCCTCGAGCGCGCGGCGGGCGTCGTGGCAGTCGGTCTCGCGCCCGACGAGGATGTGGGCCGAGAGCGCGGGGAAGCCGGACGTGACCTCCCAGATGTGCAGGTCGTGGACCTCCTTGACGCCCCCCTCCCCCGCCATCCTCATGCCGATGGCCTGCGGGTCGAGCCCGCGCGGCGCCGCCTCGAGGAAGACGCGCCCGGACTCGCGCAGCAACCCGTAGGCGGCGCGGAGCATCAGGGCCGCGACGAGCAGCGCGGCGATGCCGTCCGCCTCGTGGAACCCGGTGAGGAGGATGACCGCACCCGCGATCGCCGTGGCCACGAACGCCGCGAGGTCGGTGAGGATGTGCTGGAACGCGCCCTCGACGTTGAGCGACTGCCGGTTCGCGCGCGCGAGGATCGAGGTCGCGGCCAGGTTCACTGCCACGCCGACGACGGCGACGATCAGGACCGGCGCGCCCTCGACATCGGGCGGGTCGAGCAGCCGCCGCACGCCCTCGTAGACGATCAGCAGGCCGAGCACGAGCAGCGTCGAGCCGTTGATCGCCGCCGCGAGGATCTCGGTGCGCTTGAGGCCGAACGTCATGGCGCCGGCCGCGGGCCGGCGGGCGAGCCGGATGGCGACGAGCGAGAGCGCCAGCGCACCGGCGTCGGTGAGCATGTGGGCGGCGTCGGAGAGCAGCGCCAGCGAGCCGGCGGCGATGCCGACGACGACCTCGACGCACATGAAGCCCGTGATGAGGGCGAGCGCGAGTGCCAGCTTGCGGCTGTCGGCGTCCGCGGAGACGCCGTGATGGTGGTGATGGTCGTGCCCCACGCTCTTACCTTGGCACGGCTCTAGGCTGTAGGACCATGTGCCGCAACATCCGGACCCTCCACAACTTCGAACCGCCCGCCACCCGCGAGGAGGTCCACGCCTCCGCGCTCCAGTACGTGCGCAAGATCAGCGGCTCGACCAAGCCCTCGAAGGCGAACGAGGCCGCGTTCGCGCGCGCCGTCGAGGCGGTCGAGCAGGCGACCGTGCGACTGCTCGACGAGCTCGTCACCGCCGCGCCGCCGAAGGACCGCGAGGTCGAGGCGGCGAAGGCGCGCGCCCGCAGCGCGCAGCGCTACGCGGCCTGAGCGTCGCGCCGTAGCTCGAGCTCGAGCTCGATCAGCCCGCCGCCGATCGAGCTCGTGCGGAAGCCGACCCGCCGCAGCAGCGCCCGCGCGCCCGGGTTGTCGTGCAGTGTGGTGCCGGTGAGCCGGGGGATGCCGTTGGCCGCCGCGCGCGCCACGAGCTCGCGCATCAGCAGCGTGCCGACGCCGCGGCCCTGCCAGTCGTCGGCCACCACCACCGCGACGTCGGCCGTCTCCTCGTCTCCCGGCGCCATCGCGTAGCGGGCGATGCCGACGAACGCACCGTCGGAGTCGACCGCGGCGAGCGCGACGTGCCGGCGCTGGTCGACGTCGGTGAAGTAGCGCAGCTCGGCGGCCGAGAGCCGCGGCTTGGGGCCGAGGAAGCGCAGGTAGCGGGTGCGGTCGCTGAAGCCGTCGAACGCGGCCGCGACGCGGGCGGAGTCCCCGGCCCTGATGGGGCGGATGTGCGGGAGCGGGGCCACATCTCAAGGCTCCCGCTCCCGCCCCCGGAACACAGGTGTGCCAGCACCCGCGTCGCGGTGTGGGCTACTCGCAGAACGTGATGATCGGGACGCCGATCAGGGTCACGCGCTCCGTGTCGGCGTCGACCGCGAACTGGAACTTGCCGCCGTCGCGCTTGGGCACCGTCACGAGCCAGAGACCGAAGACCTCCTCGGTCTGCTTGTTCACCCGCGCATGCGGGAACTTGGCCTTGATCTCGGGGATCGTGTCGCCCCGCCCGACGCCCTTGGCCTTCGCGCCCCGGCGGACGATGATGATCTTGGCGAGCCGCGGGTTCGTGAGCGTGTAGTTGACCTGACCGCGAAGCGGCGCCAGCAGGCGCGCCGAGCGCGTGGCGCCGCCGCCGAGCTCGCATCCGGGCCGCAGCCGGCCGACGAGGCCCTTCTCCCGGAGCTCCTTGTGCGTCATGTTGCGCTTGACCTGGCCGACGCCCTCGTTGGTGACCTGCTTGGCAGGAAGGGGCGCGGCGGGGCGTCCGGCCGCGACGGCGGCGATCAGGCCCAGAACGGTGAACGCGGCGACGGCCGCCATCGTGCTGCGAGTGAACATGGGCGCACGCTACCGGCGGGTGCGGCGGCGGGGCAAACGCGGCTCACCCCGCGCCGGTGGCGAGCGAGACCGCCGCCTGGGCCGTCCGCAGCGCCGTCCCCTCCGACGCCGCGCCCACCGCGTCGACCGCTCGGAAGGAGGCGGCCGCCGAGATCGCCGGCCTCAGCGCCTCTCGCGTCACCTGCGGCGTGCGCGGGTTGGTGTCGACGACGGTCCGCAGGGGAGCGGAACTGCGCGCGAGCTCCGCGATGCTGGCGATGGGGATGTCGCCCCCGTCCCCGGTCAGCTGGTACAGGCCGGAGTCTCGAGGATCGATGTAGCTCAAATAGCCCCCTTCGAGGATGTCCAGCGGACGCTCGATCGCCCCGGTGAAGCTGTAGCGGGTCCGGTCGATGTCGACCGGCTCGAAGTAGCGCGGGGTGTAGAAGTCGGGCATCGGGACCCCGTTGACCGGATACCAGACCGCCATACACGGATCGCAAACCTCCAGCAGGTACAGTACGCGAAGCCCTGGGTTCTGCGGATGGGCGGCGGCGATCAGCCGGTTGCCGTATGGATCGGCGATCAGCTCGAGCACTTCGTGGCCCAGGGTCACGCTCCAGGCGTCGGTCACCTCCACGAGCGCGAACGGCTGGCGGGTGAACGCGTTGAGGTGGAGCCCGGTCAGACGGTCACGCTCGAAGTCGTCGATCAGCTTCGTCTCGTACTGCTCGCCGATCGCGAACTCCAGCCGGCCCAAGAGCTCATCCGGGTCGCCGAACAGCACCACCGGGTGGTAGTCGCTGGGCACGTCGTCGAGGTTCTCGAAGACGTCCACGGTGGCGTGGAAGCCCCAGAAGGGCTCGAAGTCACGCGTGATCTGCTTTTGCAGCGCTGCGCCGGCCTGGAGAACGCTCTTGGCCGGGATGTCGCTGGTAAGCGACACGATCGCGACGTGGTCGGTGAGGGGCACGAGCACTCCCTTCAGAGGACGGGATCTTGACCTTCATGTCGAGTCCGGAGAGGCTGGTTCGCGGCCGGCGACATGCTCGAACAGTCAGCCATAGCCCACTATCTCCTGTCGCTCGGCCTTGTCAAGCCGCAGGCCGTGATCGAGGAGGACCTCACGGTCATCGATGCCTCGCGCCGCAACTCGGTCTTCGTGGCCGCGACGCGCGGCGGCCCCACGTACGTCGTCAAGCAGGGCGGCCCGCGCACACGCCGCACGCTCGCCCATGAGGCGGCGGTCCTCCGCGCGCTCGCTGGAGCACCGGAGCTGCTGGGACACGTCCCCACCGTCGTGCGCCACGAGCCCGATGCGGCGCGGCTCGTCCTGCGCACGCCAGGAGGGGCGAAGGCCTGGAGCGATCACTACCGCACAGGTCGCTTCGCTCGCGTAACGGCGCGCAGCCTCGGCCGCGCGCTCGCCGCGCTGCACCGGCTGCCCGCCGACGACGTCGGCGACCCGCCGCCCGGCGTCGACCCGATGTGGGGACTGTCGCTGCCCGAGCCGGCGCACGAGCTGCTGCTGGACCTGAGCGCGGGAGCGCGGGACCTCGTCGCCCGCGTGCAGGCGAGCCGCCCCATGTGCA
>DASTIC010000179.1:0-37578 GCA_035717845.1 Solirubrobacteraceae bacterium
GGACCGCTCGGTGGGTCTAGCGATCATGACCGAGACGCTCGCGCCCCCTGCTGCGCAGGAGACCTACGACACGATGGCGCCGTACTACGACGCCTTCACCGCGCATCACGACTACGAGCTGTGGACCGCGGTGATCCGCCGGCTGGCCGGGGAGCACGGGCTCGTCGGGACCCGCCTGCTCGACGTCGGGTGCGGCACCGGCAAGAGCTTCCTGCCGTTCGTGGCCGACGGCTGGCAGGTGACGGGCTGCGACGTGTCCCTGCGCATGCTCGAGCTCGCCGCGGCCAAGGCGCCGCATGTGCGGCTCCACCGCGCCGACGCGCGAGAGCTCCCCCGCTTCGGGAGCTTCGACCTCGTGCTGCTGCTCGACGACGTCGTCAACTACCTCAGCGAGCCGGGCGACGTGGTCCTGGCGATGGCCGCCGCCGGGGCGAACCTCGCCTCGGACGGGGTGATCGTCTTCGACATCAACCTGCTGCGCATGTACCGCACGTTCTTCGCGGAGGCGGCGATCGTCGAGGACGGGGACAGGTACCTCGCCTGGCGCGGCCGCACGCCTCCTGACGCAGAGGCCGGCGTGCTGGCCGAGGCGGCGCTGGACGTCTTCGTGCGCGACGGGGACGGCGGTTGGCTCCGGCTCGACGGCGGCGTCCATCGGCAGCGCCACCACACGGAGGAGCAGATCCGCGACGCCCTGGCGCTGGCCGGGCTCGAGTGCCTCGGCGTCTACGGCCATGGCCTCGACGGGATCCCGAGCCCCGGCGCCGACGAGCTTCGCGACACCAAGGCCTTGTTCATCGCGCGCCGCGGCGCGCCGGGAGGCGAAAGGAGGTGACCCGTGCTGCGAGTCAGCCACGAGAAGCGTCAGATCGTGCCGGTCGTGTCGGTGTCGAAGGGGCCCTGACGCCCGATGCCGGGGTCCGTGCGGGAGGTGATCCCGCTCGGGCCCCCGGGCTCCGGCTGCGACCGACGCTGGAGCCGTTCGAGGCCCCGGACGGCAACGTGTACCTGGTCACCGGGGGCCCCGACGCCGCGCTCGTGGTCGAGGACCCCTCGGCGCCGCAGCGGGCGTTGCTCGAGCTGCTATCGGCCGGGGTCGACGACCTGCCGGATCTCGTCCGCCGGTTGGCGGGACGCGGCTTCGGCGAGGACAGCCTGCCCGTGGCGGACGTCGTCGATCAGCTCGCGGCGCTCGGCGTGCTCGAACCCCGGCTCACCGCCGCCTGCCCCGATCCGGAGCGCTACGCCCGGCAGCTGCTGTACTTCGCCGACGTCGCCCCGCTGGCCGCGCCGGAGGACGCCCAGGCGCGCCTGCGGGACGCCCGCGTCGTCGTCCTCGGCTGCGGCGGGCTCGGCTCCTGGGCGCTGTGCGGGCTCGCGTGCGCCGGCGTCGGCACGCTGGTGGTCGTCGACGACGACCGCGTGGAGCTCAGCAACCTCAACCGGCAGCTGCTGTATCGGGCGGCGGACGTCGGCCGGCTCAAGGTGGAGGTCGCCGCCGAGGCGTTGGGAGCGTTCAACCCCGGGCTCGACCTGCACGCCGTCCCGCGGCGGGTGGAGAGCGCGGCGGACGTCGAGGCGCTGGTCGACGGCGCCGATCTGCTGATCGAGACGGCCGACTGGCCTCCGTACGACCTGTCGCGATGGGTGAACGAGGCATGCACACGCGCGCGCGTGCCGCACATCTCCGCGGGCCAGGCACCGCCGCTCCTGCGACTCGGGCCGCTCTACGTGCCGGGCAGGACGGCGTGCCACGACTGTCAGGAGACGACGACCCGCGCGGCATACCCGTTGTTCGACGCCCTCGAGGCGTTCCGCCGCTCCCGGCCGGCGCCCGCTGCCGCGACCCTCGGGCCGGCGTCGGGCATCATCGGGTCCGTCCTCTCGATGGAGGCGCTTCACCACCTCACGGGCCTGGCGGAGCCCGCGACGCTCGGGACGAGCATCGCGCTCGACCTCTGCACGCTGGAGGTCAAGCGCGAGCCGATCGCCCGCCGCCCCGACTGCCCGGTGTGCCAGGACGTCGTCGCGACCGCGAACGTCACGTCGTAGCGGCTCTGCCCGTCTCCACGGTCGCCGCGTGCTCGGCGAGGCCGGTCGTGAGGCCGGCGACGAAGCCGTCGAGCGCGCGCCGCATGAGCCAGCCGGTGCCCGGGATCTTCGGCTCGAAGGTCGAGACCCACTTGATCGCCGTGCCGCTGGAGGTCGGCTCGAGCTCGATTTCGCCCCGGTAGGCGCGGACCGGCAGGTTCGACTCGTGCGTGTAGGCGAAGCGCCGGTCGGGGACGAGCTCGGCGATCGTGTCCCGGCCGGTGACGCGCCCGCCGCGGAAAACCCGGACGGCGCCGACGCCCTCCCGCTCCTCCGCCCCGGGCCGCTCGAGCTCGAAGGACTCGATCGACGACCACGTCGGCCAGGTCGCGCCGTCCCGCAGCAGGGCGTACACGGTGGCGGGAGCGGCGGTGGTGGTGGCGCGATGCTCGATGCGTTGGCGTGCCATGCGGAGCATTGTCCGTCAACGGCGGCTGGTAGGGAGGGTGGGGCGCCAAAGGGGACAACGGCCCCTCGCCGGAGCAGCTCGTGGCCGGTTAGGAGCCGTAGCGGCTCATAAGGGGACAACCGACCGCCGCACGAGGCCGCGTTGTCCGGTTCTGCACCCCGGCCGACTCCCTCGGTCTCCCTACCCAGCCGCAGTTGCCGTTCGCCCGCGCTACCCGAGCACGGCCGCCACGGCCTCGAGGTCGCGCGTGAACGCCTCGCGCTCGGCGTCGCGGGCCGCGCTGTCGCGGGCGCGGAGGATCGCCGCCGGATGGATCGTCGCCATCACGACCGGGGCGAGGTCGGACTCGACCGGCTGCCCGCGCGAGCGCGTGAGCCGGAAGCTCGACCCCAGCAGCGCCTTCGCGGCGGTCGCGCCGAGGAAGAGGAGCACCCGAGGCTCGACCGCCCGGAGCTCGGCCCGCAGCCACGGCAGGCACGCGTCGACCTCCGACTTCTTGGGCGTGTCGTGGATCCGCCTCTTGCCCCGCTCCTCGAACTTGAAGTGCTTGACAACGTTGGTGAGGTAGGCGTCGGAGCGCGAGATGCCGACGCGCTCGAGTCCCGCGTCGAGCTCGCGGCCGGCCGGGCCGACAAAGACGTGGCCCTCGCGGTCCTCGCGGTCGCCCGGCATCTCGCCGACCATCATCAGCAGCGCGCTCCGCGGTCCCTCGCCGAACACCGTCTGCGTCGCCGGGGCGTAGAGGTGGCAGCCGCGGCAATCCGCCGCCGCGGCGCGCAGCGTGCGGAGGCTGGAGCTCTCCGGGACGAAGTCCGACGCGTCCATACCGGCCTGATACCCGCGGCGCTGCGATAGCGTCAGCGCGTGCCCGATCGGACCGCGCTCGTGCGGCGCCCCAGCTCGCGGATGGGCGACGGCCTCGTCACCCACATCGAGCGCACGCCGGTCGACCCCCAGCGCGCCGCGGACCAGCACGCCGCCTACGTCGGCGCCCTGGCCGGCGCCGGCTGGGCGGTCCGGGAGGTCGAGCCGGCCGACGAACTGCCCGACTCGGCGTTCGTGGAGGACACGGTCGTCGTCATCGACGACCTGGCGGTGCTCGCGCGGCCGGGAGCGCCGGAGCGACTCGCGGAGGTGCCCGGCACCGAGGCGGCGCTCGACGGGCTCGGGCTCGAAATCGCCCGCATCGAGGCGCCGGGCGCGCTCGACGGCGGCGACGTCCTCCAGGTGGGCCGCACCGTGTACGTCGGGCGCGGCGGGCGCACGAACGCCGACGGGATCCGGCAGCTGCGCCGCCACGCGGCCACGCGCGGGCGCACCGTGGTCGCCGTGCCGCTGCACCGGGTGCTGCACCTCAAGTCCGCGGTGACCGCGCTGCCGGACGGCACGCTGGTGGCCGCCGACCCGACGCTGTGCGACACCACGCCGCTGCCGACGCTCCGCCCGGTCCCCGAGGAGGGCGGCTCGCACGTCGTGCCCCTCGGCGAGGGCACGCTGCTGATGGCGGCCTCCGCGCCGCGCACGGCGGCGATGCTCGACGACCTCGGCTTCGATGTGGTCGCCGTCGACATCGGCGAGTTCGAGAAGATGGAGGGGTGTGTGACCTGTCTGTCGGTGCTCGTCCCGAATCCGGGATGACCGGCGCCGGTTTGGACATCGCACGATTGAGGCGCGGTCCCGGATCGCGGAGCATCGCGCCGTGAGCTCGCACCCGCTCGACCCTCTCTCGGCCGACGAGATCCGCTCGGCTGCGGCGATCCTGCGGCGCGACAAGGGCGTGGACGAGCGCTGGCGCTTCGCGTCGATCGAGCTGCGCGAGCCGTCGAAGGCGACGGCGCGTGACCACCGGCCGGGCGATCCGATCGCGCGCGCGGCGGAGGTGATCTGCTGGAACCGCGAGGACGGCGCGGTCTACAAGGCGCGCGTGGACCTCGACGGCGACCGCGTGACCGCCTGGGACCACGTTCCCGACGGCCAGCCGAACATGACCGTCGACGAGTTCACCGAGTGCGACGCGACGCTGCGGAAGGACCCGCGCGTCATCGAGGCGCTCGCCGGCCGCGGCATCACCGACATGGACCGGGTCCTGATCGACACCTGGGCGTACGGCGCCCACCTGGTGCCCGAGCAGCACCGCGGCGGGCGCATCGGCTGGTCGGACGTCTGGTACCGCACTCAGCCGGACTCGAGCCCGTACGCGAACCCGGTGACCGGGCTCCACTTCGTCGTCGACCTCAACCGCATGGAGCTGCTGGAGATCGAGGACTCCGGCCCGATCGACGAGCCCCAGGTGATGGGCGAGTACGTGCCCCACCTCGTCCCCGGCCTGAAGCTGCGGGACGACATCGAGCCGCTCGAGATCTCGCAGCCCGAGGGCGTCTCCTTCACGCTCGACGGCAACCAGGTGGCGTGGCAGAAGTGGACGCTGCGGGTCGGCTTCAACCACCGCGAGGGCATGGTGCTGCACACGGTCGCCTACGACGGCCGGCCGGTCGCCCACCGGCTGTCGTTCGCCGAGATGGTGGTCCCCTACCGCGATCCGACCACCGACCACTACCGGCGCACCGCGTTCGACGTCGGCGAGTGGGGGCTCGGCTTCATGACCGTCTCGCTGGAGCTGGGCTGCGACTGCCTCGGCGAGATCCGCTACCTCGACGCGGTCATGCACGACACGAAGGGCGAGCCGTACACGATCCGCAACGCCGTCTGCATCCACGAGGAGGACGACGCAGTGCTCTGGAAGCACGTCGACGCCCAGGTGGGTGCCGAGGTGCGCCGCTCGCGGCGGCTGGTGCTCTCCTTCCACGTGACGGTCGCCAACTACGAGTACCTCGTGTACTGGCGCCTGTACCAGGACGGCAACGTCGAGTGCGAGGTTCGCGCCACCGGGATCATGGTCACCACGCACTTCGAGGAGGGCCGCCAGCCGCCGTACGGCACGCTCGTCGACGAGCGCACCTACGCGCCGTTCCACCAGCACTTCCTCGTCGCCCGCCTCGACCTCGACGTCGACGGGGAGGCCAACACCGTCTACGCCACCGAGTCCGAGGCGCTGCCCGTCGGGCCCGACAACCCGCACGGCCTCGCGCTCGTGCAGCGCAACACGCCGCTGCGCACCGAGGCAGAGGGCCGGCAGGACTACGAGTGGAGCACGCAGCGGGCGTGGAAGGTCGTCAACGAGGGCTCGAAGAACGGCCTCGGGACCCCCGTCGGCTACAAGCTCGTGCCCGGCGGCGCCTTCCCGTCGATGCTGGACGCGGGCTCGCCGGTGCTGCGCCGCGCCCAGGCGATCGCCCACACCTTGTGGGTCACGCCGTTCCACGAGGACGAGCGCTGGCCGTGCGGCGAGTTCGTCGTCCAGAGCGAGGAAGACCGCGGGCTGCCCGCCTGGACCGCCGCGAACCGCTCGATCGAGGACACGGACGTCGTGCTCTGGTACGTGTTCGGTATCCACCACATCACCCGCCCCGAGGAGTGGCCCGTGATGGCGGTCGACACCGTGTCCTTCTGGCTGAAGCCCTTGGGCTTCTTCGACCGAAACCCGGCGCTCGACGTGCCGCCGTCAGCCCATCACTGTGAGGAGAACCGATGATCGAGATCACGAACTTCATCCACGGCAAGCGAGTCGCGGCGGCCGGCGGCGAGACGTCCGAGCTGGTCGACCCCAGCACCGGCGACCCCTACGCGACGGCGCCGCTGTCGCGCGAGGCCGACATCGACGCGGCGTTCCAGGACTCGGCGCGCGCCT
This sequence comes from Solirubrobacteraceae bacterium, assembly GCA_035717845.1. Taxonomy (GTDB): domain Bacteria; phylum Actinomycetota; class Thermoleophilia; order Solirubrobacterales; family Solirubrobacteraceae; genus DASSUW01. The sequence continues at coordinate 6,249 of DASTIC010000179.1, forward strand.
TCGAGAGCTGGCGCGACGCGACGCCGTCCGAGCGCCAGCTCGCGCTCTACCGGATCGCCGACGCGATCGAGCAGCGCGCCGACGAGCTGGTCGACATCGAGTCCCAGAACACGGGCAAGCCGAAGCAGCTGACGGCGGAGGAGGAAGTGCCGCCGATGTGCGACCAGATCCGCTTCTTCGCGGGCGCGGCGCGCATGCTCGAGGGCAAGTCGGCCGGGGAGTACATGGCCGGCTACACGTCCTACGTCCGGCGCGAGCCGATCGGCGTGTGCGCGGCGGTCACGCCGTGGAACTACCCGGCGATGATGGCGGTCTGGAAGTGGGCGCCCGCGCTGGCGGCCGGCAACACGATGGTGCTCAAGCCGTCCGACACGACGCCCGCGAGCACCGTCTGGATGGCCGAGGTGATGGCCGAGTTCCTCCCCGAGGGCGTGTTCAACGTCGTCTGCGGCGACCGCGAGACGGGCGCGGCGCTCGTCCGCCATCCGATCCCGCAGATGGTCTCGATCACCGGCAGCGTGAACGCGGGCATCGCCGTCGCCAAGGCCGCCGCCGACGACGTCAAGAGGGTGCACCTCGAGCTGGGCGGCAAGGCACCGGTGATCGTCTTCGACGACGCCGACCTCGAGCTGGCCGCCGAGAACATCGCGATCGCCGGCTACTTCAACGGCGGCCAGGACTGCACCGCCGCCACGCGCGTGCTGGCCGGCCCGCGAATCCACGACGACTTCGTCGCCGCGCTGGGCGAGCAGGCCAAGAACACCCGGACCGGCCCGCCGGATGACGGCGAGGTCCTCTACGGCCCGCTGAACAACGCGAACCAGCTCTCGCACGTGAGCGGCTTCGTCGAGCGCGCGCCGGACCACGCGAGCGTCGTCGCCGGCGGCCGCCGCCAGGGCGACCGCGGCTTCTTCTACGAGCCGACGGTCGTCGACGGCCTGCACCAGGACGACGAGATGATCCAGAAGGAGATCTTCGGCCCGATCATCACGGTCCAGCAGTTCGACGACGAGGACAAGGCGGTCGAGTGGGCCAACGGCGTCGACTTCGCGCTCGCCTCGAGCGTCTGGACCCAGGACCACGGGCGCGCGCTGCGGATGTCCCGGCGGCTCGACTTCGGCTGCGTCTGGATCAACTGCCACATCCCGCTGGTGGCCGAGATGCCGCACGGCGGCTTCAAGAAGTCGGGCTACGGGAAGGACCTGTCGCTGTATGGCTTCGACGACTACACGCGGATCAAGCACGTGATGAGCTATCTGGGTGAGTGACCCCGACCTCGAGGATCTCCCCGACTGGGTGAAGTCGCTCGGGCTGCCGCCCGACGCCGTCGCGGCGATCGATCGCTACTGGAAGCCGGTGTGGGAGAAGCTCAGCCTTCTCCCCCGGCACCACGCGCCCGGCGAGGAGCTCGAGCTCGAGGCGGTGCCGGAGGAGCGCCCGGGGCCCGAGTGGCAGGCGCGCTACGAGACCATGTGGCCCGCCTACCGCGCCTGGTACCTGAAGGAGGGTGACGCGCAGCGCCCCGGCTACCGCGAGTGCCGGGGTGCGCTCGCGCGCCACATGCCGGAGCTGATGCCGACCTACGAGCGGCTGGTGGAGCTGGCCGGCGGCGGCGACCTCGCCGCCCGCCTGCTCTCCCTCTGGCGCCCGCCCGGTTTCATCGTCGGCTGCTCGCAAGCCGTGTGGACGCGCGACGAGCCGGTGCTCGTGCGCAACTACGACTACCCGGCGTCGCGCCTGGAGGGGATCGTCTACCTCACCCGCTGGGGCGATCGCCGGGTGATCGGCATGAGCGACTGCCTGTGGGGCCTGCTCGACGGGGTCAATGACAGCGGGCTCGCGGTCTCGCTGACCTTCGGCGGGCGTCCCGACGTCGGCGAGGGCTTCGCGATCTCGGTCGTGGTGCGCTACCTGCTCGAGACGTGCGACACCGTCGAGGAGGCGTGCGCCGCGCTGGAGCGCGTCCCCGTCCACGCGCCGCAGAACCTCTCGCTGCTGGACCGGTCCGAGCGGCACCTGACCGCGTACGTGGGCCCCGGCCGCCCGGTCCGCTTCGTCGAGACCCCCGTTACGACCAACCACCAGGGCGCCGTGGAGTGGCCGGAGTACGCGCAGGCGATCCGCACCGTGGAGCGCGAGCGGTGCCTGCTCGATCTGCTCGACGACGGCGGCATGACCCGCGAGCGGCTGGTGGAGTCGTTCCTCGAGCCCCCGCTGCACAACCGGCAGTACGCGGAGGGCTTCGGCACCATCTACACGGCCGCTTACGACCCGGCGGCGGGCTCCGTGGAGTACCGCTGGCCCGACCACGAGCCGTGGAGGCTGTCGTTCGACGACTTCTCCCCCGGCAGCCGGACCGTGAAGCTGCTCAGCTCTTGAACGCCATCGCGTGCACGGGCTCGGCCGGCGCGGGAGCGGGCGCGCTCGCGAACTGCCCGTGGACGGCGGCGATCCACTCGCGTGCGCGGTCCGTGAGCTGGTTGTCGTCGGTCTGCATGCGGGAGCGGCCGACCAGCACCCCGAGGTCGGCGCCCGGGTAGCGGTAGTCGCCGGGGCCGAGCACGCGCAGGAAGAACGCCTCCGACTCGTCCTGGAGGCTGTGCCAGTCGTGACCCCAGCGGGTGAACGTCATCCCGCCGTCCTCGAGCCGCCAGATCCCGCTCCGGGGAGCGTCCGTGAGCAGCTCGACCTCGTCGCCGGTGTCCTTGAGGATGATCTGGCTCCACACGTCGTCGCCGGAGGCCTCGGCCCAGCGCCGGTTGATGTCGTCGACGTCGATCTCGTAGTCGACGTCGAGGTACTCGAGCAGGTGGAAGAGGAAGAGCGGCACGTCGGCGTAGGCGCCGGCCGAGACGTTGGTCATGGAGGTCACGCCGCTGATGCGGGGGTTGATCTCCCCGAGGTAGAGCTCGCCGGTGTCGACGTCGGCCAGGTAGTCGATCTCGAGGAAGCCGCGGTAGCCCTCGACGGCGAGCCGGTCACCGAGCTTGCGGGTGAGCACGCGCGCCCGCTCCCGATGCTCGGGCGAGAGCGCGTCCGGGAAGACGTCGTTGCCGCACCAGCCGCCCTTGTGCGGCGTGAGCTCGGGGTGGCCGGTGAGGTCGGTCATGAGCGGGCCGACGACCGTGCCGTGGCGGGTGAGCACGGCCTCGACCGCCGCCGCGCGGCAGTTGATGCGCTTCATGACCTTGAGCTCCTGGTCGGCCATGTCGTCCGCGTACTTGTCCCAGTCGCGCTCGCCACGGATGAAGAAGGTCGTCTTGCCGGAGTCGCCGTACGGCGTCTGGACCACGAGGTCGGAGCCGAGGCCGGCGGAGTCGGCCAGCGCGGTCAGCTCCTCGTAGGTCGTCGCGCGGCCGAGCGTGTTCGGCGCGCTGGGCACGCCCGCCTCGTTGCCGAGCTGGGTGGTGACGATCTTGGAGTCGAGCCGGTGGCGCAGCTCCGCCGACGGGTGGGCGATCTCGAGCCCGCACTCGGCGGCCGCCTTCTCGGTCTCGTCGTCGAACATGACGAACACGGCCTTGCCGCCGGATCCGGCGCGCTCGACGCGGTCGAGCACCTCCTTGTGGCCGAGCAGGTAGTTGCACATGTCCTCCATCGACTCGAACTCCCGGTACGGGCGCTCGGCGGGCACGAACACCCGCGGGTGGTTGCCCTCGAACGAGTCGAAGTAGTTCACGTAGAAGAAGTTCCGCAGCCAGCGGTCGACCCCGAGCAGGTTGAAGGCCGTCGGAGAGACGAAGAAGACCGGCGTTCGGTTGGTGCGGAAGAACGCCCGGATCTCCGAGATCCCGTGCAGCATCGACCGCCATCATCTCCGGCGGAGCGCTCGCGGGCAACCGTGCCCGCGACGAAGCGGTGCGCTGCATTTTGGAATGCAGACGGCCCCGGCACCCTTTGCGTGCCTGTAGCTTCGGCGCGTGGACGCTCTGCTGTCGCTGTTCCCGCCCGGGAGCGCGCCGGACGAGGACGGGATGCTGCGCGTCGGCGGCTGCCGCGCCGACGACCTCGCGGCCGAGTTCGGGACCCCCGTGCTGGTGGTGGCCGAAGACGCGGTGCGCGCCCGCGCGCGCGAGTACGTGGACGGCCTCGCCGCACGCTGGCCGCGCTCGCGCGTCGTGTTCGCCTCCAAGGCGTTCCCGGCCACCGCGGTGCAGCGCGTGATGGTCGAGGAGGGGCTCGGCCTCGACGTGGCCGGCGGCGGCGAGATCCTCACCGCGCTCAAGGCGGGCGCCGACCCGGCGACGATCGTCCTGCACGGCAACGCGAAGAGCGACGACGAGATCGCCATGGCGGCCGAGCACGGCATCGGCCTCGTCGTGGTCGACAACGACGACGACGTCGACCGGCTCGAGGCGACGGGCCGCGAGCACGACGTGCTCGTCCGCGTGATCCCGGGGATAACGGCCGACACCCACGCCCACGTGCTCACCGGCCACGAGGGCTCGAAGTTCGGGCTCGCGCCCGCGGCGGCGGCCGCGGTGATCCGCCGCATCGAGGCGTCCCCGCGTCTGCGCATGCGCGGGCTGCACGTGCACGTCGGCTCGCAGATCCTCGACGTCGAGCCGTTCGCCGCGTCGGTCGCGCCGATCGCGGCGCTCGGCGAGTTCGACGTCTACGACCTCGGCGGCGGGCTCGGCGCCCGCTACACCTACGACGACCAGCCGCCGACGTTCGACGCCTACCTCGACGCCCTGGTGGGAGCGGCCCGCGAGCACCTCCCCGCGGGCGCCGAGCTGATCCTCGAGCCGGGCCGCAGCCTCGTCGCCTCCGCCGCCACCACGCTCTACCGCGTCGTAACCGTCAAGCGCGGAGCGGTCACGTTCGTCGCGGTCGACGGCGGCATGGGCGACAACCTCGAGGTCGCGCTCTTCGACCAGCGCTTCGAGGCCGCGATCGCCGACCGGCTCGACGCGACGGACGGCGAGCTGGTGACCGTCGTCGGCCGCCACTGCGAGAGCGGCGACGTGCTCGTCGACGGCGTGCGGCTCGCCGACCCGCGCGTCGGGGACCTGCTGGCCGTGCCGGCGACCGGCGCGTACTGCCACACGATGGCGAACAACTACAACGGCGCCCGCCGGATCCCGGTGGTCTTCGTATCGGAGGGAGAAGCACGGTTGGTGGTGCGCCGCGAGACCTGGGCGGACCTGCTGGGCCGGGACGTCGACTGAGGAGGAGGGTTCTATGGCATCACTGGGAGAGCAGTTCCTGCGCCGCAAGCCGGTGGGCGTGATGGCGGAGGAGACGGGCGCCGACACGGAGGGCGGCGAGCTCAAGCGCACGATCACTCTGTTCCAGCTGTCGCTGTTCGGCATCGGCGCGACGATCGGAACCGGCATCTTCATCGTCCTCACCGAGGCGGTCCCGATCGCCGGTCCGTCGGTCGTCTTCTCGTTCGTCTTCGCCGGCGCGGTGGCCGGCCTCACGGCCATCTGCTACGCCGAGCTGGCGAGCGCCGTACCGGTCTCGGGCTCGTCGTACTCGTACGCGTACGCGACGATGGGCGAGGGGATCGCGATGATCGTCGCCGCCTGCCTGCTGCTCGAGTACGGCGTGTCGGCGGCGGCCGTCGCCGTCGGCTGGTCCCAATACCTCAACGAGCTGCTCGACAACCTGTTCGGCTTCACGATCCCCGAATCGATCTCGAACGCCCCTGAGGCCGACGGCGTGATCAACCTGCCCGCGATCATCCTCATCGGCCTCTGCGCGGCGCTGCTGATCCGGGGCGCCAGCGAGTCGGCGAAGGTCAACGCCGTGATGGTGCTGATCAAGGTCGGGGTGCTCGTGCTCTTCATCGCCGTCGGCGTGACGGGCTGGAGCTCGGACAACCTCTCGGACTTCACGCCGTTCGGCGTCAACGGGATCACGTCGGCCGCAGGCATCATCTTCTTCTCCTACATCGGCCTCGACGCGGTCTCGACCGCCGGCGAGGAGGTCCACAACCCGCGGCGGAACCTGCCGCTGGCGATCATCACCGCGCTGATCGTCGTGACCTCGATCTACCTCCTCGTGGCCCTGGTGGCCGTCGCCGCCCAGCCGCTCGCGGACTTCGAGGGCCAGGAGGCCGGCCTATCCGCGATCCTCGAGAGCGTGACGGGATCGTCGTGGCCGGCGACCGTGCTGGCGGCCGGAGCGGTGATCTCGATCTTCAGCGTCACGCTGGTGGTCATCTACGGCCAGACGAGGATCCTGTTCGCGATGGCGCGCGACGGCATGATCCCGCCGTTCTTCCACCGACTGAACCCGCGCACGCTCACCCCCGTGCCGGCCACGATCGTCGTCGCGATCCTGATCTCGCTGCTCGCCGGCCTGCTGCCGATCAACTTCCTCGCGGAGATGACGAGCATCGGCACGCTGGTGGCGTTCCTGATCGTCTCGATCGGCGTGATGGTCCTCCGCAGGACCGCGCCCGACCTGCCGCGCGGGTTCCGCGTGCCGCTCTACCCGATCGTGCCGATCGCGTCGATCGCCGGCTGCATCTGGATCATCCAGGACCTCCGGGCGGTGACGATCTACGTCTTCTTCGGCTGGTCCGCGGTCGCGCTGGTCTGGTACTTCTTCTACGGACGCCACCACTCGCTGCTGGGGAGGGCGTCGTGACGCTCGTCGTCGGCTTCGCGCCCGACGGCCGCGGCCGCGGGGTGCTCCATGCCGCCGCGATGTTCGCCCGCTCCTCGGGCGACGACATCGTGGTGGCCGCGGTGATCCCGTCCCCCTGGCCGCCGAGCCCGGCGCGCGTGGACGCCGAGTGGCGGGCGGAGGTGGAGCGGGTCGCGCACGAGGCGCTGGACCGCGCGCGCGAGCGGCTGCCCGACGACATCCCGGCGCGCTTCCTCGTCGCTCATGCGCGCTCGGCGCCGGCCGGCCTGCTCGAGGTGGCCGAGCAGCACGAGGCGAGCATCATCGTCACGGGAGCGATGGGGAGCACCAACGGGCGGCTCCTCTACACGTCGCCGATCCCGGTCGCGGTCGCCCCCCGCGGCTTCCGCACCCGTCCCGGCGCCCGCGTCGAGCGGGTGACGGCGGCGTTCGCGGGCGCCGACGACGATCTCGTGGTCGCCGCCGCGGGCGTCGCCGCCCGGGTCGGCGCCTCGCTCCGGATCGCCTCGTTCGCAGTGCGCGCGCGACCGCCCTACACGAGCGGCGTCGGCCGGTCGGCCGACGACGCGATGGTCGCGGACTGGGTCGGGTACGTCGAGTCGGCCGCCCGGTCGAAGCTCGACGCGGTCGGCCACCTGGCGAGCGCCCCGCGGGCGCTCGAGGCCGTCGTGGGCCACGGTGAGACCTGGGAGGAGGCGCTCGAGGACATCGACTGGGAGGACGGCGACGTCCTCGTCGTCGGCTCCAGCTCGGCGGGGCCGCTCGCGCGCGTCTTCCTCGGGTCGCGCGCCACGAAGATCGTCCGCGACTCCCCCGTCCCCACCGTCGTCGTCCCGCGCGGGGTCGCCTCCGAGCTCGCCGAGGAGGCCGAGTCAGCCTGACCTCGGCCAGGAACGTCAACTGCGCTGGGTAGGAAGGCTGGGGAGCCGACCGGGGCGCGAACTCTCGCGGTTTACCCCCGGAAACCGACGCCAATCGGGGATAGTTCGGCGAACTATGCCGGATTAGCCGCGGAAACCGCGGCTAAATGGACATGGTTCGCGGTATCGCCAGCCGCGCCGGCTCCCTCGTTCTCCCTACCCAGCGCAGTTGACGTTCGTCACGCCGCGCGGCGGCGCATCGCGATCCCGGTCAGCGCCTCGCGGATGACGCGATCGGCGATGAGCGCCGCGTAGTCGGCGGTGCCGATGCCGGTCGGGATCACCTCGACGACGTCGACGCCGACGAGCTCGAGCTCGGCCGCCACCGTGCGTACGGCGAGCAGCAGGTCGCCGGCGGTCATGCCGCCGGGCTCCGGGGTGCCGGTGCCGGGGACGAAGGCCGGGTCGAGCACGTCGACGTCGACGGTGAGGTAGGTGGGCCCGGGCCCGACGGCCTCGACCGCCCGCCGCACGACCTCCCGGATGCCGAGGTCGCGGACGTCGTGCATGAACAGGCTCGTGATCCCCCGCTCGGCCTGCCACGCGAACTCCGTTTCGCCGGGCCAGTAGCCGCGGAGGCCGATCTGGGCGTAGCGGCGGGGATCCAGATGCCCCTGGTCGATCAGCCGGCGGATGAAGGTGCCGTGCGAGAACTCGACGCCGAAGACCTCGGCGCCGGTGTCGGTGTGGGTGTCGAAGTGGACGGCGCCGACCGGGCCGTGCACGGCGGCGCAGGCGCGGATCGCCGGCTCGGTGATCGAGTGGTCGCCGCCCAGCACGGCCGGCAGCACCCCGGCGGCCAGCACCTGGCCGACCGTGGCCTCGATCGCGGCGTGGGAGCGCTCCGGCGCGGCCGGGACGATCGGAGCGTCGCCGAAGTCGACGACGCGCAGCTCCTCCAGCGCGTCGACCTTGACCTCGAGGTGCGGGCCGGGCGGCGAGCTGGCCCCCCGGATCGCCCGCGGGGCGAGTCGCGCCCCCGGGCGATCCGAGACCAGCTCGTCCATCGGCGCGCCGACGATCGCCACGTCGAACCCCTCGAGCTCCGCGGGATCCTCGGTGATCGGCACGCCGGAGAAGCTGAGCACGCCCGCGTAGTCCGGCTTCTCCCCGTACTGCGCCCACCGCCGCCCGGGGTCGAGCATCAGCCGTCCTCCCTCAGCACATTGATCGTCTCGAACGCGGGGTCGCTGGCGCCGTGCAGGCGCGCCCCGCTGGCGGCCAGCTCGCGCAGGTAGACGACGGTCTCGGCGGAGATGCGCTCGCCCGGCAGGAGCGCGGGCACCCCCGGCGGGTAGCTGGCGATCGACTCGCAGGAGATGCGGCCGACCGCGTCGTCGACCGCGACCTGTTCGGCGTCGCCGAGGAAGGCCTCGCGCGGCGGGAGCGCGACCTCGTTCTCGAGCGACGCGGCGGGCGGGACGATCGGGGCGGTCGCCCCCGGCTCGGAGAGGCGCTTGACGACCTCGTCGACGTCGCCGGCCAGGCGGCGCAGCGCGGCGGCCGACTCGGCGAGGCCGACGACGAAGACGACGGTCGCCTGCATCGGCAGCTCGACGTGGACATCGTAGGAGCGGCGCAGCTCGTCGGCGATCTCGTAGCCCGTGCGGCCGGTCCCGCGCACGTCGAGCACGATCCGCAACGGGTCGTAGCCGGCCACGCCCATCCGCCCCACCAGCGCGTCGTCGACGAGCTCGATCCCCTCGATCGTCTCGAGCTTGGCCCGGGCCACGCCGATCGCCTCCACCGTCTCGTAGAGGAGCTGCTCCCCGTGCAGGGCGAGCTGGCGGCGCGCCCCGTCGAGCGAGGCGATCAGCAGCGAGGACGGGCTCGTCGACCGCAGCAGGCGCAACGCGCGCGAGACCGCGCCGGTGTCGACGAGGCCGCGGCCGATGTGGAGCATCGCGCTCTGCGTGAGCGAGCCGGCGATCTTGTGCGTGCTGGTCAGCATTGCGTCGGCGCCCTGCGAGAGCGCCGTCGGGGGCAGCGCCTCGTGGAAGCCGAAGTGCGGGCCCCACGCCTGGTCGACGACGAGCAGCACGCCCGCCCGGTGCGCGACCTCGGCGCACCCGGCGACGTCCGCTGCCATCCCGTAGTAGGTCGGCGAGACGATGAACGCTGCCCGCGCGTCGGGCGCCGCGCGCAGCGCGCGCTCGAGCGACTCGGGGGTGACGCAGTGCGTGATGCCGAGCTCGTCGTCGTACTCCGGGGCGACGAAGCTCGGCAGCCCGCCGCTGAGTACGAGCCCGTCGACGATCGACGCGTGGGAGTTGCGCTGGGCGACGATCCGGGCGCCGAGCGGCGCGAGCGCCAGGCACAGGGCGTGGTTGCCCTGGGTGGCGCCGTTGGTGAGGAAGAACGTGCGCTCGGCGCCGAACGCCTCGGCGGCCAGGCGCTCCGCGCGCTCGTACGGCGTCGGCGACGGCCCGAGGTCGATCCCGTGGATGTCCTGCGGCACGTCGGCGGCCAGGCCGTCGACCCCGATCGCCTTGCGGAACCCCGGGTCGGCGCCCGGCCCGCCCTTGTGCCCGGGCACGTGGTAGCGGCCCGGGCCGCGGAACGCATAGGCCACGACGGCGTCGAGGTAGGGCGCCGTGGGCTGCTCGCTCGGCTCCATGGACGCGGCGATCCTATGGCGCGCGGACGCCCGTGGGCAACCGTGCGCCGTCCAAATCGGCGCCAGGGCTTTGGGCAGCGGCATCGGCGACGAGCGCGAGGTAGACGGTCGTGATCGTCGCCGGCTGCTTCAGCGAGCGGCCCAGCACCTGCTCGGCGCGGGCGAGCCGGTAGCGCAGCGAGTTGCGGTGCATGTGCAGCGACGCGGCGGTCGCCGCGATGTCGAGGTCGTGCTCGAAGTACGCCTTCAGCGCCTCGTGCAGCGGCGGGTTGGCGCGCAGGGAGGACAGGACGGCGTCGACCTTCGGGGCCAGCCGGGCGGCCGGGATCTCGCTGAGCACGAACGTCCCGAGCTCGAAGTCGTCGAAGTGCGTCAGGCCGCGACCGTGGCCGGCGGCCAGCTCGGCGTCACGCAGCGAGTGGCGGGCGTCGGCCATCGAGGTGACCGCCCTGCCGATGCCGATGACCACGTCCGGCAGGTCGATCGCCAGCGCCGAGCGCAGCTCCGTGTCGCCGCCCTGGACGAGCAGGACGAGCGAGCCGTCGCGCTCGTGCGCCAGGTGCGGCAGGCGCCCGTGCTCGAGCCGCCGCGCGACCTCGCGGTGGACCTCCCGCGGCGCGCGCACGACGACGATGCGCGCCGGGCCGGAGAAGTCGAGCCCGAAGGCCGCGGCGCGAGCGGCGACCGGCAGCGCGTCGGCCGGCTCCTCCGGCTCCAGCGCCTCCTGGAGCAGTGCGCCCTTGACCGCCTGCTCCTGGTCGCGCACGACGTCGCTGAGCCGCGCCATCGCGGCCAGCAGCGGAGCAGTGGCCTCGGCCGCGGGCTTCGCCAGCTTGTCGACGAACCCGCGCCGCGGGCTGGCGAGCACCAGGCGGCGGGCGGCGTGGTCGGCGCGGGTGGCCACCGGCGTGGCGACCACGTGCCAGCCGGCGACGTCGAGCTCGACGAGGCCCGGGGGCTCGGCGCACACCGCCTGGAGCAGCTCGTCCACGGGAGGCCGCCCGGCGACGACCTCCGGCTCGCCGTCGGCGCTCAGCAGGACCACGCCGGCGTCGAGGAAGCGCGCCAGCCGGTCGACCATCGCGTGCTCGGGCTGCGGGGTGCGCAGCGCGTCGACGAGGTAGCGCTGGAGCGCCGTGAGGCGCCGGAAGACCTGCTCCTCACCGCTCGTCAGCGCGCTGTCGACGAAGTGGATGATCTCCCGGAACGGCGTCTCGTACGGCACCGCGAAGAGCGGGAAGCCGCGCTCGCGGGCGGCCGCCAGCAGCGCCGGCGGCACCCGCTTGAACCCCAGCCCGACGCCGAAGCCGAGCGCGCTGGCGCCTCCGGCTTCGAGCTGCGGGACGAGCTCCCGCTGCGCCTCGGCGTTGCCGCGCAGGCGCACGCCGGTCGTGAGCATCACCCAGTCGCGGCCCAGCCAGCGGGCCGGAGCCTCCACCTCGACGGCGTGCGCACCGCGGATCTCGCGCGCCTCCGCCGCGTCGCCGCCGCTGAGCAGCTCGAGGCCGAACGACTCCTCGGCAAGCAGGTCGGCGAGCCGGAGCGGCGTGCCCATGGACGGCAGCCTATTGCTTGGTCGAGGGTCCAAACCAGCCGCTCAGGTTTGGTCACGGCGACGGTTGTCCGCCCGGACGTTGCGACCGATGCTGATCAACCCGCACGACCCGAGGAGAGGACGCCATGTCCACCACCACGAGCAGGACCACGAAGGCGCGGAACGGCCGCGCACAGAGCAGCGCCCGCGCCCAGAACAAGGCCGCGCTGCGCGGCGCCGTCGCGGCGCTCAACGACGGCAACGCCGAGGCGTACCTCGCGCTCTTCCGGCCCGACGCGGCGCTGCACGGCTTCCCGGCCGGGATCGGCGACGTCGACGACCTGTGCCGCTTCCACGCCGCCACCGACGACACGTTCCCGCACGCGACCGTGACGCTCGACGACGCCGTGGCGGAGGGCGACCGCGTCGCCACGCGCTTCACCTGGCGCGCCGCGCAGGGTCCCGGCTGGTCGCTCGAGGCCCAGGGAGGCGCGATCGTGCGCTTCGAGGACGGGCAGATCGCCGAGTGCTGGAACCTCCCGGCCGAGCTGCACGCCGTCGCGGCGTAGCCTCCGGGCGGTGGACGACGACATCCTGGCGGCCGTGGCGGCCGAAGAGGCCGCCATGGTCGATCTCCTGATCGAGCTGGTCGAGGCGCCGACGGTGCTGGGCGCCGAGGGCGGCGGCCAGTCGATCATGCGACGCGCGTTCGCCGGCCTCGGGCTGGAGCCGTTCGACGTGCCGCTCGACGCCGGCGCGCTGCGCGCCCACCCCGGCGGCGCGCCGTTCACCTGGGATGTCTCGGGGAAGGTCAACGTGCTCGCCGACTGGCTCCCGGCCGGCGAGGCGGACGGGCGCTCGCTGGTCCTCAACGGCCACATCGACGTGGTGAGCCCGGAGCCGAGCGAGCTGTGGAGCGGCGCGCCGTTCGCCGCCCGCCGTGAGGGCGAGTGGCTGTACGGGCGAGGCGCCGGCGACATGAAGTCCGGGCTGGCGGCGATGGTCGGCGCCGTGGCGGGCCTCCGGCGTCTCGGCGTCACGCCCCGCGCGCGCGTGCAGCTCCAGTCCGTCGTCGAGGAGGAGTGCACCGGGCACGGCGCGCTCGCCTGCGTGCTGGCCGGCCACACGGCGGACGCCGCGGTGCTCACCGAGCCGACCCAGGGGGCGATCTGGACCGCGCAGGTCGGCGTCCTGTGGTTCAAGGTGCGCGTGCTCGGGGCGCCCGCCCACGCGGGCGACGCCGGCGACGGCGCCAACGCGATCGAGGCCTCGTACCGGGTGATCGAGGCGCTGCGTGGCCTGGAGACCGAGCTCAACGCGGTGCGCCCGGAGCTCTACGCGGCCTATCCGCACCCGATCAACCTCAACGTGGGGATGGTCCGCGGCGGCGACTGGCCGTCGACGGTGGCGGGCGAGTGCATCACCCACTTCCGCCTGGCGACCTACCCCGGCGAGCCCGTGGCCGATCTCAAGGCGCGCGTCGAGGAGGTCGTCGCCGGCGTGGAGAGCGGCGCGCATCGCATCGAAGTGCTCTACGAGGGCTTCCAGTGCGAGGGCTACGAGCTCGCCCACGACGCCCCGCTGGTCCAGGGCCTCGCCGCCGCCTCCGCCCGTGTCAACGGCGCCGGCCCGCCGCCGCTGTTCGCATCCACGGCCACCACCGACGCCCGCGCCTTCGCCCTCTACGGCGACACGCCGGCGGTCTGCTTCGGGCCGCTGGCCGAGCACGAGCATGGCGTCGACGAGCGGGTGCACGTGCCGTCGATCACCCGCACCGCCCAGGCGCTCGCCCTGTTCATCTCCGATTGGAGCGGACTGTCACCATGACCAACGCGATGGATGTCACCCAGCCAGTGGACGTGCGCGACGCGCGCGCGAGGTTCGTGTCGAGCGGCGTGAGCACCCCGCCGATCGTCGTCGCGCGCGCCGAGGGCGCCCGGATCGAGGACGCCGACGGGCGCTCGTACATCGACTTCGCGGGCGGCATCGCGTGCCAGAACCTCGGCCATGGCCACTCCGACGTCGTGCGTGCGATCCACGAGCAGGTCGACCGCTATCTGCACCAGTGCTTCATGGTCGGGATGTACGAGCCGTACGTCGAGGTCTGCCGGCGGCTCTCCGAGCTCTACCCGGGCGACGGCGGCGACTACAAGAGCGTGCTGCTCAACTCGGGCGCCGAGGGCGTCGAGAACGCCGTCAAGATCGCGCGCGCGGCGACCGGCCGCCCGGCCGTGATCGCGTTCGACCGCGCCTTCCACGGGCGGACGCTGCTGACGATGACGCTCACCAGCAAGGTGACGCCGTACAAGCGCGGCTTCGGCCCGTTCGCGCCCGAGGTCTACCGCGCGCCCGCGCCCTACGAGTACCGCGGCGTCGGTACCGAGGAGGCGATCATGGGCCTGCTCGCGCTCTTCAAGTCCGACGTTGATCCGGAGAGCGTCGCCTGCGTGGTGCTCGAGCCGGTCCAGGGCGAGGGCGGCTTCATCCCGATGCCAAAGGACTTCCCGGCGCGGCTCAAGGAGGTCTGCGAGGCGCACGGCATCCTCTACGTCGACGACGAGGTCCAGGCCGGCGTCGGCCGCACGGGTCCGGTGTGGGCGATCGAGCGCTACGGCGTCGAGCCCGACCTGCTGGTCTCCGGCAAGTCGCTCGGCGGCGGGCTCCCGCTGGCCGCGGTGACCGGCCGCGCGGACGTCATGGACGCCGTGGGGGTCGGCGGCCTCGGCGGCACGTTCGGCGGCAACCCCGTGGCGTGCGCGGCGGCCGCCGTCGTGCTCGACACCGTCGCGGCGCCGGGCTTCCGCGAGCGCGCCGAGGAGCTGGGAAGCACGATCCGCGCGCGGCTCGAGGCGCTCGACGTCGCTGGCGACGTGCGGGGGCTCGGGCCGATGCTCGCGCTCGAGCTGGTGACCGACGACGAGTCGCGGGCGCCCGCGCCCGAGCGTGTCGCAGCCACGGTGGCCGCGGCGCGCGAGCGTGGCCTGCTCCTGCTCTCCTGCGGGATGTACGGCAACGTGATCCGCCTGCTGCCGCCGCTCACCATCGAGCCCGCCGAGCTGAACGAGGGCCTCGACATCCTCGAGGCGTCGCTCCAGGCCGCGGTCTAGCTCGTCGGGCGGCCTCACCCCCGGGAACGTCAACTGCGGCTGGGTAGGGAGAACTAGGAAGCCGGCGCGGCTGGCGATAGCGCGAACCATGTTCAGCTAGCCCCGGATTCCGGGGCTAATCCGACATAGTTCGCGAACTATCCTCGATTACCGTCGGTTTCCGGGGGTAAACCGCGATAGTTCGCGCAGCGGTTGGTTCCCCAGCCTCCCTACCCAGCCGCCATTGACGTTCGTCAGGACGTGCAGGCGCGAGGAAGCTCGACGACCCGGCGCGGGTCGGGCACGATCTGCTCGCCGGGCGGCGGGCTCGTCTTGCACCACGCAACGCGGTAGGTCGTGAAGTCGATCACGGCGCGGAACGGGTAGGTGAGCGAGCCGGCCTGGTTGCTGTCCGTCGCCACGATGGCGCGGACCGTGGTGTCGCAGGTGAACACCCCGCGGCGCACCGTGAGGTCGGTGGCGGCCTCCGGGGTGCCGGGCGCGCGCTCGCAGGTGGTCGGGCCGGAGGGGCGGCGGAACTCGCCCTCGGCGGCCCGGGCCTGGGCGGAGGCGGTGATGCGCTTCTCGACCTCGGCGACGACCGCGCCGCGGGCGGCGCGGCGCTCGGCGGCGCTGCTGCCGGCCGGCGGCCGCAGCGCGGCGAGCGAGACGGTGGTGGGGCGCTGGGACTCGACCGCCCGGCGTGCAGCGGCGTCGCGGCGGGCGTCGTCGGCGACTCGATCGCGCGCGTCCGCCCGCTGCTTGGCGTCGTCGATCGCCGGCGCGACGAGAGCGGCGACCGCGATCCCGACCACGACGACGGCGGCGGCGACGCCCAGCAGCAACCGCTTCGGGACCGGACGCACCTCGACGTCGCGCGGTGGCGTCCAGATCCGCAGCCACGCTCCGAGCGATTCGAGCGCTGTCGCCCGCTGGCGCTCTTTCTCACCGGAGAACGGCATGTGGTGGTGAGATTAGGCGGCGACCGAGACGCTGTCCAGTCGTCCCGTCACGAGGACGAGGTGGCAGTGGCGGTTGTTGAGGACCTCGGCGGCGAACGTGCGGGCCCCGAGGGTCACCGTCGCCGGCACCGGCTCGGAGGAGCGGCGCGCGGCCTCGACGGCATCGGCCAGCGGCGGCCCGCCCGCGGGAAGATGCCGCACACGGCCCGCTAGCCGTCCGAAGGCGGAGATGAACGCGGGCGACTCGACGCTCTTCCACACGGGCAGGCGCCCGCCCGCGTCGGGCCAGCGGCCGGCGACGAGCAGCGCCAGCGGCTCGGCATGGCGCTCGACGTAGTGGTGCGCGGCGGCGTGGCCGGACGCCCCGTAGGCCTCGGCGAGCTCGAGCGGCGTACGCAGGGACGACTCGTGGCCGGCCGCCTCGGCCGTGAACCGCCCGCCCTGGAAGATCAGCTCGCTCGCAGCAAGGTTCGCCTCCGCCTCGATGCCGGCCGCGACGTCGCCGAACAGCTCGCCCGCGGTGTCCAGCCGCACGGCGGCCCGGTGCCACGGGCACAGCAGGTGGCCGATCTCGTGCGCCACGGTGAACCGCCGGCGGGGCGGTGACTGCGTGCGCTCGACGAACAGCGCCCGCCGCTCGAACCACAGCGCGCCGAGGACGCGCGCCTGCGGCGGGAGCTCGACGCGCTCGCGCACGCCGACCGCCTCGGCGAGCGCGTCGAGCGGCGTCGGCAGCACACCGGCCACGCCCGCGTGCCGCAGCGCGTCGGCACACAGGCGCTCGATCCGCGAGCGGGTGAAGGCCGGGACCTTCACGGCTCGCGCCGCCGCCTGAGCTCGGCCATGAACTGGAGAGCCTCCGCCTGCTCGGCCGGCGTGAGCTGTCCCAGCGCCCGCAGCGCGACCGTCATCCGGCCGCGGTCGGCCGCCGCCTCCCCCGCGGACTCGTAGCCGGCGAGCGCCAGCAGCCGCCCGAAGTCGAGCCCGTAGGCGACGGACAGCTCCCACAGCAGCGCCATCTCCGGCCGGGCGATCGTGCCGGTCTCGATCTGGGACAGATGGGCGTTGCGGATGCCGGTCCGGCGCTCGACCTCGCGCAGCGAGAGGCCGAGCGCGTGGCGCGCCTCGGCCAGCACCGTGGCCAGCGACGGCGGATCGGCGGGCGCGGGCACGCGATCGATGCTGCCAGCCCGGGCGGACACCTCGTGTGCTGTCCGGCGGCGCCGCTAAGTTGCTGAGCGCGATGATCGCGGGACGGGAGAGCCTCCACCTCGACGAGCCCGCCTTCTGGAGGCGCTTCGGCCGGGTCGAGCACGAGCGGCTCGAGTTCAAGGCGTCGGCCGCCAACCTGCGCGAGGTGATCCCCGCGATGGCCATGACGGCGGGCGGTCACGTCGTCCTCGGGGTGAGCGACAAGCGGCGCCTGATCGGCTGCCCGCTCGACCAGCAGGTGCTCGACGCGGTGATGCGCCGGGCGCAGGACGCCGGCGTCGACGTCGGCGTCCAGCCGCTCGTCGTCGGCCGCGTGGAGCTCACGCTCGTGACCGTCCCGCGTGTTGCCGGCCGCATCGTCACGACCTCGGACGGCCGGGTGCTGCGCCGCGTGGGGAGCGACAACCTGCCGCTGCGGGGCGAGCAGCTCGCGCGGTTCGTGCACCGGCGCGGGCGGCTGCGGCTCGCGGGCCTACTGGCGGTGATCGTGCATGCCGCCCGTCCGGTTCGCGCCCGCTAGCAGCGCGCTCCCGACCTCGAAGATGAGGGCCGTGGCCGCGATGATGAGCACGTAGGCCAGCACGGGCGGGACGCTGCGTGCGATCACCAGCAGCGCGAACGCGACCACGATCGGCATCCAGTACCGCATCGAGCGCATCGTACGACTGTACTCGGTGTTGCACCCGGTGGACCGAACCTCGAGGGAAGGGAGCGAGATGCGAGCGAACCGAGTGCTGCCCGCCGGTGCCGTGGCCGCCTGTGCGCTGCTCGCGCCGGGCGTGGCGGCGGCGGCCGAGAAGCCCGGCGCCACGACGGGGGGCGCGGCCAACCTCGCGCCCACCTCGGCCGTGGTGAACGGCACCGTCAACCCGCGCGGCGCGGCCACGACGTACTTCTTCCGCTACGGGACGACGCGCAGCTACGGTGCCCAGACGCCGACGCGCTCGGCCGGCGCCGGCACCGCCGGGCGGCGGGTCGCCGAGAGCCTCGCCGGCCTGGCTCCCGCCACGACCTACCACTACCGCCTGGTGGCGCGCAACGCCCTGGGGGTCACCCGTGGGGCCGACCGCACGTTCAAGACGCGACGGCAGCCGCTCGGCGTGTCGCTGGCGGCCGTGCCCAACCCGGTGTTCCCCGGCCGCGCGACTACGCTGGCCGGCGTGCTCAGCGGGACCGGCAACGCCAACCGCGCGGTCGTGCTCCAGAGCAATCCCTTCCCGTACACGCAGGGCTTCGCCAACGCGTCCGACCCCCACGTCACCAACGCTCAGGGCGCCTTCTCGTTCCCGGTCCTCTCCGTGCCCGTGAACACGCAGTTCCGCGTGCTGATGCCGGCCAACCCCAACGTCGTGAGCCCGATCGTGGTCGCCGAGGCCGCCGTGCACACGGGCGTCCATACGCGCACGTCGCGGGGATCGCGGAGCGGGGTCATCCGCTTCGCCGGCTTCGTGAAGCCGGCCGTCGACGGGAGCCCGGTCCTCGTCCAAAAGCTGCGTGGCGGCGCCTGGGACACCATCGCCAAGACGTACGCGCGCAGCGTCCGCGGCAACCGGTCGCGCTACGTCAAGCGCGTGCGCCAGCGCCGCGGCGGCCGTTACCGGGTCCTCGCCTACGTGACCGGCGCGTGGTCGCCCGGCGCGTCGCGCACGCTGTACCGCCGCGTGCGGGACTGATCAACCAAGGAGGGCGGCGACGGCCTCGTCGACCGGGACGTCGCCGCCCACGATCTCGAAGGTGAGCCCCGCCGTGCTCGGCTCGTGGAGGACCGCGGCGAGCGTGGCGGCGACGTCCTCGCGCGGGATCTCGCCGTCCCGGCCGATGCGGATGCGGCCGGTGCCCCGATCGTCGGTCAGGCGACCGGGCCGCACGACCGTGTACTCGAGCCCGCTGGCCGCGAGCGCCGCGTCCGCCCGGCCCTTGGCGCGCAGGTAGACCGCGAAGGTGTCGTCGCCCGATGCGTTCGGGTCGGCGCCGACGCTGGAGACGATCACGTAGCGCGCGATGCCGGCGCGCCTGGCCGCCTCGATCAGCTTGACGGCGCCGCCGTAGTCAACCGTCTCCTTGCGCTCGGGTCCGCTGCCGGGCCCGGCGCCGGCCGCGAAGACGACCGCGTCGGCGCCTTCGATGGTGGCCGCCACCTCGTCCTCGCCGACGGCCTCGAGGTCGCACAGGACCGGCTCGCCGCCCGCCTCGCGCACGTCGTCGGCGTGCTCGGGCCGGCGGATCAGGGAGCGCACGTCGTCGCCCCGTTCGCGCAGGACGCGCGCGAGGCTCAGCGCCACCTTCCCGTGCCCTCCCGCGATCGCCACGAGCATGGCGGGAGGGTACCGCCGTGGGGGCGCCGCGCCGAGCGCCGCGCCCCCACCGGCGTAAATGGGCTCAGCCGCGGACGGCCTGGCTCACGTACGTGCCCGCGCGGAAGCGGTAGTAGCTGCCCGGCGAGATGCGACGGCTGATCTGGAAGTAGCCGCGCGAGTCCGTGCGACGGGACTTGATCTGCCGCCACGTGCCGCCGCGCTTCTGCTCGATGCGGACGGTCCAGCGACCGCCGGGACGCACCTGACCCCACAGCCGGCGCCGCGTGGCGTCGACCACGAACGGGGTGTCGAAGTACGACAGGCTCTGCTTCGGGCGCCCGCGCCTGTCACGCAGGCCCGACTGCCAGTTCACGCGGTTCGGCTCGTCGCGCCACAGGTACTGCGTGAACAGCTTGACGCGCTTGGAGCGCCACACGTGGTACGCCGCGCGCTGGAGGTACGAGTTCTGCTCGCGCGTGGTGATGCCGGAGAACGGGTCCTGCGGGCGGGTCTGGTAGCCGTACTCGTCCACGAACACGTCGATCCTGCGGCTGCTGCGCAGCCCGCGAGCACGCTTGAGGCGGTCCAGCGTGCGGATCAGGTTCGGGAGCTGGGCGACCGAGAGGCTGTCCGAGCCGGGGTTCGGCAGCTCAGGCGCGCGGAAGTTGTACGGGTGCACGCCGAAGCCGTCGAGCGACGCCGCCCGGAAGCTCCTGCAGTACCCGGAGCGGATCCGCCGGAACGAGTCGCTGCGGCAGCCCATCTGGCGCAGGAACAGCATCGGGTGCATCGTCGACTTCCACGTCCGCGCCGTCCGGCCGCGCGGGCCGAGGGCCCCGATCACGATCTCGGACGTCGGGTCGGCGCGCTTGATCGCGCTGTAGGCCGGGCGCACGAGGTTGCGGTAGAGATGCGGCGAGACCGGCGTGCACCGGCCGCGCTTGCAGCTCGACTGCGGGGCGAGCCACTTGTTGAGGTTCGGCTCGTTCCAGAGGATGTAGCGGTCGACCGTGCCGCCGTAGCGGAGCGCAGCCGCCTTGACGAACGCCGCGTACGACGACGGCTTCGGCTTGTACTGCGGCATCCGCTTGCTCGGGTTCGAGCTCGACCACAGGGGGCCGGGACCCGTGAGGTTGAGCGTCACGGTCATGCCGGCCGCGCGCACGCGGTTGACCGCCTGGTCGACCACGTACCACTGGTAGCGGGGATCGTTCGGGTCGTCTGAATCGAAGCCGGAGGGCGCCGTGCGCGACGAGCTGTTGGGTGCGATCGAGCGCCAGTAGGCGAGGATGCGCACGTCTTCGATGCCGAGCCTCTGCCACTCGGCGACCGCCTCGTCGGCGAGCGCGCCGCCGCCGAGCATGATCCGATCGTCGGCGATGCCGACCGTCGGAGCCGCCGCGGCCGGGGCTGCCGGCACGAGCAACAGGAGCAACAGGAGTCCAGGAAGGATTCGAGTCATACGTTCCCCAACGTGTTCGCAGTGGTGGAGTTGCGCTCGGCAGAGAGCAGGCAATCGACGACCCGCGACGCTGCGCGCCCGTCGTCGAGCTCGCAGAACGTCTCCCGAAACGCGGCATAGCGCGCGTCGTGCGCGCTACGCACTCCATCGAGATCGCGTAGTGCCTCAGCGACCTCGTCCGTCGTCCGCAGAAGCGGCCCCGGCACTGTAGCGACGAAGTCCAGATAGAAGCCGCGGATCTCCTCGGCGTACGCGTCGAGGTCGTACGTGTAGAACAGCATCGGCCGCCCGGTGTTGGCGTAATCGACCATCATCGAGGAGTAGTCCGTGATCAGCACGTCGGCGGCCAGCATCAGCTCCGTGCCGTCCGGGTAGCTCGAGACGTCGCGCACGAAGCCGTCGGCCGTGACCGGGACGGAGTCGACGACGTAGTGGTGCTTTCGGAAGAGGATCACGGTGTCATCCCCCACGGCCTGGCGCAGGCGCTCCAGGTCGAGCTGGAGGTCGAGCCGGTAGCGGCCGCGGCGATCGACGACGTGGTCACGGTAAGTTGGCGCGTAGAGCACCGTGCGCACGCCCTCGGGGATGCCCAGGCGGCGGCGGAGCTCGGCGCCACGCGCGTCGCGATCGGCGCCGGCCAGCACGTCGACGCGCGGGTAGCCGGTCTCGAGCATCTCTCCCTCGATCGCGTACGCGCGCCGCAGGATCGGCGTCGAGAAGCGGTTGGGCGAGAGCACGTACTGCCAGTTGTCGAGCTGGCGCTCCCAGCCGCGCTGGAACCGCCGGACCGTCTTGCGCATGTCCGACACGTCGAAGCCGAGCTTCTTGAGCGGCGTCCCGTGCCAGGTCTGGAGGCAGGTCTGGTCCGGCCGGCGCCGGAACCAGTCGGGGAAGTGGTCGTTGGCGATCACGAGGCGGGCGGTGGCCAGCGCCTCGTGGTACTCGCGGCTGCCCTCGCGCAGGACCGTGGCCGTGTCCGGCACCCGGCAGCGGCCGTCCCGCACCACCCACAGGTGCTCGAGCGGCAGCTCGCGGCGCACGAGCTCCTCGTGGATCGCCCGCGGGCTGTCGGAGTACTGGCGGCCGAGGAAGCTCGTGTAGACGACGGCGTCGCGCAGCGGCGCCGTGCGCGCCGGCTTGTACGCCGTCTCGCGCAGGCGGAGCTGGTTGTAGCGGCCCCGCTCGTCCTCGTCGAGGTCGCGCTGGACCGAGAGCAGCGCCTCGCCCTCCGACGAGAGCCCGAGCGAGAACGGCTTGCGGTCGACGACCGTCGACAGCGGGAGCAGCTCGTCGAGCGCGTCGGCGATGACCATCGGCACGCCGCCCGCCCGCAGGCGCCAGCGGCCCTCGGTGAGCGGCAGCGCGCCGGCCAGCGACTCGATCGCCGCCACCGGCAGGCCCGCGGAGAACCCACCGTCCGGCGTGCGCTGGAGCGGGAACCGGTGCGCCTCGCCGCGGTCGGCGGCGACCTCGATCTCGTCCCACGCGGCGCCCGGAGGGAGCTCGCCCCCGAGCTCGAGCGTGCCGTCCGGCGCCCAGCTCGCGCGGCGCACGACAGCCGCGGCCTCCCGTTCCACGAGCGCCGCGCCGCGCCCATGCCGCGTGACGGCGACCTGGCGGCCGTTCTCCGTCCAGGTCGCCTCCGGCACGCCGGCCGGCAGCGCGACCGGCACCCGGCGCCCGTCGTCGGCCGCCCACACCTCCCACACGCTCTCGCCGTCGCCGCGCAGCTTGCCCAGGGGCGCGCGCGCCTCGCCGTCGCGCAGCGGGAGGCGCACGCGGCGCCCGTCGCTGGTCCGCCGCAGCTCGAGCACCGGCTTCGGCCCGGGCGCCGGGCTCAGCTGCGCGGGCAGCTCGACGGCGCCGCCCGCCAGCCGCGGCTCGCCGAGCTTCGCGGCGCCGTGGCGCACCTCGACGGCCAGCTCGGTGTCCGGCGTCATTCCCGCCGTGACGACCGCCCCGTCGACCGCGATCTCGACCGGCCGCAGCGGACGCCCGCCGTCGAGCGTGAAGCGCGAGCGGCGCCGCTTGAGGCCGCCGGCGTGCAGCGTCACGTACAGCTCCCATGTGCCCTCGCGCCAGCGGCGGGCGCGGCGCAGCGCGCGCGGGTCGAGCGTCGCCTCGAAGCCGGTCCACGACAGGTCGGTCAGCGCCTGGCGCGAGTTGCCGGTGAGCTCGGGGCGCCGCACGCTGCGGGCGCGCAGCCGGACGGCGGACGTGAGCAGCCGCACCCGCACGAGCGGCCCGCGGCGCAGGAGCGCGACCCGCACGCGCTGTCCCCCCTTTTCCCCGGCTCCGACGCCGTGGATGTACGCGTAGCCGCTCACGTGCAGCTCGTCGCCGCGGCGCTCGAGCCGCTCGATCGACGCACGCATGTAGAACTCCGGCTCGATGCGGTAGATCGAGCTCGGGATCTTCAGCTCGGGGTCGGTGCGGAACGGATAGTCGCCGTACCACTTGCCGCGCACGCGCACCGGCGGCGTGCTCGCGAGCTCCTCCTTCTGGAAGCGCAGGACCTCGAGGAGCTCGGGGACGAGACGCCGGCGCACGAGGTGCCACTTGAGCCGCTCGATCGCCGGCAGCGGCCGGAAGATCTTCGGGCTCGCCTTGTCCAGGAACGCGTTCACGCGGTCGAGGAACAGCGCCCGGTACTCGTCGTCGGCCGCCTCGAGGCCGTTGACGTAGTAGCGGAGGTCGTCCGCGACGACACTCTCGTCGTACCAGCGCTTGGCGCCGCGCGGCCCCTTGCGCGCAAGGTGGTCGGAGACCTCCTGGATGGCCAGCAGCCGGTCGGTCAGCCCCCGCGGCTCGAGCTTGCGCTGGGTGATCGACCCGGCCCCCTCCCGGATGCGCCAGTAGTACACGGGATCCGCGATGACGTCGACCGAACGCGCCAGGAAGTGGGCCGGCACCGTGACCGGCGTGTCCTCGTACGTGCGCCCCTCGGGGAAGCGGAAGCCGTGCTCGTCCCAGAACGAGCGGCGCCACAGCTTGTTCCAGGCCGGGCGGTCGGCGAGCAGCGGGCGGAACTTGGTGACGTGGGTCTTTAAACGCGTCTCGGGGAACGTCTTGGCCAGGAACGGCGACTGGAAGGTCGCGAAGCGGGTGAGCCGGTGGACGTTCCCGGTCGCGAAGTCCGAGCCCGTCTGGTCGAGCGCGCCGACGAGCAGCTCGTAGGCGTTCGGCGGCAGCGCGTCGTCGCTGTCGAGGAACACGAGGAACTCGCCCTCGGCGACGTCCGCCCCGGTGTTGCGCGCCTTGCTGAGGCCGCCGTTCTCCTGGGTGACGACGCGGAAGCGGCCGTCGCGGTCCGCGTAGCGCTGGGCGATCTCGCCGCTGCGATCGGTCGAGCCGTCGTCGACGAGGATCGCCTCGTAGTCCTCGAACGTCTGCGCGAGCAGCGAGTCCAGGCACGTCTCGAGGAACTCCTCGACGTTGTAGACCGGCACGACCACGCTGACCCTCGGCACGGCGAAGATCCTAGGAGCCGAGCCTGCGCACCCGGCGGGCCAGCCGCGTGCGCAGCGACGGCGGCGGGGCGGGACGCTTCTTGCGCGGGCGTGCGGCCATGATCGAGCACTGCGCGATCGCCTCCGCCTCGGCGTAGAGCGCGCGGTAGGCGGCGCGGTCGGCGTCGAGGACGTCGGGGGCCGGGTCGCCGAGATGCCCCCACACGATCTCGGCGAGGTCGCGCACGCGGTCGGGGACGTCGAGGTCGGCCCAGCTCGTGCGGCTGCGGTGCAGCCCGGGGTCCACGAACGCGTCGACCTCGGGGCGCCGGTCGATGTCCGCGAGCTCGGGGAAGTCGAGCTGCGAGCCGAGCCGCCGGATCTCGGGCGGCCAGTCGGCCAGCAGGTCCTCGTAGCGCACGAACGCCCGCGGGGCCTCGCGCGTGACCTCCTCGGTCTGGAGGATCACGTTGATCCACGCCGCCGCGCGCGTGGCCTCGGTGAGGCCGGTGCCGTACGAGCGGCGCGCGCTCGTGACGATCTCGGCCGGATGGCGGAGCATCGTGACGAACGAGGTGCGGGCTCCCAGGTCGGCGGCGCAGCGCATCCACAGCGGCAGGAACCACACCGTGCGCGGGTCCTTGACGAGCACCGCGCCCGGCTCGCGCAGCTCGCCCTCCAGCCAGCCGCGCAGCTCGTCGCGCACCGCGGACACGTCCCCGGCGGCGGTGGTCGCCTCCCACGCGGCCGGCCGGGCGTCGTTGACCGTGACGCGGCGCTCGCGCAGCAGGCGCGAGTGGAAGTCGACCACCCAGCGCGGCTCGCCGAAGCCGCGCGGGTTCGTGTCGTCGGCCTGCACCTCGGGCTGCGGGATCCGGAACCCGAGCTGGCCGAGCATCCCGGACAGCAGGCTCGTGCCGCTGCGCCCGACCCCGACGACGAGCAGGAGCTCGCTCATGCGGTCGATGGCACGGGCGGCTGCGTGGCCTCGCGCTCCCCGAGCCACACGCGGCGGACGACCCGCTCGGCCGCGCGCCCGTCGTCGAGCGAGGCGAAGCGTGCCCGGAAGGCCGCGCGGGCCTCGGCGACCGCGGTGTCGTACGCCGCGCCGGAGGCGAAGAGGTCGACCAGCTCGTCGTCGGTCCGGGCAACGGCGCCCGGCGGCTCGGCGAGCAGGTCGAAGTACGTGCCGCGCAGCTCCCGGTACACGTCCCAGTCGGGGGCGTGGATGACGATCGGGCGGTCGAGCACGGCGTAGTCGAACATGATCGAGGAGTAGTCGGTGAGGAGCACGTCGGACGCGATGCACAGCTCCTCGACCGACGGATGGGCGGCCACGTCGAGCAGCCTCCCGACGCGATGGAGGTCGCGCACGAGCGGGTCGGCATCATAGAAGTAGTGCTGGCGGGCGAGCACCACGTGGTCGTCGCCCAGCGCCGCCGCCAGGCGCCCGAGGTCGAGCGCCGGCTCGTAGCCCGATCGGTACTCGCGGTGCGTCGGCGCGTACAGCACCGCGGTCTGCCCGGGAGCGATGCCCAGCTCCGCTCGCAGCCGCTGCGCGTCCGCGTCGGTGGCGTTGGCCAGCGCATCGTTGCGCGGGTAGCCGACCTCGAGCGTCTCGAACGGCACCGGGTAGACGCGCTCCCAGATCAGCGTCGAGTGGCGGTTGGAGGAGACGCTGAAGTCCCACCGGCGGCAGCGCTCGAGCAGCGCCGCGAAGTCCATCTTCCGCCCGGCGTGATGGGCGTGGCGGAGGTCGAGCCCCATCCGCTTGAGCGGCGTGCCGTGGTGGGTCATCACGTGCACGCTGCCCTCGCGCTTGACCAGGTTGTTCGGGAAGTTGACGTTGTTGACCAGGTAGCCCGCGCGCGCGATCGCGTCGAAGTACTCGGGCGTATTGGCGACGACGTGCTCGACGCCGTCCGGGACCGTCGCGCCGGGCCGCACCACCCAAACGCCGCGGACGTGCGGCACGAGCTCCGCGGCCCGCTCGTAGATCGCGCGCGGGTTGCACGCGTAGCCGCGGAACCAGTACGCGCCGTAGACGGCGAGCTCGGGGTCGAGCGGCGCGCGCAGGCGTGACCGGTAGTGGCGCTCGAGGCTCGCCTTGCGCAGCCGGCCGCGCGCCTTGCGCACCGGCGCGAGCGACGGCGCGCGGCGGCGCGCCTCGATGCCCTGGTCGAGCAGCCGGTAGGCCGCGTACGCGTCGCGCTCGAGCAGGCGGTGCCGCGGGCTGGCCGGCTCGTCGGCGGTGCGATGCCGCCTGTAGAGCTCGGATGCGCGGCGGAAGAACTCCCGCCGCTCGCCCTCGGGGATGCGGTCGAGCAGCGAGAGGAGGTGCCGTGCCATGGCGGGCACGACGACCCGGCGCGTGCGCTCGTCCGCCCCCCGCAGCACCGACTCGTACGCCTCGAACGGCGAGCCCGGCACGCGCGTCGCGTTCTCGAGCTCGCGGCGCATGTAGCTCGTCCCCGGCACCGCGGCGATCCGCCGCGCGCCGAGGAGCGCCGGCCAGCTCACGGTCAGCTCTCCGTGGCGACCGGCGGCGAAGCGGCCGAGCCCGTCGCGCCGGAAGACCTTGTCCCACGCACGCGGGGCGGCGTCGGCGAGCCCCGGCTCCTCGTCGAGCGTGACCGTGCCGGTGAGCCGCCGGACGAGCGCGGCGTGCGGGCCGCGCCGGGAGCGCCCCAGCACGTCCTCGATCCGGTCGCCGACCAGCAGCACGTCCGGCGAGGTCTCGGCCAGCCGCGCGAGCACGCCGCCCGGCGCGGGGACGTCGCTGGCGTTGACGAACCAGACGTACTCCCCGACGGCCAGCTCGAGCGCCAGGTTGCGGGCCTCGCCGAGGCCCACGCGCTCCGTCAGGTGGTGCACGCGGACGCGCTCGTCGCGGGCGGCGAGCGCGTCGAGCAGCTCCGGCCCGTGGTCGGGCGACGCGTCGTCGACGACCACGAGCTCGACGTCGTCGCCGCGCAGCGCGGCGGAGGTCACCTCGTCGAGGTGAGCCTGCTCGCCGTGGACGACGAGGACGACGCTGAGGCGCGGCATGGCTGCCAAGCTACTCGACGGCTCCTAAGGGCCTATTGAACAATCCCGGTACACCTGCTTCGGCACATCCGCGGCGCATCAGGCGGACCGATCATTGTTCAACAGACCCTTGAGCGTCTTCGGCGACACCCCGGTCCTCTGCGGCCACCGCGGCAGCGGCCGCGGGCACGAGGAGAACACGCTGCCGTCGTTCCGGGCGGCCGTGGCCGCCGGCCTGCGCTGGGTCGAGGTCGACGCGCGCGCGACGGCCGACGGCGTGCTGGTCGCCCGCCACGACCCGGAGCTCGAGGACGGCCGCTCGATCGCCGCCCTGACAGCGGCCGAGACAGACGACGCCGGCCTCATGCGGGTCGCCGACCTGTTCGAGGAGCTGCCTGCCGAGATCTCGGTCGACGTCGAGGTCAAGACTGCGCTCGAGGACGCGCTGCGCCCACGCGAGCGGACGACCGCGGCGCTGACGGCCGAGCTGGTCGCCGGGCATGACCGTCACGTGCTGGTCACGAGCTTCGATCCGGCGGCGCTCGTCATCGTGCGCGAGCGCCTGGGCACCGTCCCGCTCGGGCTGCTGACCTGGATCCGCTTCCCGCTGCGCAAGGCGATCCCGGCGGCCCGCCACCTCGGGCTCGACGTCGTCGCGCCGCACGTCGAGTCGTTCCCGGCCGACGCCGCGGCCTCCGTGCGGGTCGCGCACGAGGCGGGGCTCGAGGTGGCGGCGTGGTGCCCGGCTGCCGAGGAGCGCGAGGCGCTGCTGGAGGCAGGCGTCGACTGCCTGGTGATCGACGACGTCACAGCCGGTTCCGCGCCCGCCGCGCCACGATCCGCGTGAGGTCGCCGACCGCGGGCCAGCGACCGGCGTCGTCCTTCCCCACGGCGAGCTCCTCGAACAGCTCCTCCCAGCGCCGCGAGATCGCCGCGATGTCGTAGCGCCGAGCGCCCTCGACGGCGGCGCGGCCGTACGCCTTGCGGCGCTCCGGGTCCCTCATCAGGCCGCCCATGGCGGCGGCCAGCGCGTCGATGTCGCCCTCGGGCACGACGTGCCCGTCGACGCCCTCCCGGATGATGTCGCGCGGCCCCGTGGGGCAGTCGAAGCTCACGACCGGCAGCCCGACCGCCATCGCCTCGAGCAGCACCATCGGGAAGCCCTCCTTGCGCGAGCTCATCACGTAGAGCGAGGCGCGCGACATCTCCTCGTGCAGGCTCGAGGTGAAGCCCATCATCTGGGCGCTGTCCTCGATCCCGAGGCGGCGGATCTGGCGGCGCAGCGGCTTCATGTCGACGCCGCTGCCGAAGATCTTCAGCTGCCAACCGGGGTGGTCGCCGATCACCCGCGCCCACGACCGCAGCAGGCGGTCGAAGCCCTTCTGGCGCCCGAGGCGGCCGGCCGCGACGACGACCTTCTCGTCGAGCGCCGCCCGGTGGCCGCCGACGTCCGGCACGCCGTTCGGCATGCACTCCACGCGCGTGCCGCCGCCGAGGTGGCGCCGGTAGGCCTCGGCGTCTCCCTCGGTGAGCGTCGACAGCATGTCCAGCCGCGGGTAGATCGACGCGATCTGGTTGCGCAGCGCGTTGTTGTAGCTCGCGAGGTTCATGTGGTCCTGCCCCACGCGGACCACGGACGGCGAGGCCAGCAGCGCGACCGCGAGGTTGATCGACGGGCGCGTCCCGACCAGGACCCCGTCGCGCACCGAGCGGATGTACCGCGCCAGCCGGACGTCCGTCAGCAGGTTGAAGTTGGGATACCGGAAGTCGTTCGACGACATCAGGCGCGTCGGCTGCTCGGCCAGCCGGCGCTGCTGCGGCGGGAGGTCGGGCACCACGTCCTTGCGCAGGTCGGCGAGGAACTTCAGCGTCACGCCCTCGGGCACCGGCAGCGCCGTGTCGGCCCGGCGCCGGTACACGCTCATGATCTCCACGTCGTGCCCGAGCTTGGCGAGCTCGCCCGAGGTCGTGAACGTCGTCCGGATCGTGCCGCCGACCGCGAACGCGTTCATGAGGAGGAATCGGATCTTCATCTGCGGGCGGGCAGGCTAGCTCGCCGCCTCGTTGCTCCGGCGAACGTCAACGGCGGCATTGAGGGGAGGGTCCGGGAGGCTGCGGTTTGCAGCACTCGACGACTTCTCGTCATCGAGTGTTGCGAAACGCATGTCAGGGATGCGCAACTGCACACTCGATCGCCGGAACGCGCCGAGTGTTGCGTTACACACGTGCGCCGCGGCCGATTCCCCCACCCTCCTACCCAGCCGCCGTTGACGTTGACGTTCGTCCAAGAAAACGCGGCGTCTAGACTCGCCCGCGCTTATGGGCGGCCCCATCTTCATCGTCGGGACCATGGGGTCGGGATCGACGCTGCTGCGGTTGATGCTCGACAGCCACGAGGGCATCTCGATCCCGCAGGAGACCGGCTTCATGCGGGCCTACAACGCCCATCAGTTCGTCCCGCTCAAGTGGTCCGGGCGGAACTGGGCCCGGCGGATGGGCTGGAGCCGGGAGGAGCTCGACGCCGAGCTCGCCGCGTTCTACCGGCGGATCTTCACGCGGCACATGGAGCAGCAGGGCAAGCACCGCTGGGGTGACAAGACGCCGCTGCACACGTGGCACGTCGACGGGCTCGCGCGCCTGTTCCCGGATGCCGTGTTCATCGGCATCGCCCGCCATCCCGGCGGGGCGGTGGGCTCGAACATGGGGCGGTTCGGCCACTCGTATCGCCGCGCCTCGGTCCACGTGGACCGCTACGCGCGCGAGATCGCCCGCCAGGCGGCGAACCACAAGGAGCGGTTCGTCCTCGTGCGCTACGAGGAGCTCGTGCTGAGCCCCGAGCCGGTGCTGCGCGAGCTGCTCGACTGGCTCGGGGAGCCGTGGTCGGACCGCGTGCTCGACCACCACACCGTGCAGACGGGCCGCGGCGGGCGGGTGGTCGTGGAGGGCGGCAACCGGATCGACGAGGCGATCGACGTCTCGCGCGTGGACAAGTGGCACCGGCGCATGACCGACGAGCACAAGCGCCTGCTGATCGAGCGCTTCGCGCGGCTCGCCGAGTTCTACGGCTACGCGATCGACGACCCCGCGGTGCTGGCCCCGCTGGGCGCCAACGGCTCGCTGCTGGCGGCGGGCGCCGAGATCGACGCCCGGATCGAGCAGTTCCCGGACCTCGACCTGCGCACCCGGCCGGAGATCCCGCTCGCCGAGCGCTTCTACCACCCCGGCCGCGTGCAGCTGCACGCGGTGCAGGCCACGCCGGCGCCCAAGCCCCCGCCGCCGCCGGAGCCGCCGCTGCCCGTGCGCCTCTGGCACGTGCTGCCCCGGCGCGCGCGGCGACGCGTCGCGCCGCTCGTGCGCCGGCTGCGCGGCTAGATGGCCCGCGTCTCGCGCCGCCGCCGGCTGCTCGGCCCGCTCGCCGTCGCCGTCCACCGGGCGGTGCTGCGCGCGCTGGCCGCACTCCCGCGCGGCGACCGGGAGCCCGCGCCCGGCCCGGTGCGCTTCGTGCTCGCCCACGCGTGGGGCATGGGCGGCACGATCCGGACGACGCTGACCATGGCGGGCCATCTGGCCGCCACTCGCGACGTCGAGGTGGTGAGCGTGATCCGGCGGCGCGACGAGCCGTTCTTCCCGTTCTCGCCCGGCGTGCGGGTGAGGGCGCTCGAGGCCCGGCACCCGATCCTCTCCCGCCTGCCGAGCCTCCTCATCCACCCGGAGGACTACGCGTACCCGTCCGCCAGCCTCCAGACCGACCTCGCGTTCGTGCGCTGGCTGCGGTCGCTCGAGGGCGGCGCGCTCGTCACCACCCGGCCGGCCTTCAACCTGCTCGCCGCGCGCCTCGCGCCGAAGAGCGTCGCCACGATCGGCCAGGAGCACCAGCACCTCGGCATCCACCGGCCGCGGCTCGCCGCGGACATCCGCCGGCACTACGGGCGCCTGGACGCGCTCACGACGCTCACATCGCAGGACGAGCACGACTACCGCCGCCTGCTCGCGGGCGCCCGCACGCACGTCGAGCGCATCCCGAACCCGGTCCCGCTCGCCGACGCGCCCGCCGCCGACCCCGACGCGAAACTGGTCGTCGCCGCCGGCCGCCTCAACCTCCAGAAGGGCTTCGACCTGCTCGTCCCCGCCTTCGCGGCCGCGTCCCGCCGCCATCCCGGGTGG
>DASTIC010000180.1:0-8841 GCA_035717845.1 Solirubrobacteraceae bacterium
GCGAACAGGTAGGTGACCCCGACGAGGATCACGAACAGGTCACCCGGGAACCCCGCGAAGATGTCGTCCTCGGACACGCCCAGCGCCGTGCCGAGCCCGAAGGCGGCGACGATGCCGAGCACCCCCATGTTGATCGGGAGCGTCGTCGCCACCAGGAAGATGGCGACGAGGACGATGATGGACAGCAGCTCGTTGGACATCAGGCCTCCTTGATCGCCTCCCGCACGATCTGCACCGGGTGGGCGGCCTGGCGGCCCACCCCGTGCGCGATCTGCTGGCGGCACGACACTCCGGTGGCGGCGACCAGCGTCCCCGCCCCCTCGGCTCGCAGCGCGGGGAACAACCGCGACTCCCCGATCTGCATCGACAGCTCGTAGTGCTCGGCCTCGTAGCCGAACGACCCCGCCATCCCGCAGCAGCCGGCGTCGAGCTCGACCACCTCGGCGCCCGGGATGCGCCGGAGCAGCTCCACCGTCGCCGTCGTGCCGGCCAGCGCCTTCTGGTGGCAGTGGCCGTGGAAGACGATGCGGTCCGCTATCGGGCGTAGCGGCAGGTCGGCCTCGAGCAGCAGCTCCTCGACGAGCCGCGCCTGCCCGGCCACCGCCGCGGCGCGCGGGTCGCCCGGCTGGAGGCTGAGGTGCTCCTCGCGCAGCGTGAGCAGGCACGACGGCTCGCACCCGACGATCGGCACGCCGCGCTCGGCGTAGGGCGCCAGCCGGGCCGTCATGGCGGCCGCCATGCCGTGTGCCCGGTCGAGCAGGCCCTTGGAGAGGCTCGATCGCCCGCAGCAGCCCGCGCTCTCCAGCCGCACGCGCCAGCCCGCGGCCTCGAGCAGCTCGATCGCCGCACGGCCGACGGCCGGCTCGGTGAAGGTCGTGAACGAGTCGGCCAGGAAGACCGCTTCGCCGCGGGGGGCCGTCTGGGGCTGCGGACGGCGCCGATGCCAGCGCACGAGCGTCTCGCGCGCGAACCGCGGGAGCGGGCGGCGGCGGTCGATCCCCATCAGCGCGCGCAGCCCGGGCGGCGTCAGGTTGGAGAGCGGCGCGGTGGCGGCGCCGAGCCGGTTGAGCGTCCGGATCGAGCCGAACAGGCGTGAGCGCAGCGGCACGCCGTGGACGTCCTGGTAGTGGGAGAGGAACTCGGCCTTCAGCGAGGCCATATCCACGCTGAGCGGGCACTCGCTCTTGCACGCCTTGCACTCGAGGCAGAGGTCGAGGATCTCGTGCAGCCGCTCGTCGCCCAGCGCGGCTCGCGGGTCGGGCTGCGACAGCGCCTTGACCAGGGCGTTGGCCCGGCCGCGCGTGGCGTGCTGCTCCTCGCGCGTGGCCATGTACGACGGGCACATGACGCCGGCGCCGGTCTTGCGACAGGCGCCGATCCGCTGGCAGCGATCCGCCGCCCCGCGCATCCCGCCCTGCTCCGCGAACGAGAGCCGCGTGGTCAGGGCGCCGGCCGGCGGGAGCGCCGGGTCGCGCAGGTCCTCGGTGATCGCGGCGGCGTCGACAATCACCCCCGGGTTCAGGCGGCCGTCGGGGTCGAACAGCGCCTTTACGCGCCGCATGGCCTCGTACAGGTCGTCGCCGAACACGCGGCGGTTGAACGCGCTGCGGGCGCGCCCGTCGCCGTGCTCGGAGGAGTTGACGCCGCCGAACTCCGCGACCAGGTCGACGACCTCCGCGGCGACCGCGCGCATGGTCTCGACCCCGCCCGGCTCGGTCAGGTCCACGAACGGGCGGATGTGGAGGCAGCCGACGGAGGCGTGCCCGTACCAGCCGGCCTCGAGCCCGTGGCGGTCGAGGATCGCCTTGAACGCGGCGACGTAGTCGTTCAGCCGCTCCGGCGCCACCGCGGTGTCCTCGACGAAGGCGAGCGGGCGCCGGGCGCCCGTGCTGGCCGCCATCAGCAGCCCCAGGCCCGCCTTGCGGACCTTGGTCAGCGCCTCCTGCTCGGCGGCCGTCTCGGCGCGCAGCGTGTGGTAGCCGTGGCCGTGCCGTTGCCACACCGCCTCGAGGCGATCGAGCTTGCCGGGCGCCTCGTCGCCGAAGAAGGTGACGAAGAGCAGGGCCGCCGGGTCGCCCTCCAGCGTGTCGGCCAGCCGCCGGTACTCGAGCTTGGAGCGCGACAGCTCGAGGATGTTGCGGTCGAGCAGCTCGACGGCCGCCGCGCCGAGCTCGAGCGCGTCGTCGGTGGCGGCGATGGCGCCGGCCATGGACTCGAAGTGGCCGACCGCGAAGCGCTTGGTCGACGGGAGCGGCACCAGCCCGACGGTCGCCTCGGTGACGGCGACCAGCGTGCCCTCGGAGCCGGTCACGAACTTGGCGAGGTCGAACTCGCGCGCCAGCCGGTCGAGCCGATAGCCGCCCGACTGGCGCCAGTGGTCGGGGTAGCCGGTGGCGATCGCCTCGGCGTGGTCGCGCAGGATCGCGCGCAGACCGTCCTTGAGGTGGTCCGGGCCCAGGTCGGGCCCGAGCGTGGCGGTCGACCCGTCCGCCAGCACGACCTCGAGCTCGTGCACGTGGTCGATCGTGCAGCCGTAGACGATCGAGTGGCTGCCCGACGAGTTGTTCCCGATCATCCCGCCGATCGTGGCTCGGTTGGAGGTCGAGGTGTCCGGCCCGAACCCGAGTCCGAGACGCTGCGCGGCGCGGTTGAGGTCCTCCTGCACCACGCCGGGCCCGACGCGCACGCGCCGCCGCTCGACGTCGATCTCGCCGATGGCGTCCATGTGGCGAGAGGTGTCGAGCACGATGCCGCGGCCGCCGATCGTCTGGCCGGCGAGGCTCGTGCCCGCGCCGCGCGTGACGACCGGGACGTCGAAGCGGCCGGCGACGGCGATCGCCGCGGCGACGTCGTCGGCGCCGCGAGGGAAGGCGACGAGCAGCGGCTCGCGCGCGTACATGCTCGCGTCGCTCGCGTACAGATGGCGCGTGTAGGGGTCCGACCGCACGTCGCCGCGCAGCTCGTGGCGCAGCACGTCGCCCAGCTCGTGTGCGCCGTGCGCACGCCGTGCCGGCTGGTCGCGGATCTCGATCGCCAAGCTGGGCACCTCCCCCCTCAGCTGGCCTCCTACCCCATCGTCCCGGCGTCTACCCTGGTTCGCGGTGGGACGGCACTTCCTGCAGATACCCGGGCCGACCAACGTGCCGGATCGGGTGCTGCGCGCGATCGACGCGCCGACGATCGACCATCGGGGCCCCGCGTTCGCGCGGCTGGGCCACGAGGTGCTCGCCGGGATGCAGGAGGTCTTCCGCACCGACGGGCCTGTCGTCATCTACCCCTCGTCGGGCACCGGCGCCTGGGAGGCCGCGCTGGTCAACACCCTCTCCCCCGGCGACCGCGTGTTGGCCTTCGAGACCGGCCACTTCGCGACGCTGTGGCGCGCAATGGCCGAGCGGCTCGGCCTCGACGTCGCGTGGGTGCCCGGCGACTGGCGTCACGGCGCCGACCCGGCGACGGCGGGCGCGATGCTGCGCGCCGACCCCTCGATCCGCGCGGTCATGGTCGTCCACAACGAGACCTCGACGGGCGTGACCAGCCGCGTGCCCGAGATCCGCGAGGCGATCGACACGGCGGGGTCGGACGCGCTCCTGCTCGTCGACACCATCTCCTCGCTCGGGTCGATCGACTACCGGCACGACGAGTGGGGCGTCGACGTCACGGTCGGCTGCTCGCAGAAGGGCCTCATGCTGCCCGCCGGCCTCGGCTTCAACGCGATCTCCGCGAAGGGGCTCGAGGCCGCCCGCGGCGCGCGGCTCCCCCGCTCCTACTGGGACTGGGCGCCGATCCTCGAGGCCAACCAGGCGGGCTTCTGGCCCTACACCTCGGCCACCAACCTCCTCTACGGGCTGCGCGAGGCGCTCGCCATGCTGCGCGAGGAGGGGCTCGAGAACGTCTTCGCCCGGCACTCGCGGCACGCGGCGGCCACCCGCGCGGCGGTGGAGGCGTGGGGCCTCGAGGTCGTGTGCCTCGACGAGCGCGAGCACTCGGCGTCGCTGACGGCGGTGGTCGCCCCCGACGCCGACGAGGTGCGCCGGATCATCCTCGAGCGGTTCGACATGTCGCTCGGCGCCGGCCTCGGCAAGCTGGCGGGGACGGTGTTCCGGATCGGCCACCTCGGCGACTTCAACGACCTCATGCTGGCGGGCACGCTGTGCGGCGTCGAGATGGGGCTGCGGATCGCGGGCGTGCCGGTCGCCGGCAGCGGCGTCGAGGCGGCGCTGGCGCGGCTCGAGCGCGAGCCCGTGCCGGCGTGAGCGCGCTCGCCGGGCTCCGCGTCCTGGAGCTCACCCAGGTCATGGCCGGGCCGTTCTGCGGCCAGGTGCTGGCCGACATGGGCGCCGACGTCGTCAAGGTCGAGCCGCTGGAGGGCGACGCCACCCGCCGCTCGCTCGGCTTCCGCATGCAGGGCGACGACACGGCGGCGTTCATGGCCGTCAACCGCAACAAGCGCTCGCTGGCGCTCGACCTCAAGGACGAGCGCCACCAGGCCGTCTTCCACCGGCTGGTCGGCGATGCCGACGTGGTGCTCGAGAACTACCGCCCGGGCGTGGCGGCGCGGCTGGGCGCCGACTGGGAGACGTTGTCGGCGGTCAACCCGCGGCTCGTGTACGCGAGCGTGTCGGGCTTCGGGCAGACCGGGCCGTACGCCCAGCGGCCCGGGTACGACCTGATCGCCCAGGGGCTGGCCGGCGTGATGAGCGTGACCGGGGAGCCGGGCGGAGATCCAGTCAAGTGCGGCGTCCCGATCGGCGACCTGGCCGCCGGGCTGTACTGCGCGGTGGCGATCGTCTCGGCGATCGTCGCGCGCGAGCGGACCGGGCGCGGCCAGCGGATCGACACGTCGCTGTTCGAGTGCGCGCTCGCGCTGTCGATCTGGGAGACCGCCGAGCTGTGGGCGACGGGGCGCGTGCCCGAGCCGCTGGGCAGCGCGCACCGGCTGCTCGCGCCGTACCAGGCGCTGCGCACGGCCGACGGCCACATCACGGTCGGCGGCAACACCGAGGAGCTCTGGCGGCGCCTGTGCGACGCCGTCGGCCGGCCGGAGCTGGCCGAGGACCCGCGGTTCGCCTCCAACGAGGAGCGCATGGCGCACCGTGCCGAGCTGGCCTCGGAGCTCGAGACCGCCCTGGCGGCGCGCGGTGCCGACGAGTGGGTCGCGCTGCTCAGCGAAGCGGGGGTCCCGTGCGGGCCGATCCACGACTATCGCGAGGTGTTCGCGGACGCCCACACGCAGGCGCGCGAGATGGAGGCCCGGGTCACGCACCCGGTCGAGGGCGAGATGCGCGCGCTCGGCATCCCGGTCAAGCTCTCCGACACCCCGGGCGGCATCCGGCGTCCCGCCCCGTTGCTCGGCGAGCACACCGCCGAGGTGCTGCGCGAGGCCGGGCTCGACGAGGCGGAGATCGCCGCGCTGTGAACGTGGCGTACGAGCGCCGGGGGCCGGCCGCGTGGGTGACCTTCGATCGCCCCGCGGCCCACAACGCGATGACCTACGACATGTACGAGTCGCTGTTCGAGTCCTGCGAGCGGGCCGATGGCGACGACGAGGTGCGTGCGCTCGTGCTGCGTGGCGCCGGCGGGAAGGCATTCGTCGCCGGCACCGACATCCGGCAGTTCCTCGACTTCGCCTCGGGTGACGACGGGGTGGAGTACGAGGCGCGGATCGAGCGGGTCGTGAGCCGGCTGGAGACGGTCGCGAAGCCGACGATCGCGCTCGTCGACGGCTTCGCGATGGGCAGCGGGATCGTCCTCGCGGCGACGTGCGACCTGCGCATCTGCACGCCGGACGCGAAGTTCGGGCTGCCGATCGCGCGGACGGTCGGCAACTGCCTGTCGATGGAGAACTACGCGCGCCTCGTCGCGGTCGTCGGGGAGGCGCGGCTCAAGGACATCGTGTTCACGGCGCGGGCGGTCGATGCCCGGGAGGCGCTCGCCATCGGGCTGGCGACGGAGGTCGTCGAGGACGCCGAGGCGCGGGTCGAGGAGCTGTGCGCCCTGATCGCCGGCCATGCGGCCGTGACGCTGCGGGTGACCAAGGAGGCGCTGCGGCGGCTGCGGCCGCGTGCCGACGGGGACGACCTCGTGCGCGAGGCCTACTCCAGCGAGGAGTTCCGGCGGCGGGTCGAGGCCTTCCTCAAGCGATGAGCGACGCCATGGTGTGGACGAAGTGGAGCTCGCCGGCGTCGCTGCGCGACGGGCGGAACCCGGTGGCGGGGCCGCCCTCGAGCTCGGCGGCGAGCGCGGCGCGGATCTCGTCCGCGGCGTCGCCCGGCGTCTCGGTCTGAGCCAGCCACGGCTCCAGCGGGCGGACGACGGCGCGCACTTCGACGTCGTCGGTGCCGACCAGCGCGGCGAGCTCGTCGAGCGTGAGCATCCGCGTGTGCGAGGGGTCGCGCAGGCGCTCGAGCCGGTTCTGCTCCTCGTGCTCGGCGACGAGGTCGGCGATCGCCAGCCGCCCGCCGGGCCGCAGGCATCGGCGCATCTCGGCGAGCTCGACCTCGGGGTGCTCGAAGTGGTGCACCGCGAAGCGCGAGACGACGACGTCGAAGCTGCCGTCGAGGAACGGCAGGGCCGCGGCGTCGCCCTGCATCGCGATGACGTTCGGGGGCGCGTGCTCGCGGCCCTGCTCGAGCATCGCCGCCGTGGCGTCGACCGCGACCATGGCGCGCACCCGCGGCGCCAGCCGGCGCGCCACGTGGCCGGTCCCGGCCGCGACGTCGAGCACGAGGTCGTCGGGGCGGAGCGGGAGCCGCTCGAACAGCCACTCGGAGTCGGTCGTGAAGAGGCGATTGAGGCGCGGGTCCTCGAACGCGGCGGCCTGCTGCGTGAACGCGCGTGCGACCGCCTCGGCGTGCGGATCCGTCACACCGGCTCCATGCGGTCGTCGCGGTGGGCGCCGTACCACGTCGCCTGCCGCTGCATCCGCTCGCGGGGCGGGGTGTCGCGTGGGACGCCGTAGACGGTGCCGGGGAAGTCGAGCCGCTCCTGGATCGCCCAGATCTGCTCGTGCTCGGCGGGCGGGAACACCTGGTTGCCGACCGCGACCCAGCCGATGGGGACGAGCGCACCGTCCTCGAGCACGGTGTTCACGTGCACCACGCCGTTGACGCGCACCTCGACCTCCCGGCCGAGCCGCGACCCGGGAAAGAGCGAGCAGCCGGTGGCGAGGAAGCAGCCCTCCCCGATGGTCGTGCCGTTGAGATGGGCGTGTGGACCGACCAGCACGTCGTCCGCGAGCTGCACCGGGTGGGCGGCGCGGCCCCGGATGACGGCGTTCTCCATCACCACGCAGCGGGCCCCGATCTCGATGCGCCCGTCCTCGGCCGTGAGCACGGCTCCGTACAGCACGCGCGCGTCGGGCCCGACGCGGACGTCGCCGGACAGCACCGCGCCCGGTGCCACGTAGGCGCTGGGATCGACTGAGGGCCGCTTGCCGCGATGCTCGACGAGCACGTGGTGCTCATGCCCCGGTTCGGCGTTCGCCATGCTGGAGCCGGATGAGCGACGCGGTGACACCGTTCCGGATCGAGGTGCCCGATGCCGAGCTCTCGGACCTGCGCCGGCGGCTCCAGGACGCCCGGTGGCCGGAGGCGGAGACGGTCGACGACTGGTCGCAGGGCGTGCCCCTCGCGTACCTGCGCGAGCTGTGCGGCCACTGGGCGGAGGGCTACGACTGGCGGGCGACCGAGCGGCGGCTGAACGCGCTCCCCCAGTTCCGCACCGACATCGACGGGCTCGGAATCCACTTCATGCACGTCCGGTCGCCGCACGACGACGCGCTCCCGCTGGTCATCACCCACGGATGGCCCGGGTCGATCGTCGAGTTCCTGAAGGTCATCGGGCCGCTCACCGACCCGACCGCCCACGGCGGCGACGCGGCCGACGCGTTCCACGTCGTCTGCCCGTCGCTCCCCGGCTACGGCTTCAGCGACAAGCCGCGGCAGCCCGGCTGGGGCGTCGAGCGGATCGCGGCCGCCTGGGCCGCCCTGATGGCGCGGCTCGGCTACGAGCGCTACGGCGCGCAGGGGAGCGACTGGGGCACGAGCATCAGCGCGAGCATCGGCCAGGGGGACTCGGATCACGTGGTCGGCATCCACCTGACACCCCCGCTCGCGCCGCCCGATCCCGCGACCCTCGACGACCTGACCGAAGGGGAGCGGGCGGCACTCGCCTCGCTCGAGCACGCCGCCGAATGGGACGCGGGCTACTCGCGCGAGCACGCCACCCGGCCGCAGACGATCGGCTACGCGCTCGTCGATTCGCCGGTCGCCCTGTGCGCCTGGATCGTCGAGAAGTTCTGGGCCTGGACCGACTGCGACGGGCACCCGGAGAACGCCCTGACGCGCGACGAGCTGCTCGACAATCTGATGCTCTACTGGCTCCCCCGCACCGGCGCCTCGTCGGCCCGCCTGTACTGGGAGAGCATCCGCCAGGTGAACGAGTGGATCTCCGGCGCCGTGAGGGACACGGTCGCCGTCCCGACCGGCTGCTCGATCTTCCCGAAGGAGCTCCAGCGCCCCTCCCGCCGCTGGGCGGAGAAGCGCTTCACCGACATCCGGCACTGGAACGAGCTCGACAAGGGCGGCCACTTCGCCGCCTTCGAGCAGCCCGAGCTGTTCGTCAGCGAGGTGCGTGCCGTGTTCCGGCGGCTCCGCGCATAG
This sequence comes from Solirubrobacteraceae bacterium, assembly GCA_035717845.1. GTDB lineage: Bacteria > Actinomycetota > Thermoleophilia > Solirubrobacterales > Solirubrobacteraceae > DASSUW01. The sequence continues at coordinate 8,661 of DASTIC010000180.1, forward strand.
GCTCCCGCGCGTGATCACCTGCGTCCGCCGGTACGAGCGGAGCTTCCTGCGTCCGCTGCTCCCGTAGCCTCCGGAGACGCGCACGCGAGGGCTATACTCGCCCCCTCGCGCGGATGTAGCTCAGTTGGCTAGAGCGTCTGCTTGCCATGCAGAAGGTCGAGGGTTCGAGTCCCTTCATCCG
>DASTIC010000181.1:0-3278 GCA_035717845.1 Solirubrobacteraceae bacterium
GGCCCGTAGCTCGGCCACGAGTCGTCGTCCGGGAACAGGTCGTTGATCGCCGACGGGTTCATGACCGCGCCGGAGAGCTGATGCGCTCCCGCCACCTTGCCCTTCTCGATCACCGCGACCGGCACCTCTCCGAGCCGCTCGGTCAGCTCGGGGTCGTCCTCGAGCAGCTGGAGCAGGCGGATGGCGCACGCGAGGCCCGCCTGGCCGCCGCCGACGATCGCGACCCCGACCTCGATCCGCTCGTCCTCGGCGTCCGTCGGCGGGCCGACGAACTCAGCCGCCGGGTCGACGGGCGGCGGGAACTGGCTCGGAGCGGCCGACATCAGTGGTCGCTCCCGTAGTCCGCGGCGTTCTTGGGCGGCCGCTGGCGCCGGCTGGCAAGGACGCAGACCCGCAGGAATCCCTCTGGGATTTCAAGGGTTGAGGACGCTGCCAGGCGGTGATCAGCGGTCGATCCAAGGGCGTCGGGGGTTGCGGGAGGGGCCACTAGCCGCCCTTCTTCGCCTTCACGGCCTCGGTGAGCTTCGGGACGATCTTGTTGAGGTCGCCGACCACGCCGAGGTCGGAGAACTCGAAGATCGGGGCGTTCGAGTCCTTGTTGATCGCCACGATGTTCTCCGAGCTCTGCATCCCGACCTTGTGCTGGATGGCGCCCGAGATGCCGGCGGCGAGGTAGAGCTTCGGCGCCACCGTCTTGCCGGTCTGCCCGATCTGGGCCGCGTACGGGTACCAGCCGGCGTCGACCACCGCCCGGGTGGCCGCCACCGCGCCGCCGAGCGCGCCCGCGAGCTGCTCGAGCGCGTCGAAGCCCTCGGCCTTCCCGAGGCCGCGGCCGCCGGCGACGAGGATGTCGGCGTCCTCGATGTTGACGTCGGCGCCGCGCTGCTCGCCGCGCTGGACCATGCTCGCCTTCAGCGAGTGGGGAGCGAACTCGACGTCGACGTCCTCGACCGTCGCGGCTCCCTCGCCGCTCTGGGTCGCCTCGAACGCGTTGAGGCGGCCGATGATCACGCCGACCTCGGAGCGGTAGTGCACGTCGGAGACCTGCGAGTCCTGGAGGATCGGGCGGCGGGCGACGAGCTTGCCGTCGGCCACCTTCACCTCGGTGACCTCCATGCAGACCCCGGCGTCGAGCCGGGCGGCGAGCCCGGCGCCGATCTCGAAGCCGAGCAGGCCGCCGCCGAACAGCAGGTACTTGTGCCCGTTGTCCGTGGCGACCGTCGCCATGGCGTCGACCACCGGCTGCGCGAGGCCCTCGGGGCCCTCGACGCGGAAGACCTTCGTGGCGCCGTAGCTGCCGAGCGAGGCCAGCATGTCGTCGGGCAGGCCGGACTTGTCGCCGACGACGATCGCGTGGCACTCGCCGCCGAGCTCGCCGGCCAGGCGGGCGCCTTCGGAGACGGCGCCGAGCGAGTTCTTGTTGAACTCGCCGTCGTAGTGGAGCGCGTAGACGAGGATGCTCATGCGAGCAACTTCCTTTCCTCGAGCCACGCCACGATCTGCTCGACGGTCTCGGTGGTGTCCTCGTCCTCGATGATCCGGCCGGCCTCCTTGGCGGGGGGCGCGGCGAACTCGTTGCAGTGGGCGCGGGCGTTGTCGAAGCCGACGCGGTCGGGCTCGATGCCGGCGTCGGCGATCGTCAGCGTGGCCAGCGGCTTCTTCTTGGCGCCCATGATCGCCTTGAGCGACGGGTAGCGCGGCTCGTTGATCGCGTCGCCGACGGAGATCACGGCGGGCAGCTCGACCAGCACGGTGTCGTAGCCGTACTCGGCCTGGCGCTCGCAGCGCAGCTTGCCGTCCTCGACGTCGACCTTGATGACCTGGGTGAGCGACGGCATCTGGAGGTGGTCGGCCACGACGGCGCCGATCGTGTAGCACTCGCCGTCGTCGGACTGCTGGCCGAGAAGCACGAGGTCCGGCTGCTCGGCGGCCAGCGCCCTAGCAAGCGCGTAGCCGGTGCCGTTGACGTCGGAGCCGGCGAGGGCGTCGTCGGTCAGCTGGATGGCGCGGTCGGCTCCCAGGGAGACCGCCTTGCGAAGCGCGCGCTCGGAGGACGCCGGGCCCATCGTGACCGCGACGACCTCGTCGACCTCGATCGCCCCGCCCTCCTTGAGCTGCATCGCCGCCTCGATGGCGTGCGTGTCGAACGGGTTCAGGTTCTTCTCCCCGCTGCGGTCCAGGCGCCCTGTCGAGGCGTCGATGCGCTTCTCGACGGCGGCGTCCGGCACCTCCTTGACCAGCACACAGATCTTCACTGAGGACACCTCACATTTGGACTGACGGCGTGATCGTATCGCGTTGACTGACGAGTCAATCGCACAATTCGAGCATGCGCGCCAGTACTCGATCGCGCAGCTCGCCATGCGGCGGCGCCATCCCGAGGAGGTCGGCGAGCCACAGGCCGTCGGCCGCCAGCCGGGCCACCGTGGCCTCCACCGGGTCGCCGCCCTCCGTGACGATGCGATCCTGCCAGGTCGCGTACCGGTCACGCACCTTGGCGAGGACCGCGGGGTCGGCGACGAGCGCGGCGAGCAGCCCGGCCTCCTCCGCCTTGGCGCCATCGCAGGCCTTGACGTACCCCTTCGGGAAGTGCTCCCCCGCCTCGTCGATGTCGTGCTGGAACTCGTCCAGCCAGCGGTCGACCAGGCCGTCGAGCAGCTCGCGCTTGGACTTGAAGTGGTAGAGCAGCCCGCCCTTGGAGACGCCGGCGTGGGCGGCCACGGCGTCGAGCGTCAGCGCCTGCGCGCCGTCACGGCGGATCACCGCCGCGGCAGCGGTGATGAGCCTCGTCCGGGTGTCGCTCAATGCGCGCCCGTGAGGTTCAGCCCGATGACGCCGGCGACGATGAGGGCGAGGCTGGCGAGCTTGAGCGCCGTGGCGGGCTCGTCGAACGCGACGATGCCGAGCGTGGCGATCAGCGCCGTACCCGCTGCGGACCACACCGCATACGTGACGCCGATCGAGAGCTCCTTGAGCACGAGCGCGAGCAGCCAGAACGAGATCCCGTAGCCGACGACGACGACCGCGCTGGGGGCCAGGCGGGTGAAGCCCTCCGAGTAGCGGAGCGCGACCGTCCCGGCGACTTCGGTGACGATGGCGAGCGAGAGGAGGAGCGAGACGGGCATGGTTCGTTTACTATACCGTCCGGACGGTACAGTTGCGCTCGCCAACGGCAACGACGGCTGGGTAGGGAGGCGGGTGTACGCAAAGTGGACAACACCGCCGTCGTGAGGCGCGCGTGTCCGTTTTATGGACGCGGGCGGTGTAAAACCGGCCAC
>DASTIC010000182.1:0-3983 GCA_035717845.1 Solirubrobacteraceae bacterium
TGGAGCGTGCCGGCGCGCACCCGGTCGCCCGGCCGCCAGGAGCGCACCTCGAGCTCGGGGGCGAGGGCCGCGGCGTCGAACGCGCCGTCGGCGGCCGGCTCGCACGTGACCCGGCCCGACCCGAACGCCGCGCTCCCCGGCACCGGCAGCGTCGTGGGCGACGGCGACGGCGGCGGCCCGTGGTCGAACCGCAGCCGGCCGTACTCGACCACCGCGCGCAGGCCGCCGCCGAGGTCGAGCGTCGACGTCCCGTGCGGGCCGAGCGCCAGGATCTCGTCGGCCCTGGGCGCGACCGACGGCCTGCCCGCGATCGCCTGGACGGTCAGCCGCCGCAGCGCCGGGGGGAGCGCGGCGATCCGCGCGACGTCGGGATCGGTGTCGATCAGCGCGTCGAGCACCTCGGCCTCGTCGCGCAGGATCTCGAGCGTGCGCAGGACGTTGGCCTCGGCGGCCGGGTGGATCGCGCGCAGCGCGGGCAGCAGTTCGTTGCGCACCCGGTTGCGCGCGTAGGCGTCGCTCTCGTTCGACGGGTCCTCGCGCCACTCCAGTCCCCGCTCGCGGCAGTAGGCGGCGGTCTCCTCGCGCGTCCAGCCGAGCAGCGGGCGGATCACGCCCGGCCGGTCGCGGATGCCGAGCAGCGCGCGCCGCCCCGGGGAGGCGGCGAGCCGGTAGAGGACGGTCTCGACCTGGTCGGTGGCCGTGTGGCCGGTGGCGACGACCGGCCCGAGCTTCGCCGCCTCGCGGTAGCGGACCTCGCGCGCCCACGCCTGGACGTTGCCGACCGGCGGGCCGGGGCGGTGGACCACGAGCGGCACCCCGAGCCGCTCGCACAGCGCCCGGCAGAACTCCTCGTCCTCGTCCGCCGACGGCCGCAGCCCGTAGTTGACGTGCAGCGCGGTCACGGGTCCGGCCTCCCGGACCGCGAGGTCGAGCAGGCAGACCGAGTCGCGCCCGCCGGAGAGCAGCACGACGACCGGGCCGCGGATCATGGGCGCGGCCTCGCGAGGAACAGGTCCGTGGCGTCGGTGAACCCCTTGAGCTTGACCTGTCCGATCGGCTCGAACGCCAGGTGGGGGCCGGCCGCCTCCACCACCGGGCGCGTGACCAGCACCTCGCCGCCCGCCGCCCGCGCGCCGACCCGCGCCGCGAGGTTGACCGCGCGGCCGTAGTAGTCGCCGTCGCGGTACAGCGTCTCGCCGGCGTGGACGCCGATCCGCGGCAGCGGCCGCCGCCCGACGTTGAGCGCCTGGAAGCCGACCGCCCAGTCGACGAGCGTGCCGGGATCGGCGCCGACCACCATCACCTCGTCGCCGATCGTCTTGATCACGCGCGCCTCCTCGGGCAGCGTGTCCTCGACCGACTCGACGAAGCGCTCGACGACGTCGAGCGCCTCCTCCTCACCCGCCTCCTCGGTCAGGCGCGTGTAGCCGGCGAGGTCGGCGAACGCGATCGCCACGCGCAGGCGGCCGAGCTCCTCGCCGGCGCCCTCGAGCTCGAGGTGGCCGACGATGTCCTGGCCGACGAAGTGCTGCAGCATCCGCTGGTGCACGCGGTCCATGATCGGCGATGCGAGCGGCAGCAGCTCGGCGGCCAGCCCCTCCATCGCCTCGGCGATCTCGAGGCCCGGCACGCCGTCGCGCATCAGCGGCTCGTGGACGTAGAGGTGGAAGAGCTTGACCTCGGCGTCGGCGATCTGGGCCAGCGCCTGCCCGTACACGCGCACGAGCTGGAGGAAGGCGACGAGCGGGAAGCCGGCGTCGAGGACGCTCGCCATGTAGCGCAGGAGCTTGAGGTCCTCCTCGCCGATCCGCTCGAGCGACTCCGACGCGAACCCGGCGGCGGCCCAGATCCGCCGGATGAGCTCGGCCTCCAGGCCGCACTCGTCCGCAGCCTCGGCGAGCGTGCGGGTGCGGGCCGGCTGCGGGAAGAGGTCCTCCACGAAGCCGTACGCGAGCCGGCCCTCCCTCGCCGCCTCGCGCAGCGCGCCCAGCGGATACCCGCGCTCGCGCAGGCGCGCGACGATCCGCGCGTGGGCGACCGCCGCCGGCGTCCAGCGGCCGTTGCCGAGCGGGACGATCCCGTCGCGCACCCAGCGGCGGAGCGTGGCCGGCGATACGTCGACCTGCTGCGCGACCTCGCTGAGCGTCGGATCGGAGGACATGTCCCCGGACATGAAAGCGGCGGGACCGCGGTCGTGGTCCCGCCGCCTGCGGGCAATGCGGCCCGCTGCCTCGGCCGGCGGCGTTCGTCAATGGGCGACGCCTTGCGAGGGACCCGAGAGCCCCTCACTTCCCGGCCTATTGCCTGGTTCGGGTGGCCAAGGTCTAGCGCGGGAAGTGCGGGCTGTCAACCGATCTGACCGAGGCCGGACCCGCGGTGCGTCCGGCTCAGACCGCGAGGTGCGGGTATTCGGCCTCGAGGAACTCCCTGTAACGGGCGTAGATCGGCTTCGTGATCGGGATCAGGCTGAGCGCGGCCTTCACGTCGCCGCCGGACTTGATGCGCCTGCGGGCGAGCGCCATCGCGATGTTCTCCTTGCCCTGGAAGTAGCGGTTGGCGGTCTCCGACGACATCGCCATCCTGACCTTCGGCTCCCAGCCGACGTCGTCGGACCACTCCCAGTGCAGGTTGCCGTCCTCGCCCGGCTCGGCGGCGCGGATGTTGACCACGAGATCGAGGTCGGTGAACTCGAAGCGCTGCGGGACGTCGGCGTCGCGCAGCTTCGGGCCCATCTCCGGGTCCTCGCTCATCATCGAGAAGACCCGGTCGATGACGGTCCGGAACTCCTTCTCGGAGCGGAACTCGGCGCCCATGGCTCAGGAGCTCTGGGCGGGCTTGGCCTTCGCGGCCTTGGCGGTCGGCGACGGCTTGGCCTTCGCCTTCGCCTTCGCCTTGGCCTTGGGCTTGGCGGTCGACGAGCGCTTCGCCGTCGATGAGCGCTTGGCGGTCGACGGGCGCTTGGCGCTGCGCTTCGCCGGCCGGCTCGACGACTTCGCCGGCGCAGGGCGCGACGGCGGCGTCGCGCTGCCGATGCGGCCCTCGAGCGTCGCCACCCTGCGGGCGAGCGACTCGATCTCGGAGCGGAGGCCGCGGACGTCCTCGAGGACGCGCAGGTCCTCGATCGTCTCGCGGATGCGGGCGGCGGCGTGCGCCACCTCGTCCACCAGCGCGCGGGTGCGCTTCTGCGTTCCCTCGGCGCCTTCGGCGGTGGCCTGGAACGTGCGCTCGACGGCGCTGCGAACGGCCTCGACGGCGCTCGCTGCGTCGGAGCCCTTCCTGTCCTTCTTCTTCTTGTCCTTCTTGGCCATGGGTGGACTCTAATCTGACCGGCCGTGCCGGGGCCCGTTCATCTGCGCCCGCACGCCGACGTGGCGGAGCGCGCGCTGCTCCCCGGCGACCCGGGGCGGGCGCTCCGGCTCGCCCAGGAGCTGACCGAAGTGCCGAAGATGCTCAACCACCATCGGGGCCTCTGGGGCTACACGGGGGTGGCGAGCGACGGCGCGCCGCTGACCATCCAGAGCACGGGGCTGGGCGGGCCGAGCACCGCGATCGTGGTCGAGGAGCTGATCGGCCTCGGCGCCCGGCGGCTCGTCCGGGTCGGGACCTGCCGCGCCGAGCTGCCGCTGGGATCCCTCGTGGTCCCGGACGCCGTGCGGGCACAGGACGGCGTGAGCCGGGCGCTCGGCGCCCCCGACGTGCTCGACCCGGACGGCGAGCTGCTGGACGCGCTGCGCGGCGGCGGCCGCGTCGGCGAGGTCGTCAGCGCCGACCTCTACTCCTCGCCCGCGGGCGCGGTGCCCGTCGACCTGGCATCCGGCGCGCTGCTCGCGGTCGCGGCCCGGCACGGTGCGCGGGCGGCGTGCGTCTTGATCGTGACCGAGTCTCGTGGCAAGCGGATCGGCGGCGAGGCGCTCGAGCGGGCCGAGGTCGAGGCCGGGTGGCTGGCCGCCGGCGCCGTGGGCGCTCCGGCGTGACCGGCGGCG
>DASTIC010000183.1:0-2987 GCA_035717845.1 Solirubrobacteraceae bacterium
GCGACGGCGGTGAGGCCGGCGAGCTCCGCGTAGGCCATCGCGGACGGCACCGCCAGCGCCGCCACCGCCAGCGCGGCGATCAGGTCGCCCCGCGCCTTGCGCGCCCCATAGCTCGGAAGGTCGCCGGCCACCGGGATCGCGCGCATCAGCAGCGGCTCCTTATGGGCGGCGCGGAACGGGGTCCCGGCGTAGCCGTCGTCATGGCCGCCCGGAGCCGCTCCGCCCGCGCCGCTCATCCGTCAGGAACCGGCTTCATCTGGCGACCGCCAACTCCTTGCTGTGCTCCCGAAGCTCGTTCGCGATGTGCACGGCCGCGGAGGTCAGTGGCGCGGCGAGCGTCAGCCCGACCATTCCGAACAGCGCGCCGGCTCCGATCGTGACGACGAGCACCACGAGCGGGTTGAGCCCGAGCGTCGCGCCCATCACGAGCGGTTGGATGATCTGCTGGAGCGCACCGTTCGCCAGCAGCGCGACGACGGCCATGATGAGCGCCGCGTCGGTGCCCTCGGCCCCCAGGGCGATCAGGACGGCGAAGGCGCCGGCCACCCACGCGCCGACGAACGGGACGTAGGCCCCCACGAAGGTGACAACAGCGATCGTCCCGGCGAGTGGCACGCCGAGGACCAGCGCCGCGCCGCCGATGAGGACGGCGTTGAAGGCGGCGATGATCGTCACGCCGAGGAAGTAGCTGCGGAGCGACTTCGCGACGTTCGTCGTAACGACATTCGCGACCGGCTGCGGGACGCCGAGATGCCGGTTGATGAACCGGTGCATGACCGGACCGTCCTTGAGCACGAACAGCGTGCTGAGCGTCGCGAACGCAAGGAAGAACACGAGCGAGGACAGCGCGCTGACGCCCGTCGAGATCCCGCTCAGCAGCGTGGTCCGGATCTCAGGCAGGTCCTTCTTCACGTCGTCCGCGGCTTCTTGAGCGTTGTCCACGCCGAGGTCGTGGAGCCAGCCCTGGAGCTTGTCGAGCGCCTGGTTGAGCTTCGTGGAGATGTCGCCGGACTGGGCGGATATCCCGCCGAAGACGAGCAGGAAGACGACGGTGCCGATGGCGACGAGCCCGAGCAGAACGAGGATCGCGCCGCCGATGCGCGGAACCTCGTGGTGCCCGAGCCAGCCCACGGCGGGGCCGGCGACCGCGCCGAGCACCGCCGCGAGGATCACCGGCATGACGATCGTCGACGTCTGTCCGAGCAGCCAGATGCCCCCGACGATGATCAGCACGAAGCCGACCAGCAGCCACGACGCGAAGCCCAGATCCCTGATCCACCTTGGAGCTGAGAACTGCACGCTGCGCTCGGCCCGCATTGTCAACCGCGCTTCTCGCCGCGCGCGGCTGTCGCGATCAGGTCGGCAGTCAGCTCGCCGAGCGAGGCGGCGTCGACGAGCTCGCTTGCCAGCGGCTTGCCCCCCCGTGCGCGAGACGGCGTCGTCCATGGCTCTCACCCACACGTGCTCGACGAGCACCGCGGCGACGGCGGCACCCGGCTCGAGCGCCTCGCCGAGTTGGCGCAGCGCGCCGCTGTGCGCGCCGGCGCGAAGCGCCTTCTCGCTCACCCGGCGCCGTTCGCCCGGGTCGAGGCGGAAGCCGAGCAGCGGCGCAACGAGCGAGCCCTCTCCGCGCCCACGTCGCTCGATCGCGACAAGCTCGGCCGTGTCGGCATCGCGCATGACGAACAGCACGTCGAGGACGCGGAGCGTCCCACCGCGTTCGATCCGCTCGATCGCGCCGACCAGCTGGCCCTCGAACTCGGCTCCCGGTGCGAATCCGTAGACGAGGAGCTGCGCGGGGGTCGCCGGGCCGCGGGATCGATCTGGTTCACCGGTCATGTCGCGACCTCCCTGGGGCCCCGCGCTCGCGTCACTTCGGCGGGGCCGCTCTCCATCGGCGGTGCCGTATCGCGGGGGTGCCGCTCGTACCAGCGGGCGTAGCGGTTGGCGAGCGGGGCGGCGCTGAGGCCGTGGGCGAAGACCGAGAGGCCCACGGTCAGGTAGATCGCCAGCACGATCAGGTGCTCGTGCGGAAGGTTCGACTCTTCGACGACGATCACCGCGAACACGATCGATGCGAGACCGCGGGGACCGAACCAGCCGAGGAAGCCGATCGTCGGCGCCCTCGCGCGCGAACCGAGCATCGCGATCGCGACCGGGAGCATCCGCACGAGCGTGAGGCTGAGGACTGCGTAGAGCGCGACCTCCCAACTCAGCTCTGCGAGCGCGGGCCCGAGCAGGATGGCCCCGAAGAGCACGAAGGTGACTCCGTTGAGCACACCTCCCACCTGCTCGCTGAGCTCGTTGAGCTGCTCGGGGTCGCGCCCGAGCGCGAGCCGGAAGGTCATGCCCGCGACGAACGCGGCGATGAAGCCCGACCCGTGGAGCCCGACGGCGATCCCGTACGCGAGCGCCGCGCCGGCGGCGGGGACCACTTGCCGCCAGGCGCCGTCGATGAGATCGCGGCGGCCGGCGTGGATGACGATCGCGGCCACCGCGAGCCCACCGATCACGCCGCCCACGACTCCGAAACCGATCTCCTCGAGCAGCAGCGTTCCCGCGCTGCGGCCGTCCGAGATCCCTGATTCCACGTCGGCGACGGCCACGGCCGCGAACAGCAGCGGCACACAGATCCCGTCGTTCAGGCCGCTCTCGACGTTGAGGCCCTGGCGGATCCTGCCGGGGATGCGCGGCTCGGTGACGACCGCCTGTCCCAGCGCCGCGTCGGTCGGGGCCAGGATCACTGCGAGGATCACCGCCTCCTCAACGGTCAGCTGATCCAAGACGACGGCCGCCGCGAGCGCGCCGAGCGCGATCGTCAGCGGCAGTCCGATGCCGAGCAGGCGCAACGGCACGCCGATCTGACGGCGAAGCTGCCCGAGATCGATGCGTGATGCATCGCAGAACAGGACGAGCGCCAGCGTCGCCTCCGCGAGCGTCCGCACGGTCGAGCTCGAGCTCTCGAGGTCGATCCCGTCGAGCACCTG
>DASTIC010000184.1:0-25447 GCA_035717845.1 Solirubrobacteraceae bacterium
GCCCTCGAACTTCACCGAGCCGCTCGTGGGATCCATCAGGCGCAGGATCAGCCGCGCGGTGGTCGACTTGCCGCACCCCGACTCGCCCACGATGCCGAGTGTCTCGCCGCGCTCCACGTCGAACGACACGCCGTCGACCGCTCGGACGGCGCCGACCTGGCGCTGGAGCAACCCCTGGCGGATCGGGAAGTGCTTGACGAGATCCCGGATCTCGAGCAGCGGCTCGGGGCTCATGCCGCGCCCTCCTCGATCACGTCGCGCCGGGCGTCCGCGGGCTTGACGCCGGCCTCGAGCTCGGCCCACAGCTGGCGGCGGGTGGACGAGGCGAGCAGGCACGCAACCTCGTGGCCCGGATCGCCCTCGACCGGCTCGAGCGGCGGGTCGACCTTCCGGTGGGCGTCGCGCACGTACGGGCAGCGCGGATGGAACGAGCAGCCGCCGGGCAAGTGGATGAGCGACGGCGGGCGCCCCGGGATCGGCACCAGCTCGTCGCCGCGCGGCGCGTCCATGCGCGGGATCGAGCTGAGCAGGCCCCACGTGTACGGGTGCTCGGGGGTGTTGAAGATCGTGTCGACGTTGCCCTTCTCCACGATCCGACCGGCGTACATGACGGAGATCTTGTCGGCGACCTCGGCGACCACGCCGAGGTCGTGCGTGATGATCACGACGGCGGTGTCGAACTCGCTCTGGAGCCGCTCGATCAGCTCGAGGATCTGCGCCTGCACGGTCACGTCGAGCGCGGTGGTCGGCTCGTCGGCGATCAGCAGCTTGGGGTCGTTGGCCAGCGCCATGGCGATCATCGCCCGCTGGCGCATGCCGCCCGAGAACTCGTGCGGGTAGGCGCCCGCGCGCCGGCGCGGCTCGGGGATCCCGACCAGGCCCAGCATCTCGACCGCCCGGTCGTACGCCTGCGCCTTCGAGACCTCCTTGTGCGAGCGGATCGCCTCCACGATCTGTACGCCGACCTTGTAGAAGGGGTGCAGCGAGGAGAGCGGGTCCTGGAAGATCATCGCGATGTCGTTGCCGCGGACCCGGCGCAGGTCGTCGTCGGAGGCGGCCAGTAGGTCGCGCCCGTCGAACCGCACGGTGCCCGAGATCTTCGCGTTGCGGGCGCGGGTGAGCCCCATGACGGTGAGCGAGGAGACCGACTTGCCCGAGCCCGACTCGCCGACGATGCCGAGCGTCTCGCCGCGGTCGACCGTGTAGGAGATCCCGTCGACGGCCTTGACCAGGCCGTCCTCGGTCTCGAAGTGCACGCGGAGGTCCTCGACCTCGAGCAGCGGAGGCATCAGTAGCGCACCCGTGGGTCGATGAAGGCGTACAGGATGTCCACGATCAGGCTCATCATGACGATGAAGAACGCGCCGAAGAGCACGGTGCCCTGGATCACCGGGAGGTCGAACCGCACGATCGCGTCGTAGGCGAAGCGGCCGATCCCCTGGATGTTGAACACGGTCTCGGTGAGGATCGCGCCGCCGAGCAGGATCCCGATGTCGAGGCCCAGCAGCGTGATGATCGGCGTGATCGCCGAGCGCACCCCGTGGCGGAGGATCACCGTGCGCTCGGACAGGCCCTTCGCCCGCGCGGTGCGGATGTAGTCCTCCTGCATGGTGTCGATCAGGTTCCCGCGCAGGAAGCGCGCGTAGATCGCCGCGAAGGCGGCCGCGAGCACGCACCACGGCATGATCAGCGCGCCGGCCTTGCCGAAGAAGCCATCGGCGTCCTGGTAGGCGCCGCTCCCCGGCAGGAGCGGGAAGCGCCCGATGTCCTCGTCGAACAGGAACAGCGCGACGAGGCCGAGGAAGTAGACCGGCGCCGAGATCGCGATCAGGGCCAGGCCCATGGTCACGCGGTCGAGCAGCGAGCCCGTGCGCACGGCCGAGATCGTGCCGATCGGGATCGCGATGCAGAGCCACAGGATCACGGCGCCCGCGGTCAGGAAGATGGTGGCCGGCAGCCGGTCGAGGATCTGCGGCAGGACCTCGGTGTTCGACTGGAACGAGAAGCCGAAGTTCACGCCGTCGTTGTCGAACGGCAGGATGTCCTGGATGTAGCGCAGGAACTGGATGGGCTTCGGGTCGTCGAGCCCGAACTGCTGGCGGATCGATTCGATCAGCTCAGGCGACGGCTGGCGCCCGGCCCGCAGCGCCGCGGGGTCGGCAGCCGGGAGGACCGTGAAGATGGTGAACGTGATCAGGGTGATCACGAACAGCAGGACGATCACCCAGGCGAGGCGGCGGACGATGTAGGCGGCCATTGACGTGTTCGTGGGGGAAGGCGGTGGGGGCTCCGCCACGGCGGCGGAGCCCCCACGCGGGTCCTACTTGAGCGAGGTGTGCGCCCAGTCCCAGATGCCGTTCGCCTCGTCGATGACGCCGAGGACGTTGGACGACTGGAGGCTCACGTCCTTGTCCCAGATCCAGTTGACGGTCGGAGCCTGCTCGCTGACCATGCGATCGATCTCGGCCCACGCCTCCGCGCGCTCGGCCGGATCGGTCAGGAGCTTCGCGTCGTTCATCGCCTGGTTGATCTCCGGGACGTCGAGCTCGGGCCAGTTGACGTTGTTCGTCTGGATGATGTTCTCCCCGTTGAACGTGGGGTCCAGATACGTCTGCGGGTCCGAGAAGTCCTTGATCCAGCCGACGTTCGGGCAGATCGCCGTGTTCGACGGCGGCCGGTTGCAGAACTTGTTGTACATCGCGTCGTGCGTGACCTGGCGGAGCTCGATGTTGAAGCCCATGCCACGCAGCTGCTCGGCGGCCACCTCGGCGGTCTTCGCGCCGACGCCCTCGTTGTCGCCGACCATCAGCAGCTTCTCGCTGCCCTCGTACTTGCCGGACGAGAAGCCGGCCTTCTTGAAGTACTCGGCCATGAGCGCCTTGTCGCCCTTCGGGTTCGCCATGAAGTCGAGCCCGAAGCCCTCGGCGGCGCCCGCCTCCTCGTAGCCGGCGAGACCCGGCGGGAGGTAGTGGGTCGCGATGTCACCGATCGCCTCGCCGCCACGCGTGAGGCGCAGAGCGTCGCGGTCCATGCCGGCCGACACGGCCTTGCGGACGTTGAGGTCGTCGAACGGCTTGACCGTCGTGTTGAGCGAGATCCAGCGGCCGCTGCCGCCGGGGACGAGCGCGATCTGGTCCTTCTGGTCCGTGAGCGCCCGCTTGAGGATCGCCGGCGGGGGCGGCTGGTCGCCCGTGATCAGGCTCTGACCCTCGAGGATCTTGCGCGCCATCACGGTCGCGTCGTCGTTGCCCTGCTGGACCTCGATCTCGTCGACGTAGGCGGGACGGTTGTCGAGGCTCTCGTCCCAGTTCGGGTTCCGCACGAGGTGGATGCGGCGGCCGGCCTCGTAGCCGATCGCCTTGCCGGCGGTGTCGTTCTCGATCATGTACGGCCCGGTCGACACCTGGTTCTGGCCGTAGGTGCTGTTCGTGCCCTTGTCGAACTTCGACGCATACTCCTCGGGCACCGGCGCCGCCAGCGGCATCACGAGCGCCTGGGCGAGGATGCCGCCCGCGCACTTGTCCTGGCCCTCGGCGGGCTTGAGGTTGAAGACGATCGTGGTGTCGTCCGGGGTCTCGATGCCGGGGATCTTGGTCCCCGGATCCGCGCCGACCTTCGCGCCGTCGAGGCCGCCGAAGTACGGGCCGGCGTAGCCGTTGTTGACGTTGCTGAAGAAGCCGCGCTCGATCGCGTACTTGATGTCCTTCGTCGTGACCACGCGGTCGACGGGCGGCGAGAACTTCCAGCCCTCCTTGATCTTGACCGTGACCGTGCAGCCATCCTCGGCGACCTGCGGGTCGCTCTCGGCGAGCTGGGGCTCGTTCACCGCGGCGTCGTCGATCTTCGGCGAGTACAGCGTGGCCTGGGTCGCCCGGATGATCTGGGTGCCCATCTGGTAGTAGGTGATGCCCGGATCGATGTTGTCGGTGTCGCCCGCCCAGAGGGCGGTGAGCTTCCCGCCCTTCTTGCCTTCAGCGGGAGTACCGGCGGTCGTGCCCTGCTCGCCGGAGTCCGAGTCGTCGTCGCCACCGCAGGCGGCGACGCCGAAGCTCAGGGCGAGCAGGACGCCGAGGATGAGGGTCCACTGAACGGACCGTCGCATGGAACGTCCTTTCGTCTCTTGGGTCATCGGGACTTGGTCCCCTTGGGATTGAGTGCGTCCTGGAGCCCGTCGCCGACGAGGTTGAAAGCCAGCACGGTGAGGAGGAGCGCAAGGCCCGGGAACATCATGAACCACCACGCATCGTTGAAGATGGAGATGGCGTCGGAGAGCATCTTCCCCCAGGAGGCGCGGGGCGGCTGGACGCCGACCCCGAGGAACGACAGCGCCGCCTCCAGGAGGATGTTCGCCGGGATGAACAGCGTGGCGTAGACGATGATCGGCGCCACGAGGTTCGGGAGGATGTCGCGGAACATGATGCGGAAGTTGCCGGCCCCGAGCGAGCGCGAGGCCTCGACGAACTCCTTCTCGCGCAGCGACAGCACCTGGCCGCGGATGATGCGCGCAACGTACGGCGTGTTCGCCAGCACGATGATGAAGATCACGATCGGCAGGCCGGGCTGGAGCAGCCCGCCGGCGCACCCGTCGGCGCCCGAGCAGGCGGTGGCCAGGCCGAGGCCGAGCAGCAGCACCGGGAAGGCCAGCATGATGTCGAGCGAGCGCGCGATGATCGTGTCGATCCAGCTCCGGTAGAAGCCGGCGATGAGGCCGAGGATCACGCCGAAGAACACCGACAGGCCGGTGCCGATGAAGGCGACGGCGAGCGACACCTGGGCGCCGTAGAGGACACGCGCGAAGACGTCGCGGCCGATCGTGTCGACGCCGAAGAGGTGGTCGCTGCTGGGGCCGGACGGGAGGCCGAAGTCGTCGAGCGCCTCGGTCGACTGCGCGTTCGGGTCGGGGGCGCCGAGCAGACGGGAGACCGGGCCGGCGAAGGCCGCGACCAGGATCAGCACGACGATGAAGACGAGCGCGGCCATGGCCACCCGGTCGCGCCGGAACCGCCGCCAGAACAGCTGCAGCGGCGACCGCGCGGCGACCGCCTGATCACCTCTGACGATCTCGTCGAGGCCGCTGTCCTCGGCGTGCAGGAGGTCGCTGGCGCCAGCGCCCGTGCTCATCCGTTCGCCTCTCGGCGTATTGCTGCGATGCTCAGTTGAGCCCCCAAGATCTGCGGCGCGCGATCCCGCACGCGTGGCACGTATTCCCCGTTAAAGCCGGAAAACCTACCCCGTCACTGCGCACCCCCTGGTGCGCAGGTCACATCGCTGTTCCTAGCCACGACTCGTCGTCGCGGCCATTTGGCCGTGAGGATAGCCCGCCGCCGGTCCGAACCATTACGCTGGGATTAAGGCCCCGATAGCTCAGCCGGATAGAGCGACTCCCTCCTAAGGAGTAGGCCGCTGGTTCGAATCCAGCTCGGGGCGCTCGTCGTCGTGGTCGACGAACGTCAACGGCAGCTGGGTAGGGAGGTAGGGGATCGGCCGCCGCGCACATGCGCAACGCAACACTCGACGCCGCCCGGCGATCGAGTGTGCAGATACGCATCCCTGACATGCGTTTCGCAACACTCGGCGACGAGAAGCCGCCGAGTGGCGCAAATGGCAGCCTCCCGTCCCTCCCCTCAATGCGGCCGTTGACGTTCGCCGAGGGCGAAGTCAGCGGTCGGGGCGGTC
The DNA here is from genome assembly GCA_035717845.1 of Solirubrobacteraceae bacterium. Classification (GTDB taxonomy): domain Bacteria; phylum Actinomycetota; class Thermoleophilia; order Solirubrobacterales; family Solirubrobacteraceae; genus DASSUW01. Next base: position 5,677 of record DASTIC010000184.1, read on the forward strand.
CGGGTAGACGTCGTCGATCGTGGCCAGCGCCTCGTAGGGCGCGCCGTCGGCCGCCCTGGCGATCGCGTCGGCGCCGCCCGCCAGGCGGTCGAGGATCGCGACGACCCCGCAGACGTCGTGGCCCGCGGCCCGCACCGCCTCGATCGCCTCGACCGTCGAGCCTCCGGTGGTCACGACGTCCTCCACGATCAGGCAGCGCTCGCCCGGCTCGAGCGGCGGGCCCTCGACCTTGCGCTGGAGGCCGTGCTGCTTGGTCTCCTTTCGCACGAAGAAGGCCTTCACGTCGGCGCCGCCGGCGAGCGCGGCGCAGGCCGGGGCGTCGGCGCCCATCGTGAGGCCGCCGACGGCCGTCGCCTCCCACCGCGCCGCGTAGCCCGCGACCAGCTCGCCGAGCGCCCCGAACCCGGCGCGGCGGAGGATGGCCCGCTTGGCGTCGACGTAGTACTGCGCCGTCGCGCCCGATGTCAGGGTGACCTCCCCGACGACGAGCGCGTGACGGCGCAGCTCCTCGATCAGCGTCGCGCGGGCGTCCGCCACAGCTACGGGTAGACCCGCACGACGTCGCCCATCCCGATCCACTGGTAGATCGACCACGCGTCCGGGATCGGCACCCGCAGGCAGCCGTGGCTCGCGTTGTAGGCCGGCACCGAGGCGTAGCCGTGGATCGCGTACCCGCCGATGAAGTACGACGAGTGCACCATCCCGTGCGAGTTCGTGCCCGGCGACTTGCGGTACACGCGGAAGCGCCCGAGGACGGTCGGCGTGTACGGGGAGCCGGACGAGATGTGGTAGATCCGCTCCACCTCGTCGCCCTCGATGAGTGCCAGCACCTGGCGCGACAGGTCGGCCTCCACGTGGCGGCCGTCCTCCGGGTAGCGGACGTGGAACGCCCCGCGCCCGCGCAGGACGTCGCGCACGATCTCGCGCGTGGCGGTGTAGGTGCGAGCGAGCCCGCGGACCTTCCGGTACGCCATCACCGCGCGCGCCGTGCCGCTGTCGTACGACCCGCTGCGCGGCACCGCGTACCGCAGCTTCCGCAGGCCCTTCTGGAGCAGGCGCACCATCGTCGCCGTGCTGAGGTCCGGTTGCAGGACGGCCAGCCACTGGGTCGGGGCACGGACGGCGGCGAGCTGCGGCGTCGGCGCGTGCACCGCCCGCACCGCGATCGGGCCGGCGCGCCGCGCGCGGTAGGCGGTCATGAACGAGCCGGCCCTGCCGCCGTTGACCGGCCGCAGCCGCTTGGTGACGCGGTGGATCACGCGGCCCTTGCGCAGGAACCGCACCTCGACCCGCTGGCCGGCGACGTACGGGCGCACGAACCCGCGCACGCGGAACTTCTCACGCGTGAGCGCGATCCGCCGCTCGCCGTCGCGGTGCACGTCCTCGAGCTTGAGCCGCATCGTCCCCTCCGCGGGGGGCGGGGTCGTCACCTCTCCCGGGGGCGTCTGTGCGGCAGCCACGGCCGGCAGCAGCGCGAGCGTGGTCAGGCCGGCGACCGCTGTGCCGACGGCACGGCGCGCATGGCGACCAGCGACAGGACGAACGTCGCCGTGACGCTCCCGGCGATCAGCAACAGGAATCCCCACCAGGGCAGCTCCTTCGTGGCGGCAAACGAGATCGAGTTGTGGAACGCGTGCAGCATGATGCACGGCAGCAAGGATGCCGTACGCCACAGCAGAAAGCAGAGCGCCACGCCGAAGAGGCTGAGGACGAGCACGCCGATGAGGTCGCCGCTCGGCAGGTGGACGAGCCCGAAGACGGCGCCGGTGATGATGCTGCCGAGCGCGACGTTCGTCCGCTCGGCGAGGACCCGGAACATGAAGCCGCGGAAGAAGAACTCCTCCGCGATCGGCGCGACCACGCAGGTCAGGAACCCGAAGCCGGCGAGCACGGCGATCGAGTCCTCGGCCTTGAGGTCGGTGACGATGTCCTGCTCCTCGGGAGTGCCGAAGGCGATCCCGACGATGATCGCCGCGACCCAGAACGCCGCGTAGGCGGCGAGCGTCCAGCCCAGCGCGGACCCCAGCGAGGGCGGTGGGCGCAGGGCGAAGATGGCGGGCGACAGCCTGCCCGCGAGCCACCAGACGGTGAGGATCGTGGCGGCGATGAGCAGCGCGTCCTGGACCAGCGTAAGGCCGATGGTGAGGCCGTCGGAGTCGTCGAGGTCGGCCGTGCCGCCGCCGCCAATGCCGATCGCGATGCCGACGACGATCCCGGCGACGAGCACGCCCACGAACGCGCCGAGGACGGCCGCGAACGGCGCCCAGGCGGGCACCCCGACGGGCGGGAGCTCGCCCTCGCGGGGCGCCTCGGGAACCGGAGCCCCGTCCGGCAGCTCGGGCCGCACGGGCGGCGGGCCCGGGTGCTGGAAGGAGGGGGGCACGCCGGTCATCGCGCCGCTCCAGGGTATTCGCAGAGGTCCGGGAGCTCGGCCAGCGATCGGATCACCGGCACGCCGGGCGGCGCGGCGCGCCCGCCGTCGCGAGCGACGAGCACCGCCCGCAGGCCTGCGGCCAGCGCCCCGGCGGCGTCGGCCTCGGGCGAGTCGCCGGCGTGCAGGGCGGCGTCCGCCGGCACACCGGCCAGCTCGAGCGCGCGGACGAAGATGGCGCGCTCAGGCTTGGCGGCGCCGACCTCGGCCGAGGCCACCGCACCGTCGATGAGCGGAGCCAGCCCGGTCTCCTCGAGCCGTTCGTGCAGCGAGTGGTCCCAGTTGGAGACCACCACGAGCCGCACGCCGAGCGCGCGCAGCGCCCGCAGGGCCGGCGGCACGTCGGGGTAGGCGTGGAAGCGCAGGGCGGCGAGCAGCGCGTCGGTCAGCACGCCGGTCGGGGCGTCGACCCGGAGCGCCGAGCGCATCGCCTCGGCGGCGCGACGGCGCAGGTCGGCGAGCGAGCCGGGGTCGCGGCCCTCGTGCAGGTGCGCCCGGTAGTACGCGATCTCGGCGCGGACGGCGGCCTCCGCCGCCTCCTGCGACACCTCGATCCCGTGGCGCTCGCGCAGCGCCGCGCGGAGGTGGGGCGCGGGCGGCTCGAAGTGCACGAGCGTGCCGAGCGCATCGAGGAGCACCGCCTGGATAGCCTGCGCCACCCCCATGAATGTAGGCGTCCTCGCAGCGACGAGCACCCAGAACTGGATCGTCGCGGCCGCGGTCATCGGCTTCGCGCTGCTGGCGATCGTCGCGGCCAGCCGCTGGCTGCGGCGCCGCGAGCTCTCCCGCGAGGCGGATACGCGGCTGCGCTTCGTGCGCCGCCTGGCGTACGCCACGATCCTGCTGATCGGGGTCGCGCTCGCGCTCTCGCAGTTCGAGGGCGTGAACCGGATCGCCGCCAGCCTGCTGGCGTCCGGCGTCGTGGCGGCCGCGATCATCGGCTTCGCCGCCCGCCAGACGCTCGCCAACGTCGTGGCCGGGGTGATGCTGGCGGTGACCCAGCCCATCCGGGTGGGCGACTGGGTGCACTTCGAGGACCACTACGGGGTCGTCGACGACATCCGGCTCAACTACACGTTCCTGCGCACCGGCGATCTGGAGCGCGTGGTCATCCCAAACGAGAAGCTCGCCTCCGGCGTGCTCGTCAACGAGACGCTGGCCGGCGACGCGGTGCGTCTCGACGTCGCGGTCTGGATCCCGCCCGCGGCCGACGCCGCCCGGGCCGTCGCCGTGCTCAAGCAGGCGACGGACGCCGAAGTGACAGTGGAGGAGACCGTCCCGACCGGAGTCCGCCTCGCCGTGGGCGGCGCTCCCGTACCGCCGTCCACCCGCGCCGCACACGAGGCCGATCTGCGCGCGCGCTGCCACGCGCGCCTGCGCGAGGAAGGTCTGTTGGAGGGTTTTCCGCCCTCGGCCTGAAGCTAGACTGGGTGGTTCGCGCCGCCCCCGCGAACGCCCTTTCATGAGCCGCTCGCAACGCTACAGGCGACGCCGCCGAGGCAGCGGTCGCCACCGGTCCCAAGCCCTTCTCGCCCTGATGGTCGTGGTGATCGTGGTCGGCATCGGCGGGCTGTCCGTGGTGGGCTGGGTCGTCGCCACCGCCGCTTCGGCGCCCGAGCTGAGCTCGCTCAAGGCGCGCGACCCGGGCTCCAACACCGAGGTCCTGGCCGCCGACGGCACGCGACTCGGCTTCATCTCCGCCGACGACCTCAGCCGCCCGGTCAGCGGAGCCCAGCTCCCGAAGGTGCTGCGCGACGCGACGGTCGCGATCGAGGACGAGCGCTTCTACCGCCACAAGGGCGTCGACTACGAGAGCATCGTGCGCGCGGCGGTGGAGAACTTCGCCAGCCGCGAGACCGTGCAGGGCGGCTCGACGCTGACCATGCAGCTGGTCAAGAACCTCTACACGGCGGACCGCGCGCGCTCCGGTTTGGCGGGCTACAAGCGCAAGATCCGCGAGGCCAAGCTCGCCGAGGAGCTCGAGAACGAGCACGACAAGGAGTGGATCCTCGAGCGCTACCTGAACACCGTGCCGTACGGGACGGTCGGGGGCCAGACCGCCATCGGGGCCGAGGCCGCCGCCCGCATCTACTTCAACAAGCGCGCCAAGAAGCTCAAGCTGCACGAGGCGGCGCTGCTCGCCGGCCTACCGCAGGCGCCATCGCTGTACTCGCCGATCACCAACGGGCCGGCCGCCAAGCGCCGCCGCAACCAGGTGCTGGCGAAGATGGCCGAGCTCGGGATGATCACCGCCGAGCAGGCCCGCAAGGCCACGCGCCGCGGCCTCAACCTCAACCCGTCCGACTACTTCAGCCGCCGCCGCGAGAGCTACTTCTTCGACTACGTCAAGGACGAGCTGATCAAGGAGTACGGCCCCCAGACGGTCAAGCTCGGCGGCCTCGTCGTGCACACGACGATCAACCTCAAGATGCAGGAGAAGGCCCGCGCGGCGATCAGCTCGCAGATGGGGGACATCGGGCCGTCGTCGGCGCTGGTGACGCTCAACCCGCGCAACGGCTACATCCTCGCGATGGCGTCGTCGGGCGACTATGCGGACTCCAAGTTCAACCTCGCCGCCCAGGGCGAGCGCCAGCCCGGCTCCTCGTTCAAGACGATGGCGCTGATGACCGCGCTCCGCAACGGGGTGAACCCGAGCAGCACGCGCTACACGTCGGTCTCCCCCACGCGGATCAACGACCCCAAGTACGGCCCGCCGTTCGAGATCAAGACCTACGGCGGGACGAGCGGCGGCAACATGAACCTCGTCGAGGCCACGGTCCGGTCCGACAACTCGGTCTTCATCCAGCTCGCGCTCGACCTCGGGCCCGACAAGGTGGCCGACACGGCGGTCGACATGGGCATCCGGCGCGAGCACGTGAAGGGCTACCCGGCCGAGTCGCTCGGCGGCCTCGAGGAGGGCGTCTCGCCGCTCGAGATGGCGACCGCGTACGCGACGATCGCCTCCGGCGGGTACCGCAACCGGCCGACGGCGATCACCAAGGTGGAGTTCGCGGGCCGGCCGAAGGTCAAGCTGCCGCGCCGCTGGCGCGTGAAGCGCACGAAGGTGTTCGAGGACGGCATGACCTACGAGGCCACGAAGATCCTCCAGCAGAACATCCAGCGCGGCACGGGCACGCGCGCGGCGACCGGCTGCCCGGCGGCCGGCAAGACCGGCACCACCGACCTCAACACCGACGCCTGGTTCGCCGGCTTCACGCCGCGCCTCTCGACGGCCGTGTGGGTCGGCTACCCCAACGACCGCACGCAGATGAACGGCCTCTTCTACGGCGGCAACGTCGACGGCGGGACCTTCCCGGCGGCGATCTGGGGCGCGTACATGAAGTCGGTCATCGGCGGCTTCTGCGGCGACTTCCCGCCGCCCAAGGTGCCGTTCAGCTCGTCGCCGTTCTTCGGCGAGTACTCGACCACGGGCGGCGGCAAGCTCGGCTACGGCAACGGGGAGAGCGACACGACGCCCGAGCCGGCCACCCCCGCGCCCGAGACGCCGGCGCCGCCCAGCACCGGCGATCCCTCGGGCGGGACCGAGTTCGATCCCGAGCAGTACGAGTCGCCCCCGCAGGAGGCCCCCGAGACCGGGGACGGCGAGTAGGGGAACTCGCCGGGCGGTGGTATAAACCGCCCGTCTTGGCGAAGGAAGAGAAGGTCGAGTTCGAGGGCGAGGTGGTCGAGGCGCTCCCGAACGCCATGTTCCGGGTGCAACTCGACAACGGCCACGAGGTGCTCGGCCACGTCGCGGGGAAGATGCGGCGGTTCCGGATCCGCATCCTGCCCGGCGACCGGGTCCGCGTCGAGGTCTCGCCCTACGACCTCAACCGCGCGCGCATCGTCTACCGACACAGGTAGGGGCCCGCCCAACGGGCCATACCGTGTGGAGCGATCTCCCGTCGGGCACCCTATGGATGAGCTAGCACTGATCGAGGCGATCGAGGGCGTCCTCGAGCGCCGCCCTGGATCGCGCGTGCGGCGCTGGCTCGGCGACGACTGCGCCGTCGTGCGCGCGGGCGGGTTCGCCGCCGTGTCGACCGACGTGATGGTCGACGGCACGCACTTCCGCCTCGGCCGCGGGTGGACCGCCGCCGACGCGGGCCACCGGGCGCTGGCCGGCGCCGCGTCCGACCTCGCGGCGATGGGCGCCGAGCCCGGCGAGGCCTACGTCTCCGTCGTCGTCCCGGAGTCCCTCTCCGACGCCGACGTGCTCGCCCTGCACCAGGCGGCCGAGGCGCTCGCCGCCGAGACCGGGCTGACGATCGCCGGCGGCGACCTGGCGGCCGGCCCGGCGCTCACGATCGCGGTCACCGTGGTGGGCTGGGCCGAGGAGGAGTCGGCGCTGGTCGGGCGCGACGGCGCGCGGTCCGGCGACCTGGTCGGCGTCACCGGCGACCTCGGCGCCGCGGGAGCGGGCCTGGCCGTGCTCGAGGGGCGCGCCGAGGGTCCGGCCGGGCTGGTCGAGCGCCACCTCCGCCCGCGGCCGCGGCTGGCCGAGGGCCGTGCCCTCGCACGCGCGGGCGCGCGCGCGATGCTCGACCTCTCCGACGGGCTGGCGCTCGACGCCGAGCGCCTGGCCCGCGCGAGCCGGGTGCGACTCGAGCTCGACGCCACGGCCCTGCCGGTCTCACTCGAGACCGCGGCGGTGGCGCGCGCGCTCGGCGTCTCACCCGCCGAGCTGGCGGCCACGAGCGGCGAGGACTACGAGCTGTGCGTGTGCGTCCCCGAGGCGGCGCGGCAGGCGGCCGAGGCCGCCGCCGGGCTCACCTGGGTCGGTCGTGCGGCTGACGGTGCGCCGGGCGTGCGTTGGCACGGCGATCCCGCGGCCGCGAGCTGGCGCGGCTATGCGCACGGATGATCGCCGCGGCCACCGCCTCCGCGTCGACCGTGTACTCGCCGCGCTCGATGCGTTCGCGAATCTGGTCCATTTGCGCCTTCCGTGACCCTTTCTGCCCGAACCGGCGTCCGGTGCCGGACTGGTAGCGGGCTGCGAGAGCTGTCATGTGGACATAGGTCGTCATCGGCGGGCGATCAGGCGATAGGGCCTGAACCCGAATCATCGCGCCTGGAGCAAGCGGGCGAAGACGATGATGCGCTTCGCCGCGGAGTAGAGCGGGTGGCAGGCGGAGAGGACGAGCCGGTCGAAGGCGACGCGGTCGGTGACCGAGAGCTCGGTCGGGGCCACGATCCGCGTCCGCTCGACGACGTACGTGAAGCGCCCGTACGGCATCCGGAGCTCGATCCGGTCCCCGCGCTCGAGCTGGTCCACACGGCGGAAGGGCGCACCGTACGTCGTGCGGTGACCGGCGATCGCCACCGTCCCGCGCTCGCCCGGGTACGGCGTGCCGGGATAGTGGCCGGGGCCGGCGCGCAGGTCCCCCGTCCCGGTGCCCTCCACGAACACCTCCGACACGCCGATCGTCGGCATCACGATGCGGCCCATCGGGTCGCCGGCGTCGAGCTTGCGCTCGAGCGCGCGGGCGCGGAACGCGAGCCGGCGGCGTGCGTCGGGGATGCGCCGCAGCGCCCGCTCCTCGGCGGGCCGGAGGGGCGCCCGCTCGAGCTCTCTGAGGCGGTCGTCGAGCGCCTGCTGGCGGAAGTGCGCGTAGACGGCGGACACGGGCTCCTGCCACAGCAGCGTCGCCCCGGCGTCGACCAGCAGCACCGCGCCGGCGACGATCAGCACGCTCGACAGCATCCGCAGCCCGCGGCGGAGCCTCGAGGCGCGCGGCGAGGCGGTCGTCATCGCCGCAGCGCAGACTCCGTGCCGCCGAGCGATCCGGGCCCCGCGTAGGTGACCGGGCCGCGCGTGCGGAGCGGCTCGGGGCCCACCTCGGCGGCCGCCCGCCGGCGCGTGCGCATGATCGTGACCAGCGCGACCGCGCACGCGACGACCGTGGCGGCCACGAAGGCGGCGGCGACCGACACGTGCCCGGAAGCGGCGCCGAGCAGCGTCATCCACGCCAGCTCGAGCGGGTCGAGCGCGAGCGCCTGGCCGTAGGCGAGCGCCAGCAGCGCGAACGGCAGCAGCCCGGCCGCCAGCGCGGCGACGCCGGCCCAGCCGCGCAGCCGCGTCTGCGGCGCCGACGCGAACAGCCACAGGTGGGTCGCGGGGAGGAGCAGCGCCGCGGCGTACGGGTTGGCCGCCCAGACGACCGCCGCGAGCACGCACAGGACGGCGCCCATCGCCCCGGCCAGGCTGCCGGCGGCGGGGCTCCCGCGCTCGCCCGCGCGCGAGAGGACGAGCGGGCGCACGCCGAACCAGCCGAGCGCGAGCACGAGCGCGACCGACGCGAGCGCGAGGGCACCGGCGCGCTCGACGGCCTGGAGGGGGAGCACGGGCGCGTCCGGCACGTCGAGCGCGCCGGTGAGGCCGAGCGCGCGCGCCCACCCCCAGGCGAGCAGCACCGGGAGGCCCGTGGCCGCCAGCCACACCAGCCACGGCCCGACGGTCAGCCGGCGCCGCCGCACGCGGAAGAAGCCGTCGAGCGCGGTCAGGAACGCCGGCAGCAGCAGCGTCCCGACGAGCAGCCGCACCGCCCAGTCGGGCAGCACGTTGCGCATCGTCACGATCCCCGCCGGGCTGGAAGCGAACGCCTCCCCCGCGGGCGCCGCGTCGATCGCGGTGACCGTCCGCAGCACGGCGCGGCCGAAGCGCTCGAGGCGGGCCGCGCGCACGGCGTCCCCGGCGGCGGGGCCACGCTCGCCCGAGCTCCCGATCAGCACCGCGGGCAGCCCGGCCGCCGCGATCACCCCCTGCTCGGAGACCGTGAACGGCAGCGCCCGGCGCGCCCACTGGGCGCTGGCGCGGCTCCCGCCCGGCGGCCCCGCCTCCGTGCGCAGCGCCTGCTCGACGGTGCGCTCGAGTCCCAGCGGCGCCGGGCCGGGCGCGAGCGACCATGGCACCACCCAGGGCTTCGCGGTGCGCCGGCCGGCGAGGTCGCCCAGTACCAGCACCGCGTCGACGGCTCGCTCGTCGGCGCCCTCGGCCCACGCGGCCGCGCCGGTGGCCCCCAGCGTGGCGCCGGACGTCGAGACGAGCACCAGCGTGCGCTGGAGGTCGCGCGCGCGGAACAGGCGTGCGAGCTCGAGCATCCCCGCGGTGCCCGACAGCTCGGCGAGCCCGGGACGGCCGTGGGCGTCGCGGTGGGAGACGACGACGATCCGGCGGCTCGAGAGACCCGGCCGCACTCCGATCACGGTCTCGATCTCGCCCGCGCGCTCGCGCGTCACCTCGAACGCCGGGCGGCCGGTCCGGTCGGCGGCGCCGAGCGTGGCGGCGACCCGGTCCGCGAGCTGCGCGTCGTCCGACGACCCGGGCGAGCGGTTCGGGAACGAGCGCCCGAGCTCGGCGAGCGAGTTGCGCAGCGGGGTGCGGCCGCCGAAGGCGCGCTCGCCGCGGAAGGAGTCCGCGGACAGGTCGCTGACGAGCGGGGCGGGCCGGTCGGCGAGCGAGAACGCGGCGACGAACAGCGCGACGAGCGCCGGGAGGAAGGCAGCCCGATAGACCCGAACGTCGAGCACTACGTTCGAGGGTACTGGTCGCTCTGGCGCCTCACTATCCTCGATTCAGAGCGCGATGACCGACCGTGCGCCACGCATCCTGCTCGTCGACGACGAGCAGCCGATCCAGACCCTCCTCTCGTTCCCGCTCCAGCGTGACGGCTACGAGGTCGTCCAGGCGTCCGACGGGCGCGACGCGCTCGCTCGCTTCTCCGAGCAGTCGTTCGACCTCGTCGTGCTCGACCTCATGCTCCCGAGGATGGACGGCCTCGAGGTCTGCAAGCGCCTGCGCGCCGACGGGTCGACGGTGCCGATCATCATGCTCACTGCCAAGTCGGAGGAGATCGACAAGGTCCTCGGGCTCGAGCTCGGCGCCGACGACTACATCACCAAGCCGTTCTCGATGCGCGAGTTCCGCTCGCGCGTCAAGGCCGCCCTGCGGCGGGCCGGCATGGCGCGGGCGGGTGGGGACGGGTCGGAGGACGCCGAGCAGCCGATCGAGGTGCGCGGCCTGCGCATCGACACGACGAAGCGCGCGGTGATGCGCGACGGCGAGACGGTGCCGACGACCTTCGTCGAGTTCGAGATCCTGACCGCGCTGGCCCGCTCGCCGGGTCGCGTGTTCACGCGCGACATGCTGCTCGCCCGCGTGTGGGGCGACTCCGCATACCGCGACCCGCGCACGATCGACGTCCACATCCGCCACCTGCGCGAGAAGATCGAGGCCGATCCCAAGGAGCCCGAGTACCTGTTCACGGTCCGCGGGGTCGGCTACCGGTTCCGGGACGACGAGGACTAGCCAGGGGGTGCCCAACGGGCCATCGCTCCACACGTAATGGCCCGTTGGGTGGGGCCCCCTCGTTCTGATGTTCGGCTTGCGGTCGCTTCGGAACCGGCTTGCGGTCGTGTTCGGGCTGATCGTGCTCGGCGCGATCGGGACGATCTACCTGACCGTGACGCCGCGGCTCGAGGAGCGGCTGCGCAACCAGAAGCTCGAGGGGCTGGCGACGGACGCGCGGCGGTACGTCGGCGGCGACCTGGGCCTGGCGGCGAGATACAACACGAACCGCAACGCCGAGACGCCGATCGACGAGTCGCGAGTGACCGCGGTGGCGGTCGGGGCGAGCGCTGAGGTACTGGTCTTCGACGCGGAGCTCAAGGACCCGGTGGCGCTCACGCCCCAGATCGACTCGGCGCCCGACGGCGGGATCGAGGACACCGACGTCACGGCGTTCGCCGTCGACGCGGCGACCTCCGCGCGACCCGTGACGGCCACCGCATCGACGCGCGCCGGCCCGCACGCGATCGTCGCCTCCCCGCTGGTCCAGGGCAAGGAGGTCGTCGGCGTCGCCGTGTTCGCCGACACGCTCGACGAGGTCGAGGGCAACGTCGCGCTCATCCGGCGCCAGATCCTCATCTCGGGCGGGATCGCGCTGGTCGTGGCGCTGCTGGCCGGCTACCTGGTGGCGCGCGCGCTGTCGCAGCGCGTGGCGCGCCTCCAGCACGCCGCTCGCAAGGTGGCGTCCGGCGACTTCTCCAACCCCATCCGCGCCGACTCCGACGACGAGCTCGGCCAGCTCGCGGCGGCGTTCGACGACATGCAGAACCAGCTCGCGCGCCTGGATCGCGCGCGCAAGCAGTTCATCGCCTCCGCGTCACACGAGCTGCGCACGCCGATCTTCTCCCTCGGCGGGTTCCTCGAGCTGCTGGCCGACGAGGACCTCGACGAGGACACCCGGCGCCAGTTCCTCGACCAGCTGCGCGGTCAGGTGGACCGCATGCGCAAGCTCGCGACCGAGCTGCTCGACCTCTCGCGGCTCGAAGCCGGCGCGCTCGAGCTGCGGCCCGAGCCGACCGACCTCGGCCAGCTCGCTCGCGAGGTGGCGGGGGAGTTCACGCCTGCGGCGCAGCAGCACGATTCGGCGGTGCAGCTCGAGCTGCCGCACGACCCGCTCGAGCTCGATTGCGACCCTGAACGTGTCGCCCAGGTGCTTCGTATCCTGCTCGACAACGCGCTCGTCCACACGCCGTCGGGTACCGGGGTGTGGGTTTCGGCTGACCGCCGCAACGGGCACGTCCGCCTCGAGGTCTCCGACAAGGGCCTCGGGATCAAGCGCCAGAACATGCCTCACATCTTCGAGCCGTTCTTCACCTCCAACGAGCAGGCCCAGGGCGCAGGGCTCGGCCTCGCGATCGCGCGCGAGCTCGCCGAGCGCATGCAGGGAAACCTGACGGTGCGCTCGATGCCCGGCTCGACGACCTTCTCGCTGGTGCTGCCCGGATGAGGCTGCTCGCGCTGCTCGTGGCGCTCCTGGCGCTGGTCGCCGCGGGCTGCGGCGGCGGGGACGACGACGACACCGGGTCGCGTTCGGACGGCGACACCAAGGCGCCGCCGACCCGCGTCGAGGTGGTCGAGGGGCTCGGCGAGTCCGGCGGCTTCGACCCCAAGGCGATCTACGAGAGCGAGGCCCCCGGCGTCGTGACCGTCATCTCGGTGTTCGGCTCCGGCGGGGTCGACTCCGCGCTCGGCGGCGGCGAGGGCGGCGGCGTCGGCTCGGGCTTCGTGCTCAACGGCGAGGGCGAGATCGCCACCAACGCGCACGTCGTGACCACCGGCGAGGGCGGTGCCATCCGGCGCGCCCGGAGCGTGTTCGTCGAGTTCGCCGACGGAAACCAGGTGCCCGCCAAGATCGTCGGCGCCGACCCCAACGCGGACATCGCGCTGCTGCGCATCGATCCGGACGGCCTCAAGCTGCGCCCGCTGCCGCTCGGCGACAGCGCGAGCGTCGAGGTCGGCGAGCCCGTGGCCGCCATCGGCTCGCCGTTCGGCGAGAAGCAGTCGCTCTCGATCGGCGTCATCTCGGCCATCGACCGCTCGATCCAGTCGCTCAACCAGAACTTCAGCATCTCGGGCGCGATCCAGACCGACGCGGCGATCAACCCGGGCAACTCCGGCGGACCGCTGGTCGACGGCGAGGGCCGCGTGGTGGGCGTCAACCAGCAGATCAAGACCACCTCGGGCGGCGGCGAGGGCGTGGGCTTCGCGGTCCCCGTCGACGCCGTCAAGCGGTCGCTCGACATGCTCCGCGACAGCGGCGAGGCGCGCTACGCGTACCTGGGGGTGTCCTCGGTCGGGCTCTTCCCGCAGCTCGTCGACCGCTTCAACCTCGACGTGCAGAAGGGCGCATGGGTCCAGGAGGTCACCTCCGGCGGCCCGGCGGACGAGGCGGGCATCCGGGGCGGCGGTAGCCCGGTCGTCTTCCAGGCCACCGAGTACCAGCCCGGCGGCGACGTGATCACGAAGGTCGACGGCCACCCGGTCGACGACTCGGCCGACCTGGCCAGCCGGATCGCCGCCTTCGAGCCGGGAAGCGAGGTCCCGCTCGAGATCCACCGCGACGGCGAGACGCGCGAGATCAAGGTCCGGCTCGCCGAGCGCCCGCTTGGCGACAGCGCCGGGCGGTAGGTTTCGCGCGTGCTGCAAGCTGTAGCGCTCGCTGCCAAGTCGCTCACCGATTACACGCATCTCGTCGGTCGACCCCTGGTGGAGGAGATCCGCGAGCTTGCCGAGCCCCTCAAGGGCCGGCGGGTGGTCCACCTGAGCGCGACGGCGTTCGGCGGCGGGGTGTCGGAGATCCTCTACACGCTCGTGCCGCTGATGCGCGACGTCGGGCTCGAGGTCGAGTGGCAGGTGATCTACGGGCGCGAGGAGTTCTTCAACGCCACGAAGATCATGCACAACGCGCTCCAGGGCAACCCGCAGGACCTCACCGAGGAGCAGTGGGCGACCTGGGCGCAGTACAACGAGATGAACGCGCGCGAGCTCTCCCGCGGGTGGGACGTGTGCATCGTCCACGACCCCCAACCGGCCGCGATCCTCTCGCTCGCGCCGGAGAAGGCGACCGGGTGGGTGTGGCGCTGCCACATCGACGTGTCGACGCCCAACCCCGCGACCATGGAGCGCCTGCTGCCCTACATCGAGCGCTATCCCCAGTCGCTCTTCCACGTCGACGGCTACGTGCCGACCGGGATCGACGGCGGCGTGAACATCGTGCCGCCGGCGATCGATCCGCTGGCGCCGAAGAACATGGCGCTCTCGATCGAGGACGCCACGTTCGTGTGCCGGCAGTTCGGCATCGACGTGACGCGGCCGATGATCTGCCAGGTCTCGCGCTTCGACCCCTGGAAGGACCCGCTCGGGGTGATCGACGCGTACCGGCTCGTGAAGGCCGAGCGGCCGGACGTGCAGCTCGCGCTGGTGGGCTCGATGGCGTCCGACGACCCCGAGGGCTGGGACTTCTACAACTCGACCCTCGCGCACGCGGGCGACGACGCCGACATCCACATCCTCAACAACTTCAACAACGTCGGCGCGATCGAGGTCAACGCGTTCCAGTCGCTGGCCGAGGTGGTCATCCAGAAGAGCACGCGCGAGGGCTTCGGCCTGACGGTAAGCGAGGCGCTGTGGAAGGGCCGGCCGTTCATCGGCGGCAACGTGGGCGGGATCCCGCTCCAGGTGCGCGACGGGGAGTCCGGCTATCTGGTCGACAGCCCAGAGGAATGCGCGACGCGAACGCTGGCGATTCTCGAGGACCCGGCGCTGGGCAAGACGCTGGGGCGGACGGGCAAGGAGCACGTGCGCGCGCACTTCCTCACTCCCCGCTACCTTCGGGACTACCTGAAGATCTTCCACGAGGTGCTGTAGTGGCTGCTCCCTTGGTTCTCGTCTCCAACCGCGGACCCGTGACGTACGAGGACGACGGCTCGGTCAAGCGCGGCACCGGCGGCCTCGTCACCGCGCTCACCGGCCTGGCCTCGCATCGCGACGCGATCTGGATCGCCTCCGCGATGACCGATGGAGACGTCGAGCAGTCCTCGCGCGCCGGCGGCCGCCCGTTCGAGGTCGAGGGGCCCGAGGGAGGGACCTACCACGTCCGCTTCGTGGCCTCCGAGCCCGAGGCCTACGACCGCTTCTACAACATCATCGCCAACCCGATGCTCTGGTTCATCCAGCACTACCTGTGGGACCTGAGCAACGCCCCGGACATCCGGCGGCACGAGGTCGAGGCGTTCCACGAGGGCTACAACGTCGTCAACGACGATCTCGCGCGCGCGGTGCTCGAGGAGATCGCCGACGTCGAGGAGCCGGTCGTGATGGTCCACGACTACCACCTCTACACGCTGCCGGAGATGGTCCGCCGCGAGCGGCCGGACGTGTTCCTGCACCACTTCGTGCACATCCCGTGGACGCAGCCGGACGCGTGGCGGGTGCTACCCCGCGACATCCGATCGGCGATCTACAAGGGGCTGCTGGCGAACGACATCGTCGGCTTCCACACCCGCTCCTACCGGCGCAACTTCCTCCAGTGCTGCCGCGATCTCATGGACCTCGACGTGGACATGGAGCGCGGTGTCGTGCACTGCGGGGACCGCGACGTGTGGGTGCGCTCCTACCCGCTGCCGATCGACTACGAGGCGACCCGCGCCGTGGCCCGGCGGCCGGAGGTCGCATCGTTCGAGGAGCGCGTGCTGCGGCGGCGGCGGGAGTACCTGATCCTGCGGGTGGACCGCGCGGACCTCTCGAAGAACGTCCTGCGCGGGTTCACGGCCTTCGACATCTTCCTCGAGCAGCACCCCGAGTTCGTCGAGCGGATCACCTTCACGGCCCAGCTCATGCCGTCGCGGACCGACGTGCCCGAGTACGCCGAGTACCTCGAGAAGATCGAGGCGCTGGTGGCGGTCGTGAACCACCGGCACGGGACGCCGGACTGGATGCCGATCGACCTCAAGCTCCGCGACGACCTGGAGGAGGCGGTGGCCTCCTACAAGCACTACGACGTGATGATGGTCAACGCCATGTTCGACGGGATGAACCTCGTCGCCAAGGAGGGGCCGCTGGTCAACGAGCGCGACGGGGTCTCGATCCTGAGCGAGAACACCGGCGCGCACGAGGAGCTCGGCGAGTTCGCCCTGTCGGTGAACCCGTTCGACGTGCAGGAGCTGGCGGACGCCATCTTCTCGGCGCTCACCATGTCCAGCGAGTCCCGGGCTCGCCGCGCGCAGGGCCTGAAGGACATCGTCACCTCCCGCGATCCGGGCGACTGGATCGACGAGCAGATCGCCGACATCCGGGCCAAGGCCCGCGGCGCGACGGCGTCGGCGTAGCGCGCCGACGAACGTCAAGAGCGGCTGGGTAGGGAGGCTGGGGAGCCGGCGGGTGCGCGGGGAATTAGGTGCATCTCGGCGTGGGCGGGGTCACCCGAATCCACTTTTCTCCCTGTCTAGAGGACAAAGGTGGATTTCGATGCCCGCGGGCTCGCCGAGATACACGAAACTCCCCGCTCAAGGCGGGCTTAGGTGTACTTGGACGAGCCCGCGATCACCGAGATACACGTTTATGCGCGTCTAGAGCACAAAGGTGTATCTGGGCGCTCCGACCGCCACCGAAGTACACGAACCCCCGGCTTGACACCCTCCCTACCCAGCGCCGTTGCCGGTCGCCAGCCGCACCGACCGCCTCACTCAGTCGCGTTCGAAGCCGAACTCCATCTGGGCTGGGTCGTCGCCACGACCGCCCGCCGCGTCCTCCCGGCCACCGCCCGAGTCGTCCGGTCGCGCCCTCGGCCGAGCGTCGCCTGTGACGGGTGGCGGCACGCGAACCGGCCTCGCCCGGCGCTTCGCCGCCTCCCGCACGCCGTCCCTCGCCCGCGCCTCCTTCGGCTCCTCGCGCGTCTTCCCCGCGTGCGACCGCCGGGCGCGGCCGCGCGCTGTTCGAGCCGCCCGCGGCGGCCGCGGAACGAGCAGCTCGGCCGGCGGGGTGGCTGTCGGAACGGGCAGGCCGTCGAGCGGCCGCGGGGCGTCTCCGGGCAGCGCCGGCTCGGGCGGCGCGAGCAGCGGCCAGGCCGCCACGGCAGCGATGACGGCGAGCGCTCCCGCGAGCTTGCCGACGTTCCCCCAGCGGATGCGGCGGAGCAGCTCCGGTCCCATGGCAGCCGTAGGCGAACGGCCGGGCCGCTTCGCCCCGCATTGCTAGGATCCTCCGCCGCAATGGCGACCGAAGCCCCGCTCTACGACCTCATCCTCCTCCTCGACAACACGATCGAGCAGGAGCGGCGCGACACCATCCTCGCGAACGTCGAGGACGCGGTCGATCGCGCCGGCGAGATCGTCGGCCGCCACGACTGGGGCGTCCGCCCGACGGTCTACGAGGTGCGCAAGCATGGAGAGGCGGACTACCACCTGCTCCAGTTCCGCGGGCCGTCGTCGCTGCTCGAGCAGCTCGACCACAACCTGAAGATCACGGACGGCATCCTCCGCTTCCGGATCATCAAGCTCCGGCCGGGCACCCCGCCGCCGCCGGACCTCCGCCCCGCCGCGGTCGCCGCCGCCGCCCCCGCGGCGGCAGCCGACGACGACGTCGTCGACGAGTCGGCCTGACGCCTCGCGGCCCCTCGGCCGCCCCGCACCACACGCGCTTCGTGACGGAAGTGCCAATTAATCGTCGCAACATGCGGCGGTAGGGCCGAAGCCGCCGACCCCACCCCTAGACTCGGCATCCACCCAAGTTTCGAGAGCCTGAGCAGCCGAAAGGAGCCCTCGTGGCCGCCACCAACATCAACCGGGTCGTACTCACAGGCAACCTCACGCGCGACCCCGAGCTTCGCTCCACGTCGGGCGGCACGTCCGTCTGCAGCCTGCGGATCGCCACCAACACGCGGCGCAGGGACGCCAGCGGCGAGTGGACCGACAAGGCCAACTACTTCGACGTCACGGTCTGGGGCGCGCAGGGCGAGAACTGCGCGCGCTTCCTCGCCAAGGGTCGGCCCGTCGCCATCGACGGCCGCCTCGAGTGGCGCGAGTGGGAGGACCAGAACGGCAACAAGCGCCAGGCCGTCGAGATCATCGCCGACTCCGTTCAGTTCCTCGGAGGCCGTGAGGACGGCGGTGGCGCCGGCAACGGGTTCACCCCGCGGTCCGACGTCCCGGCCGACACGCGCGACTTCGAGCCCGCCGGCACGCCCTCCGGCGGCAGCGGCAGCAGCAGCGCGGGCGACGACGACATCCCGTTCTAGGGAACGCCACTCGATCGACATGCCGGGCGGCGGCGCCCTCGAAGCGAGGGCGCCGCGTCCCGCCCGCTAACCTGTTGCGCCGGTTCTGAGCTCAAGGCAGTCAAGAGAGGTCTTCGAACGTGGCAAAGCAGCGCAGCCGGCCTACGCGCCGGCGTGATCGGAAGGGCGGCCCCGGCAGCGGGCGCCGCAAGTCCTGCCCGTACTGCCGCGACAAGGTCGAGTTCGTCGACTACAAGGACATCACGACGCTGCGGAAGTTCATCTCGGACCGCGGCAAGATCCGGTCGCGCCGCATCACGGGCGCGTGCCGCCGGCATCAGAACCAGATCGCCACGGCCGTGAAGCGCGCCCGCGAGCTCGCCCTGCTGCCCTACGTGGGCGACACGCGCGAGTCCCGCGACGACCGCGAGCGCGGCGAGCGCGGCGGGCGTGACCGGGATCGCGACCGGGAGCGCTAGACCACCATGCCGCAGGCGATTCTCCTCCAGGACGTGGAGCAGCTCGGCGAGCGCGGTCAGGTCGTCGACGTCTCGAAGGGCTACCTGCGCAACTTCCTGCTCCCCCGCAAGCTCGCCGAGCCGGCGACGAAGGGCTCCATCGCCGCGGCGACCCGCCGCCGCGAGGCCGCCGACCGCGCCGTCGCCGACGCCGCCACCAAGGCCCGCGACACGGCCGACACGCTCAACCGCACGGTCCTGACGATCGCGCACCAGGCCGGCGAGGACGGCCGCCTCTTCGGGTCCGTCACCTCGCAGGACATCGCGGACGCGATCAAGGACGCCCGCAGCATCACCATCGACCGGCGCGACATCCGCCTCGACGAGCCGATCCGCACGGTCGGCACGCGGATGGTCGAGGTCGAGGTCGCCCCCGGCGTCACGGCGACCGTCAAGACGATGGTCACCGAGCAGAAGTAGCGCCGCCCGCCTGCGACGCCTTCGCCCGGCTTCGTGCCGGTTCTGCGGAGCGCGTGTGACAAGTCTGCGGAGAGAGCAGGGTGGAGTGGCGGAGGCGGTTCGGGGCGACCGGACGCCCGCCTAGACTCGGCCGCCCCATGAGCGCGCCCGACCGCACCAACGGCCACTCGTCTCCTTCCGGCGGCGCGCCGCGCCACGGCTACGACGGCGCGCCGATGGCGCCGCCCCAGAACCTCGAGGCCGAGCAGTCGGTGCTCGGCGCCGTGCTGCTCTCGGACACCGCGCTGCCGGCGCTGATCATCGACGAGCGCCTGCACCCGGACGACTTCTACCGCGAGGGCCACGGGCGCATCTACAAGGCGATGCTCGACCTGCACACGCTCGGCGAGCCGGTCGACGCGCTGACGCTGGTCGAGCACCTCAAGCAGGCCGGCGACCTCGAGGCGGTCGGCGGCCGCGCGGCGATCGACCTCCTCGCCGGGTCCGTGCCCGCCGTCGGCAACGTGCGCCAGTACGCGCGCATCGTTCGCGACAACGCGATGCTCCGCCGGCTGCTGCGCGCCTCCTACGACATCCAGGCGCGCGTGCACAGCCACGAGGCCCTCCCGCGCGACCTCGTCGACATGGCCGAGCGCGCCATCCTCGAGGTCGCGCACGAGGACAGCCGCAAGGACTTCCTGCCGATCGGCGACCTGCTGTCGAGCGAGCTCGAGAAGCTCGAGCGGCTCTCCCGCGAGGGCAAGGCGATCACCGGCACCCCGTCGGGGTTCGACGACCTCGACGCGATCACCGGCGGCTTCCAGCCCGGCAACCTGGTCATCCTCGCCGCACGCCCCAGCATG
>DASTIC010000185.1:0-35256 GCA_035717845.1 Solirubrobacteraceae bacterium
GTCAGCGACGGCGACAGCTCCGTCCCCGCCTCCTGGCGCAGCCGCCGAGCCGCGCGCGCGATGGTGATGCGCAGGTGGCCGGCGAGGTCGGTCTCAGAATTCGTTCGCACGGCTAATTAGTCTAGCGAATCATCGCTGCGAGGCAACGTCAACAGCGGCATTGAAGGGGGACCGGGGCGGCGAGTGTCGACTCGACGGCGATATTCGCCGTCAAGTGAGCAATCACCGCAATCGGACTCCTCCCTCAATGCCGCCTTTGACGTTCGCCTGCGCCCCCCGACCGTCTGGTCTGGAAGAGGCCTTAACGACGCTTGAGACCTGGTATGCAAGTATCCAAGGGAATGGAGGCGTTGCTTCCCGCTGCCACCCGCTCCCGTCGCGGCCCCGCCCGCGCGCAGGTGTACCTCGCGCTGCGCGACGGGATCGTGTCCGCCGCCCTGGCTCCCGGCCGCCAGCTCTCCGAGAACGAGCTCGCGGCGCTGCTGGGCGTCAGCCGCACGCCGATCCGCGAGGCGCTCCAGCGGCTGCGGGACGAGCGGCTGGTGGAGATCGTGCCGCAACTCGGCACGTTCGTGACCCGGATCAGCGAGAGCGCGGTCAGCGACGCCCAGTTCGTGCGCGAGGCGCTGGAGTGCTCCGCCGTCCGCGGCGCCGCCCTGCGCGCCCGCGACGAGGACCTGACCGACCTGGAGGCGATCATCCGCCGCCAGGAGGCCGCCCGCGAGGCCGCGGACTACGACCGCTTCTACGTCCTCGACGACGAGCTGCACCACGCCCTGTGCGACCTCAGCGGACACGAGATCGCGTGGTCGCTGAGCCAGCGCGCCAAGGGCCACCTGAACCGGATCCGGCGGCTCAGCCTGCCCGAGCCCGGCTACCTGATGGAGATGATCGCCGAGCACCGCGCGGTGGTGTCGGCGGTCGCCGACCACGATCCGGACGCGGCCGAGGAAGCGCTGCGGCACCACCTGCGGATGGTGCTCTCGACGCTGCCCGCCATCCGCGCCCAGCACCCCGACTACTTCGAAGCGGAGGAGATCGCGTGACGACGATGGACCCCACGGCGACCCTCTCGCCGACCGACCTGCGCCGCCTGTACGAGCAGATGGTGCTCATCCGGGTGTTCGAGACCGAGTCCGAGCGCCAGTACAAGGCCGCCAAGATCGGCGGCTACTGCCACCTCTCGTCCGGCCAGGAGGCCGCCACCGTCGGCCTCGTGCACACGATGCAGGAGGCGGACCAGCTCGTCACCGGTTATCGCTGCCACGGCTTCGCGCTCGCCCGCGGGGTATCGCCGGAGGCTGTGATGGCGGAGCTGTTCGGCCGCGCCGACGGCTGCGCGCACGGCCGCGGCGGCTCGATGCACCTGCTCGACGTCGACCGCGGCTTCTACGGCGGCTGGGGCATCGTGGCCGGCCAGCTGCCGGTCGCCACCGGCCTGGCGCTCGCCATGGTCCGCCGCGGCAAGGAGCAGGCCGTGGTCTGCGAGCTCGGCGACGGCGCCGTGAACATGGGCGCATGGCACGAGTCGCTCAACCTCGCGGCGCTGTGGAAGCTGCCGATCGTCTTCCTGGTCGTCAACAACGGCTACGGCATGGGCACGAGCGTCGAGCGAGCGTCGGCCGAGCCGTGCGTCTACCGCCGCGCGTCGGCGTTCCGGATGCACGGCGAGCGGATCGACGGCGACGACCTCGACGCCGTCGTGGAAGCCTCCAGCCGGCTCCTGCGTCGCGCCCGCGAGGAGCGCGAGCCGGCCGTGCTCGAGGCCGTCACCTACCGCTACCGCGGACACTCGGTAGCTGACGCCGGGCTCGCGTACCGCTCCAAGGAGGAGATCGTCGCCCGCCAGGCGAACGACCCGATCACCCGCCTGAGGGCCACGCTGCGCGAGCAGGGCGTCTCCGACGAGGAGCTCGACGCCGTGGATCGCGACGCCGACGCCCGCGTGGCCGAGGCGGTCGCCTTCGCCGACGCGAGCCCTGAGCCGCAGGTCTCGGAGCTCGCCCGCAGCGTCTACGCCCCCGGCAGCGGCGGCCAGTTCTCGCGCATGCGGCCCGGCAGCCCGTTCGGCGAGGAGGAGCTCGTGTTCAACGGAGGCCTTGGCTCATGACTGCGGTTGCCGAGACCACCGGCACGCAGCGGATGACCTACCGCGAGGCGCTGCGCCTCGCGATGCGCGAGGAGCTCAAGCGCGACGAGCGGGTGTTCGTCATGGGCGAGGAGGTCGGCGTCTTCGAGGGCTCCTACAAGGTCACGGCCGGCCTGATGGAGGAGTTCGGCGAGGAGCGGATCCGCGATACGCCGATCTCCGAGGAGGGCTTCGTCGGCGCCGCGGTCGGCGCGGCGATGGGCGGCGAGCGCCCGATCGTCGAGATCATGACCATCAACTTCCTGCTCGTCGCCATGGACCAGGTGGTCAACCACGCCGCGAAGGTCCGCACCATGTTCGGCGGCGAGGTCGGCTGCCCGATGGTGATCCGCACGCCCAACGGCGCGGGCAACCAGCTGACGGCCCAGCACTCGCAGTCGCTCGAGGCCTGGTTCGCGGGCACGCCGGGCCTGAAGGTCGTCGCGCCGGCCACGCCGGCCGACGCCAAGGGCCTGCTGAAGGCGGCGATCCGCGATGACGACCCGGTCCTCGTGGTGGAGAACCTCCCGATCTACAAGGAGAAGGGCGAGGTCCCGCTCGACCCCGAGTTCATCACGCCGATCGGGCGCGCCAACGTGGCGCGCACCGGCTCCGACATCACGCTCGTCGCCCACTCGTTCGCCACCGTCCGGGCGCTGCACGTGGCCGAGAAGCTGGCCGCCGACCACGGCGTCGACGCCGAGGTCATCGACCTGCGCTCCCTGCGCCCGCTCGACGTCGAGACGGTCGCCGCCTCGGTGGCCAAGACCAACCGCGTCGTGTGCGTGGAGGAGGGCTGGCCCTCCTACGGCGTGACCGCCGAGCTCGCCGCCCGCATCCAGAAGGCGTGCTTCGACGAGCTCGACGCGCCGGTCGAGCGGGTGGGCATGGCCGAGGTGCCGCTCCCTTACGCCAAGAACCTCGAGTCTGCGGCCCTTCCGGGGGAGGACCGCATCGAGGCGGCGGTGCTGGCCACGCTCACTTGAGCTCGGCTCGCTGGAGCCGGACGATGCCGACGGCCCGTCGCACCCGCGCGCGCGAGCTGCTCGAGCTCGACAACCGCGTGCAGATCGCGCGCCTCGCCCACGACGCGGGTGTGTCGTGACCGACCACCACGCGATGCTCGCCGTCGCGCTCGAGGAGGCGCGTGCCGGGCTCGAGGAAGGAGGCGTGCCGATCGGCGGCGCGCTGTTCGACGCCTCCGGCGCGCTGCTCGGCCGTGGCCACAACCAGCGCGTGCAGCGCGGCGACCCGTCGGCGCACGGCGAGACCGAGGCGTTTCGCAACGCCGGCCGCCGGCGGTCCTATCGCGACACGACGATGGTCACGACCCTCGCCCCGTGCTGGTACTGCTCCGGGCTCATCCGCCAGTTCGGGATCGGCACGGTGGTGGTCGGCGAGTCGCGCACCTTCCAGGGCGGCGTCGACTGGCTGCGCGAGAGCGGGGTCACGGTCGTGGACCTCGACTCGCAGGCGTGCGTCGACCTGCTCCAGGGATTCATCGCGCGCCACCCCGATGTCTGGAACGAGGACATCGGGGTGTAGCGCGCGAGGGGTCCGGCTAGCGGTCCAGATCCAGCCGGGTCAGCTGCCCGAGGCTGCCCTGGAGCACCCAGAGCGCGGTGTCGCGACCGAGCGCGACGCCGTCGTTGAAGCCGCCGCGGATCCTGTACTTGTCGGTGAACCGGCCGTCGAGCGTCATCCGCGAGACGAAGCCGCTCGAGCTCTCAGAGATCAGCAGCGCGCCGTCGCGGCCGGCCACCATCGCCAGCGGATCGGCGTTCTCGCGCGGGAGCGCGTACTCGTCGGTGAACACGCCGTCGGTCGTGAACCGGCTGATGACGTTGTCGTTGCGCTCGCCGAGGTAGAGCGCGCCGTCGGCGCCCGCGACGATCGGCCCGGGCAGCGGGTCGGCGCCCGGCACGGGGTACTCGGTGAGCTGGCCGCCGGTGGTGATGCGGCCGACGTTGTTGCCGCCGGCCTCGCTGAACCACAGCGCGCCGTCGGGGCCGACCTCGATGTCGCCCGCGAACGCGTCCGCGGTGGGGAGCGGGTACTCGGTCACGGTGCCGTCGAGGGCGAGGCGGCCGATGGCGTCGCCGTGGGCCTCCGTGAACCACAGGGCGCCGTCGGGCCCCTTGACGATGCTGGTCGGGAAGCTGCCGTCGGCGAGCGGGTAGCGGACGGACGAGCCGTCGGTCTCGACGCGGTGGATCGCGTCACCGCCGGCGTCGGCGACCCACATCGAGCCGTGCCCGGTGGTGATGCCGGTCGGCTGCTGGCCCAGCTCGTACGAGCGGATCTTCTTCTGCTTGCTGCCGATCCGCCAGATGCGGCCGAGGCTGCTGTCGGTGACCCACATGGCGCCGTCGGGGCCGAGCACCGCGTCGTTGGGGAGCGCGAACTCCGCCGGCAACTTGACCGTGGTGCTGCGCGTGTGGGCGGCCGCTGGGGAGACGGCGACCGCGAGGAGGGCGGTGAGGACCACCGCCAGGAGGGGGAACTTGTACATGCAACCACTTTGCCCGGGGCGACCGGAACGCCGCATCAGGGAATCCCCCAGTGTGCGCGATCAGCCCGGCCCGACACCAAGCTGCTGGAGCAGGCCGAGCGCGTCATAGGCAGCCCATGCCTCGGCGATCCGGCCGCCCTCGATCCGGGCGATCCCGATACCGGTAGGCGCGCGCCGGTAGAGCGTCGCCGCAGCCGTCATCGCTCTTCCTCGATCACTGCTCGGAAGCGCTGCGCGACGCCGGCGTACTGGTGCTCGGCGATCGGCCGCAGCGCCGGTGTCAGCAGCCGGAAAGGACCCCGAGGACGCATGTCGGCGCGCATCTCGACGATGGCGCCGCCGTCTGCGGGAGCCACCTCGACCGTGGCGACGAGCCGCATCTGGCGGCCGCCGCCGCGGAACACGAGCCGGTGCGGCCGGTCGTACTCGGTCAGCTCGAAGTGCATGCGCCCTCCCCGCCGGTAGGTGCCCTCGAAGGTGCCGGGCGACAGCGGGACGATCCGGATCACGTTCGGGTTCCAGCGCTCCTCGTTGCGCGGGTCGGCGAGGAAGTCGAAGACCGCCTCGGGCGGTCGGCGCACGAAGACGTCGCGGCGGAGCAAGATCATGCCGTGGCCGTGGCGCCCAGTTGCGCTGCGAAGGCGGCCGTGTCGAGGTACACCCGTACGGCGGCGACCCGCCCGCCGCGGACCTGGATCATGGCGGCGAACGGCGTGCGAACGGTGGCGCCGCTCTCGTGTGTTGCGCTCCACACGCCTTCCACCGCGACGGTCTCGCCCGACTCGACCGTGAGCGACGCGTCGTGACGGCGCTGTGAATAGGCGTCCGAGAATCCCGCGAGGTTCGCCGCGATCTCGTCGGCACCCTCGGCCTTGATCACTGGGTTGACCCACTCGCAGCTCGGGTCGAGCAGTGCGCGGAAGGCATCGAAGTCGCCCTCGTCGCTGTGCTTCAGCATGGTGGTGACGATGTCGGTGGCGTTCATGCCGCGAGCATCGTCGGAGCGCGCCTCGGGGGCATCGGGAGCTCTCCCGATCTTTCAGTCGACGAGGTCGTTTTGCATCGCGAACATGGTCGCCGCCGCGCGGGTGGAGACGCCGATCTTCGCGTAGATGTGCTGGATGTGAGCGTCCGCCGTCTTGGGGGCGATGACGAGCGTCGCGGCGATCTCGCGGATCGACTGGCCGCGTGCCAGCAGCCGCAGGACCTCGAGCTCACGCGCCGTGAGCCCGGCCACGTGCTCGCGGCGGCGGGGCATCGCGTGTCCGGCGGCGGCCAGGACCGCGTCGACTGCGTCGCCGTCGAGCCGCCCGCCGCGCACCTCGCCTCGCAGCATGCCGGCCGCAGCTTCGGCGGGCAGCGCCGGACGGTGCGGCCGCGGCTCGGTCATCGCCCGGTACGCGTCGGCGGCGGCGAGCAGCCGCGCTGCCGGGGAGAGCATCGCGGCGGGAACGCAGCGGTGGTAGCCGGAGCCGTCGAGCCGCTCGTGGTGCGCCGCCGCCAGACGTCCGAGCTCTGCCAGCCGGGCGGGACGCGCGAGCACGCGCTCGGTCAGATACGGATGGAGCCGGACCTGCTCGCGCTCCCCGTGGGTCAGCGGCCCCGGCTTCTCCCAGACCCGCGAGGACACGCCCACGCGCCCGATGTCGTGCACCCAGCCGGCCCAGCGCACGTCGTCCGCAGGGAGCCCGGTGGCGCGCGCTGCGGCCGACGCGAGTTCGGCGACGCCGCTGGAGTGCCCGACGGTGTACGAGGACTTGAGGTCAGCGAACTCCCCGACCGCCCGCAGGGCGGCGTCGGCCTCCGGTCCCACCATCGACGCGCGCGGGCATGGCTCAGCGGCGAGGGTGCGCTCCCATAGCGAGGCCTCGTCCAGCGAGCCGAGCAGCCGGTCGGCGACGCGGCAGAACCGCTCGACGAGCGCGGGGTCGTACGCCGTCCCCGAGCGCCGTCGAAGGACCGCGACCGCCGCGTCCGGTCCCTCGGCCTGCGCGAACATGCGCGCCGCATCGGCGAGCTTGGACCACGCGCCCGGTGAGCGGGATCCGCTCGCCCGCCAGGCGCCCGGGGAAGCCCTTGCCATCCCAGCGCTCGTAGACGGTCACGAGCTCCCTGCGCGTCGTCTCGTCCATTCCGAGCCGCTGCGCGAGCAGGCCCGCGACCTCGCACACGGCGACCGCGCCCGCGCGCATGCCGCCATCGCCGCCGGAAGCCGCGCGAGCCGGGACGCCGCTCGCAAGGGCGTGTGCGTGCGGACGATCTGCCCGGCGACGTAGCCGAACGCCGCCGTGGGGCGGGCCCAGTCGACGAACGAGCCGCCGCGGCTGCGCGCGACGAGCTCGTCGCCCATGATCTCGGCGAACGCCGCCGCCTCCGCCGTGCAGCCCACGTGCCGCAGCAGCGCGGTGTCGAAGATGCGCTGAAGCTCCGCGTCTGCCAGGCCGAGCTCCTCCCCGAAGCGCACGGCCAGCAGGCAGATCCCGAGCCCCTGCTCCATCGGCTGGGCCATGCCGAGGTCGGTGGCGAGCGACATGGCGGCCATGACCTCCGACTGCCTGAGCGGCGACCCCGCGGCCATGGCCCAGACTATCCCCATGGAGGCGATCGTCCTCTGCGGCGTCCAGGGCAGCGGCAAGACCACGCTCTACCGCGACCGCTTCCTCGCCACGCACGTGCGCGTGAGCATGGACCTGCTCCGGACCCGCCACCGCGAGGCGGCGTTCGTGGCCGTGTGCCTCGAGACGCGGCAGCCGTTCGTGGTCGACAACACGAACCCGACGCCGGCCGAGCGCCGCAGGTACCTCGCGCCCGCGCGCGAGGCGGGGTTCCGCACGGTCGGCTACCTCGTCGAGGTCGACCCCGCCGAGGCCCTCGGCCGCAACGCCGAGCGGGCCGGCCGCGCGCGCGTGCCGATCAGCGGCGTCGTCGGCACCGCGCGCCGGCTCATCCGGCCCACACCCGAGGAGGGCTTCGACGAGCTCTGGCACGCCACCGCCGCCCCGGGCGGGGGCTGGCGGATCGAGCCGCTCGTGGTGACGCCGCCGCTGTTCTAGCGCATCGCGACGGAGCCCAGTGCGTCGTCGATCGCCCCCAGCGTGTCGTCGCTCAGCGTCACCCCGGCGGCGGCCGCGTTCTCGTGCACCTGCTCGGGTCGCGAGGCGCCGATGATCGCCGCCGCGACATTCTCCTGCCGCAGCACCCACGCCAGCGCGAGCTGGGACATCGTGAGGCCGGCCTGGTCGGCCACCGGGCGCAGGCGCTGGACCGCCTCGAGCATCGCGTCGTCGAGCCAGCGGCCGATGAAGCGGCTCATCGCCCTCGACGTCGCGCGCGAGCCGGCCGGCGGGGGCTCGCCCGGGCGGTACTGGCCCGTTAGCACGCCCTGGGCGAGCGGCGACCAGACGACCTGCGAGATCCCGCTCTCGGCCGAGAGCGGGATGACCTCGGCCTCGGGCTCGCGCCACAGCGCCGAGTACTGCGGCTGGCTGGAGACGAACTTGGCCACGCCAGGCATCGCCAGCGCCTCGCGGATCCGCTCCGGCGGCCACTCGCTGAAGCCGATGTAGCGGGCCTTGCCGGCGTCCACGACCTCGGTCAGCGCCTGCATCGTCTCCTCGAGCGGCGTGTCGTCGTCGTAGCGGTGGCACTGGTAGAGGTCGACGTACTCGGTCTGGAGGCGCTCGAGCGACGCGTCGATCTGCTTGAGGATCTGGGCGCGCGAGAGCCCGCGGTCGCGGCGCGACATCGGGAAGTAGACCTTGGTGGCCAGCGTGTACGAGTCGCGCGGGTAGCCGGAGAGGATCTCGCCCCACGCCCGCTCCGCCGCGCCGCGGCCGTAGACGTTCGCGGTGTCGAAGAACGTGATGCCGGCGTCGAAGGCCGCGCGCGTGCATGCCTCCGTCTGCTCGCGCCCGACCCCGCCCGAGTAGGTGAGCCAGGAGCCGAGCGCGATGACGGAGACCTCGAGGTCCGAGTCTCCAAGCCTGCGGTGCTCCACTTGTCAGGGCATCCTCGCATGGCTACCCTGCCACCCCAAGTCTGGCCCAATTGATGAGGGGGGATAGGTGAAGGGACGCATCGCTGCCTGCGCGGCCACGGTCGCGGCGGGCACGCTCGTGCTCGCCGCGGGGACCGCCGGCGCGCATCCGATGGACAACAACGTGACCGACGACAGCTGGATCAACTCCGGCAAGACGGTCCACTGGAACTCGCACGGCGCCGCGGGCGCCGAGGCGGGTCGACAGACCGTGCTGCCGCGCGAGGAGGGGCTCGATCTCGTCGGCCGCTTCGATCTCGGCGGCAAGCTCGGGGGCGAGGGCCGCGTGGCCGACGTGTCGGCCAAGGGCAACTACGCCTATCTGACGATGTTCTACGAGCCCGCGTGCGGGCGCGGCGGCGTGCAGGTCGTCGACATCAGCAACCCGGCGAGCCCGAAGGCCGGGGCTTACATTCCGAGCCACGTCGACACATTCTCGGGCGAGGGCTCGCAGGTCGTGACGCTCAACACGCCGGCCTTCAAGGGCGACCTGCTCGTCTACCAGAACGAGTGGTGCCCGGGGACCACGAACGGCGTCGGCGGCATCTCGCTGGTCGACGTGACCAACCCCAACCAGCCGAAGAAGCTGGTCGAGGGCGCCGGCGACTTCACCAAGAGGGACGGCTCCCAGAGCAACGGCGTGCCGCAGACGAAGGCCAACGAGACGCACTCGGCCTTCGCCTGGGAGCAGCGCACCGCGTCGGGTGCCAAGACCGGGAAGGTCTACGTCGTGCTGGTCGATGACCTCGAGGAGCCCGACGTCGACATCCTCGACATCTCGAACCCGAGCAAGCCGCAGATCGTCTCCGAGACCAACCTCGATCAGTTCGCCCAGACCGGCCCCAACCGGCCGCATGGCGACGCGGTCTTCAGCCACGACATGGTCGTCAAGCACATCAACGGCCGGGACATCATGCTCATGTCCTACTGGGACGGCGGGTACGTGACGCTCGACGTCAGCAACCCGGCCAGCCCCAAGCCGCTGTCGGACACCGACTTCGCGGCGGCCGACCCGGCCCGGCTCGAGAAGGGCCAGACGATCACGCCCGAGGGCAACGCCCACGAGGCGGAGTTCACGTTCGACAACAAGTACTTCTTCGCGACGGACGAGGACTTCGGCCCCTTCCGGGTCCAGGCCACGTTCACGGGCGGCCCCTCGGCCGGGCGGACGTTCACCGCGATCCAGGGGTCGGACACCAAGACCGTCGACAGGGACAACCCGCTGACCGGGAACACCCGCTTCCTCGGCCTCGGCTGTGACCCGGTCGCCCCCGCGGGCGGCGACCTGATCGCGGTCGTCGAGCGCGGCGTGTGCGACTTCCAGGTCAAGCTGAACAACATCGAGGCCGCGGGCTACAAGGGCCTGGTCGTGTTCAACCGGACCGGGACGGACGGCTGCGAGACGCTCGTCACGATGCTGGCCTCTTCGGCCACCACGCCGGCGATCTTCGTGTCGCGCAAGGACGGGTTCCGGCTGCTCGGCGTCGAGCCGGCCGCGGACTACACGTGCGAGACCGACGCGGACGGCGGCGGCACGGCCACGCCGGCGGGGCCGTCGGTGCCCATCGACGTCTCGGCCGTCTTCGACGGCTGGGGCTACACGCACATGTACCGCACCGACCTCCGCGAGGGCGCGAAGATGCAGGAGGTCGACTTCTACGCGCCGGAGGAGGGCCAGAACGAGTCGTTCGCCGACGACTTCGGCGACATGACGGTCCACGAGGTCGCCACGGATCCGGCCAAGCGGCTCGTGTACGTCTCGCATTACGCGCTCGGCATGCGCGTGCTGAGCTACAACGACTCCGGCCTGAAGGAGGTCGGCGCCTTCGTGGAGGCCGGCGGCTCCAACTACTGGGGCGTCGAGGTCCACAAGCTCGGCAACCAGCAGTACATCCTGGGCTCCGACCGCGATCGCGGGCTCCGGATCTTCAAGTACGCGCCGTAGAGGCGGACGCGGGGCCGGCCTTCGGGCCGGCCCCGCATAGTCTCCGCTGCATGAACCTCGACGCGTTCCCGCGGCACCCGCTCCTCTTCGGGCCCTCTCCCGTCCACGAGCTCGAGCGGCTGACCGCGCACCTCGGCGGCGCCCGGCTGTGGGCCAAGCGCGACGACTGCAACAGCGGCCTCGCGTACGGCGGCAACAAGACCCGCAAGCTCGAGTACCTCGTCGCCGACGCCCGCGCTCAGGGCTGTGACACGCTGGTCTCGATCGGCGGCGTGCAATCCAACCACACGCGGCAGGTGGCCGCCGCCGCCGCGCGCACCGGGATGGCGTGCGTGCTCGTGCAGGAGAGCTGGGTCGACTGGCCCGACGTGACCTACGACCGCGTGGGCAACATCCTTCTCAGCCGGCTCATGGGGGCCGACGTGCGGCTCGTCCGCGCCGGCTTCGGGATCGGCTTCAAGGAGAGCTGGGAGCAGGCGCTGGCCGACGTCGAGGCCGCCGGCGGCACGCCATACGCGATCCCGGCCGGTGCGTCGGACCACCGGCTCGGCGGCCTCGGCTTCGCGAGCTGGGCCCGTGAGGTCGAGGCGCAGGAGCGCGAGCTCGGCGTGTTCTTCGACACGATCGTGGTCTGCTCGGTCACCGGCAGCACCCAGGCCGGCATGGTGGCCGGGTTCGCGGCGCTGGGCGGGCGGGAGCGGCGGGTGCTCGGGATCGACGGGTCGGCCCGCCCGGCCGAGACGCGCGAGCAGGTCGCCCGGATCGCCCGCGCGACGGCCGAGCTGATCGGCCTCGACCGCGAGCTGCGCGACGACGAGATCAAGCTCGACGAGCGCTACCACGCCGGCACGTACGGGATCCCCGACGAGCAGACGCTCGAGGCCATGCGACTGGCGGCGCGGCTCGAGGGCATGATCACCGACCCGGTGTACGAGGGGAAGTCGATGGCGGGCATGGTCGACCTCGTCGACAGCGGCGAGATCGACCGCGGCGCGACCGTCCTCTACGCGCACCTGGGGGGCCAGCCGGCGCTCAACGCCTACGCCGGTCTGTTCCCGGACTGAGTCGGGGTGTACGGCTAGCCCGCCTATCCCGGCTGCCGGGGGTCGCGCTACGCTCGGTGAGCGCGCACACGCGGGCGGGCGACGATGGCCGTGACGATCGACACCTTCGAGCACGAAGCTCTCTTCTACGAGGGTGTCGACGGCTTTCTCGACGGCACGCTGCCGTTCCTGCGCGAGGGCCTCGAGGCGGGCGAGCCGATGCTGGTCGCCGTCAGCGCTGCGAAGATCGCCCGGCTGCGCGCCGCGCTCGGCTCGCAGGCGGACGCCGTCGAGTTCGCCGACATGTCGGTCCTCGGCCGCAACCCGGGCCGCATCATCTCGGCGTGGTGGGACTTCGTGGAGGCCCACCCGGACCAGCCGATCCGCGGCATCGGCGAGCCTGTGTGGGCGGGCCGCGGCGCCGCCGAGCTGGTCGAGTGCCAGCTCCACGAGTCGCTGCTCAACCTGGCCTTCGCCGGGACGCCGTCGTTCCGGCTGCTGTGCCCCTACGACGCCGCGGCGCTCGCCGAGGGCGCGCTGCACGAGGCGCGGTGCAGCCACCCGGTGGTCGACGCGCGGGAGAGCGCCCAGTACCGCGGCTCCGAGCGGCTCCTGTCCCCGTTCGAGACGCCGCTGCCCGCGCCGACCGCACCGGCCGCGTCGTCGGCGTTCGACGCCGACAGCCTCGAAGAGGTCCGCAACACCGTGACCGCCTGGGCCGCTCGCGCGGGGCTCTCCCGCAGCCGTACCGCCGACCTCGTGCTCGCCGTCAACGAGGCGGCCGCCAACAGCATCGTGCACGGCGGCGGCCACGGCGTCCTGCGCAGCTGGAGCGAGGACGGCTCGTTCGTCTGCGAGGTCCGCGACCGGGGCCGGATCACCAACCCGCTCGTCGGCCGGCGCCGCGCGGCGCTGGACGCGGCAACAGGGCGCGGGATCTGGCTGACGCACCAGTTGTGCGACCTGGTGCAGGTGCGCTCCGGTGCCGACGGCACCGTCGTGCGCGTTCACATGGCTGCTTGAACTTCCTACGGACATTAGGTATAAACCTAATGCCACTAGGAAACGAGGAGCCATGAACGCCCGTCCCGTCACCGAGAACCTCACCCAGCTCACCCGCCTGCGCCTCGTCAACGCGTACCTCGTGCGCGAGGACGACGGCTTCACGCTCGTCGACACCACGCTCGGCGGTCAGGCGGACGCCCTGATCGACGCCGCGCGCGCCGCGGGCGGGGCGATCCGCCGGATCGCGCTCACCCATGGCCACGGCGACCACGTCGGCTCGCTCGACCAGCTCAAGGAGCGGCTCGGCGACTCGGTGCAGGTCCTCATGCCCGAGCTCGACGCCCGCATCCACGCCGGCGAGACCGTCGTCGAGGGCAAGCTCCCCGGCGGCTGGCCGAAGCTGAAGACCGTGCCGGACGTGCGGCTGACCGGCGGCGACCGCGTCGGGAGCCTCGAGGTGATCCCCAACCCCGGCCACACGCCCGGCCACGTCGCGTTCCTCGACACCCGCGACCGCAGCGTGATCGCGGCCGACACCTTCACGACCGTCGGGCGGCCAGAGGTCACCAGCCACTTCAACCTGCGCTTCCCGCTGGCCGCGATGGCGACCTGGGACCGCGCGAAGACGCTCGACTCGGCGCGCACGCTGCGAGCCCTCGACCCCTCCGTGCTGGTCGTGGGCCACGGCCCGGCGCTGCGGCAGCCGGGAGCGGCGATGGACGCGGCGATCGCTCGCGCGAGCTGATGCCGCGCGCCGGGCTCGACGCCGGCGCCGTGGTGGACGCGGCGGCGGCCCTGGCCGACACCGAGGGGCTGGAGGCGGTCACGCTGGCGCGGGTCGCGTCAGGCCTCGGCGTCCGGCCGCCGTCCCTGTACGCGCATGTCGGCGGGCTGGGCGACCTGCGTGCCCGGCTCGCCGCCCGCGGCGCGCTCGAGCTGGCGGACGCGCTCCAAGCGGCGGCGGCCGGCCGGGCGCGCGGGGAGGCGTTGGCGGCGGTCGCCGAGGTCTACCGCGCGTACGCCCGCGAGCACCCCGGCACGTACGCGGCCATGCAGCGGGCGGCGGACATCGACGAGAGCGCGGCGGCGAGGGTGGTCGACGTGTTCCGGGCCGTCCTCCGTGGCTACGGCCTCGAGGGCGACGACGCGGTCCACGCCACGCGCGTCGTGCGGGCGGCGCTGCACGGCTTCGCCGCACTCGAGGCGGCCGACGGCTTCGGCCTTCCGCTGGACGTGGACGACAGCTTCGCTCAGCTCGTCGCGGTCCTCGACCGCGGGCTGGCTAGGTGACCTCGACCGTGACGGTGGCCGGCGTGCTGCGGCGGCCGGCCCGGTCGTACGCCCACACCGAGACGCAGTGCGGCCCCGGGGCGTCGGCATACAGCTGCGCCGCCTGCCGGCCGCCGACCGCGACGTTCCAGCGCGGCGTCCACGGGTCGGGCGGCGGGCAGGTGCCGGCGGCCATCGCCACCCCGTACGCCTCCGGCTGGCCGGACACGTGCGCCGGGAAGCTCGGCTGCGGCGGCCGCGTGAAGGCGATATCGACCTGGCCTTCGCCGACCGGTGTCGCCGTCAGGTCGGTCACCGGCGCGGGCGGCCCGATCAGGTCGCACAGCCGCGGCGGCCGCGGCTTCACGCGTCCGCCGTAGATCCGCACGGCGCCGCGCACGTCGTCAGCCTCGAGCAGCCCGCAGTGCCAGCGCCATTCCGGCTGGAGCGGGCACTCTCCCGGCGTCAGGCCGGTCGTCTGCGGGTTCATCGTCGCGCACCGCCGGCTCTCGTGGCCGAGGCCGAGCACGTGCCCCAGCTCGTGTGCGACGACCAACGCCTGGCCCCACCGGGTGCAGAACGCGTTGCGGGCGTGGGGGCGGGGGATGACGACCTCGGCGCGGGCCACCCGCCCCGACCCGTCGTACAGCGGCTGCGCGTACGCGTAGGGGAGGCAGCCGCGGGCACGGTGGTAGCGGATGACGAGCCGCGCGCGGCTCCGGCCGGCGGCGACGAACTTCACGCGCGCGCCGCTCCGGTTCCACGCCTTCACCGCCTGGTGGACCGACCAGCCGCTCCTGTGCGCGCCGTTGTAGTACGTGATCCGCCCGCGCGACCAGCGCCAGCCGGCGAGCTTGAAGGCCGCGTGCGCCTGCGCGCCGCCGGCGGCCGGGCCGTCGAACGGCACAACGCGCGCGCTCGCCGGTGCCGATGCCGTCAGGAGAGCCACGAGGGCAAGCACGAGGATCCATCCGGCGCGCACGAGAGCGCCACTGTAGTGCGCGATTCGAGCGCTGTGGAGACTCGTGTGCGGCTCAGCCGGGGGGACGGTCGCCGATCCAGTAGCGAGGCCCGGCGCCGAGCCCGGCGGCGCGGTCGCCCGGGTTGGAGAGCTCACAGCGGTCGAGCGACAGGCAGCCGCAGCCGATGCACTCCGTCAGCCCGGCCTTGAGGCGCTGGAGCTCGGCGATCCGCTCGTCGATCCGGGCGCCCCAGCCGGATGACAGGCGCGCCCAATCCCGGCGCGTCGGCGCTCGGTCGGGCGGGAGCTTGGCCAGCTCGACGCCGATCTCGTCGAGCGTCAGGCCGACGCGCTGGGCGAACACGATGAACGCGATCCGCCGCAGCGCCGCCCGCGGATACCGCCGGTGGCCGGAGCCAGCCCGCTCGGACGTGATGAGGTCGCGTTCCTCGTAGAAGCGCAGGGCGGAAGCGGCGACGCCGCTGCGCCGCGCGACCTCTCCGATCGTCATCAGCTCGACCGACACCTTGACTTCAAGCTTACTTGAGCTTGTATCGTGAGGCCATGACACCGAGCGAGCAGATCACCGCAGAGGTCGCGAGCTGGCCAGGGGTGGAGGCCGGGACCGGCCGGCGCGGCGAGTTCGCGTTCACCGTCGGCGGCTCCGAGATCGGTCACCTGCACGGCGACCACGCCGCGCACTTCGGGTTCCCGCGCGACGTCGGCGCCGAGCTCCGCGAGCAGGGCCGCGTCGGGCCGCACCCGGTCAACCGCCACTCGACCAAGCTGGCCGCGCGCCGGATCGAGGACGAGGACGACGTGCGCGACGTGATCGCGCTGATGCGGCTCAACTACGACCGGGTGGCCGGCCGGTGAGCGTGGCCACCACGATCGCCGGGCTGCGTCCGTCGGCGCCCGAGCCGCTGCCGTTCGATCGCTCGTTACACATCCGGGCGTTCGTGCTCGAGCGCGCGCAGGGCGACGTGCTCGTGTACAGCACGAGCAGCGTGGAGGCCGACGGCGTCTCGCGCCAGTACCTCAATCACGGACACGAGGCCATGTTCCTGTCCGACGCGGTCAGCGCGCCGCTGTTCGTGCACGAGGCCGACCGGGCCGCGGTCCCCCGGCGGGTGCGCGGCACGTTCTCCCGCCGGCACACGCTCGACGACGACTTCGAGGTCATCCCGACGCCGGGCCACACGCCGGGAGCGACCGCGTACCTGTGGGACAACGGCTCGCAGCGCCTGCTGTTCACGGGCGACAGCGTCTACCTGCGCGACGGCGAGTGGGTCGGCGCGGTGCTGGGCTCCAGCGACCGCGCGGCCTACCTCGACAGCCTCGAGCTGATCCGCGAGCTCGAGTTCGACGTCCTCGTGCCGTGGGCCGTGACCGCCGGTCAGCGCGACCACGCGCTCACCGACCGCGCGGACACCCGCCGCCGGATCGACGCGATCATCGGGCGCGTCCGCCGCGGCGGGAGCCACTGACCGCATCGGCCGAGTGCGCGGCTGCGCCCGGGGGTATGGCCCACGGGTATGGCCGAACGTGGCGCGAGACCGAAGGTTCCGGCCTGGCGCCTGAAGACGCTGCGCGCGCTGCGCGCGTTCTTCACGCCGCTGATGCCGGACGACTACCTCGAGCTGATCAACCCGCTGTGGTCCACGCAGGAGCTGCGCGGACGCATCGAGCGGATCGAGCGCGAGACGGCGGACGCCGTCACCGTGCTCATCAAGCCGGGCTGGGAGTGGGAGGGCCACCGTCCGGGCCAGTACCTGCGCGTGGGCTTCGCGGTCAACGGCAAGCACCACTGGCGCGCGTACTCGATCACCTCTGATCCCGGCCGGCCCGACGGCTTCATCAGCATCACCCCCAAGCTGCGGGAGAGCGGCGCGGTCTCCCCATACGTCGTCCGCCAGGCCAAGCCGGGCACGATCGTGCGCCTCGGCGGCGTGGAGGGGACGTTCGTGCTGCCCGAGGAGCCTCCCGAGCGGCTGCTGTTCGTCAGCGCCGGGAGCGGGATCACACCCGTCATGAGCATGCTGCGCAGCCTCGACCGCGACGGCGGCCTGCGCGACGTCGTGCACCTGCACTCGGCCCGAACCGAGGCGGACATCATCTTCGGCGGTCAGCTGCGGCGCCTCGAGCAGCGCCACGACGGCTACCGGCTCGAGAAGCGGCTCACCGGCGCGCAGGATCGCCTCGCGCCCTCCGACCTCGACGAGCTGTGTCCCGACTGGCGCGAGCGCGACGCCTTCGCCTGCGGGCCGGCCGCGCTGCTCGACGCGCTGGCCGAGCACTGGGAGCGGGAGGGTGACACCGCGCGGCTGCACATGGAGCGCTTCCAGCCGATCATCGGCGAGGGCGACGGGGAGCACGGCGACGGCGGCACGATCCGCTTCCTGAAGAGCGGCGTCGAAGCCGAGTCCGACGGCGACACGCCTATCCTCGTGGCCGGCGAGGAGGCCGGCGCGACGCTGCCGTTCGGGTGCCGCATGGGCATCTGCCACACCTGCGTCGGGCGGCTCTGCTCCGGCCGCATCCGCGACCTGCGGAGCGGCGAGGTGCACGGCTCCGACGGCGAGATGGTCCGTACCTGTGTCAACGCGCCCGAGGGCGCAGTGGAGATCGCACTGTGACGAGCACGATCGAGAGTCCCCTAGCCCGCCTCACGCCCGAGCAGATCGAGGCGATCGCTACAGAGTTCGCCGCCATCCACGACGAGGTGTTCTCCGAGCTCGGCGACCGCGATCGCCGGTACATCGTGAGCATGATCGAGATGCACCGGCGCCTCGTCGTGCTCAGCCGCGTCGTGCTCCTGTTCTCACGCGCGAAGCCCGCCTGGGTGGCGGGAACCGCAGCGCTCTCGCTGGCCAAGGTCCTCGAGAACATGGAGATCGGCCACAACGTGATGCACGGCCAGTGGGACTGGATGAACGACCCGCAGATCAACTCGTCGACGTGGGACTGGGACTCCGCGTCGACCCCCGAGGCGTGGAAGCACTCGCACACCTACGTCCACCACACGTACACGAACATCCGGGGCAAGGACAAGGACCTCGGCTACGAGATCATGCGGATCGACCCGCACCAGAAGTGGAACCCGGTCTACCTGTTCCAGCCGTTCTACAACCTGGCGCTGGCGGCGTTCTTCGAGTGGGGCGTGGCGTTCCATGACCTCGACATGGAGGCGCTGCGCACGGGCACGAAGCCCAAGCCGCAGCTCGTTCGCGAGCTCAAGGGCATGGCGAAGAAGGCGCGGAGCCAGATCGTCAAGGACTACGTCGCGTTCCCGCTGCTCAGCGCGGCGGCGTCCGCCGCCGCGGCGCTGGTGACGACCCGGTCGCGCCCCAGATCGTCGGCCGCGCTCCAGGCCGGCCGGGACGCGTTCCGGGCGACGCTGGCCGCGGACTTCTCCGCGAACGTCATCCGCAACGTGTGGGCCTACATGATCATCTTCTGCGGCCACTTCCCCGACCAGACGTACACCTTCAGCGAGGAGGAGGTCGAGGACGAGACCCGCGGCGGCTTCTACGTCCGGCAGCTGCTCGGCGCCGCCAACATCGAGGGCAGCGCGCTGTTCCACGTCATCAGCGGCAACCTCGGCTACCAGGTCGAGCACCACCTCTACCCGGACATGCCCAGCACCCGCTACGGGGAGATCGCGCCGCGCGTGAAGGCGATCTGCGAGAAGTACGAGCTGCCCTACAACACGGGTCCGCTGCTCAAGCAGCTCGGCACCGTGCAGCGCACGATCCTCCGGCTCGCCTTCCCGGGCGGCAGGACCCGTCCGAAGCCGGGCCCGTACCGCGGAGAGCCCACCGCGGACGCCGCACCGGATCCCCACGACCTCGCCGCCGTGGCGTAGCCGGCCCCCCGTTCCCCGTCGCCATACTGCTCCGCTGCATGCAGCTCTGGCCAGGCTCCCCCTTCCCGCTGGGCGCGAACTACGACGGCGTCGGCACCAACTTCGCGATCTTCTCGGAGGCGGCCGAGCTCGTCGAGCTCTGCCTCTTCGACGCCGACGGCGTCGAGACCCGCATGCCGCTCACGGAGATGGCGGCGTGGGTGTGGCACGGCTACGCGCCCAACGTGGGCCCGGGCCAGCGCTACGGCTACCGCGTCCACGGCCCGCGCGATCCGGCTCGCGGTGTGCGGTCAAACCCGTCGAAGCTCCTGCTCGACCCGTACGCCAAGGCGATCGACGGCGCCGTGCAATGGGACGAGGCGGTCTTCGGCTACCGCTTCGAGGATCCCGAGAAGTCGTTCAACGACGCCGACAGCGCGCCGTTCATGCCGAAGTCGGTCGTCGTCAGCCCGTACTTCGACTGGGCGCACGACCGGGCGCCGGGAGTGCCGCTCGCCGACAGCGTGATCTACGAGATCCACGTCAAGGGTTTCACCCAGAACCATCCGGACATCCCCGAGGAGCTGCGGGGGACCTACGCCGGGCTGGCCCATCCCGCCGCCATCGACTACCTGCTCGCGCTGGGCGTGACGGCGGTCGAGCTCCAGCCCGTCCACCAGTTCATCCACGACTCGCACCTCGTCGACCGCGGCCTGCGCAACTACTGGGGCTACAACTCGATCGGATACCTCGCGCCCCACAACGAGTACTCGTCGTCGGGGCAGGACGGCGAGCAGGTCCAGGAGTTCAAGTGGATGGTGAAGACGCTCCACGCGGCGGGCATCGAGGTGATCCTCGACGTCGTCTACAACCACACCGCGGAGGGCAACCACCTCGGCCCGGTGCTCTCGTTCAAGGGCATCGACAACGCCGCGTACTACCGGCTCGTGGACAGCGACAAGCGCTACTACTACGACACCACGGGGACCGGCAACAGCCTCAACATGCGGCACCCGCACGTGCTCCAGCTGATCATGGACTCGCTGCGGTACTGGGTCACCGAGATGCACGTCGACGGGTTCCGGTTCGACCTCGCGTCGACGCTCGCCCGGCAGTTCCACGAGGTCGACCGCCTGTCGGCGTTCTTCGACCTCATCCAGCAGGACCCCGTCGTCTCGAAGGTCAAGCTGATCGCGGAGCCCTGGGACGTCGGCGAGGGCGGCTACCAGGTCGGGAACTTCCCGCCGCTGTGGTCGGAGTGGAACGGCAAGTACCGCGACACCCTGCGCGACTACTGGCGCGGCGAGCCCCAGACGCTGGGCGAGTTCGCCTCCCGTCTGACCGGCAGCTCGGACCTCTACGAGGACGACGGCCGCCAGCCCTCCGCGAGCGTGAACTTCGTCACCTCCCATGACGGCTTCACGCTCAACGACCTCGTCTCCTACAACGAGAAGCACAACGCGGCCAACGGCGAGGGCGGCGCCGACGGGGAGAGCCACAACCGCTCGTGGAACTCGGGTGTCGAGGGCCCGACGGACGACCCCGAGGTGCTCGACATCCGCGGGCGGCGGCGGCGCAACTTCCTCGCGACCCTCTTCCTCTCGCAGGGCATCCCCATGCTGCTCGGCGGCGACGAGATCGGCCGCACGCAGGGAGGCAACAACAACGCCTACTGCCAGGACAACGAGATCTCGTGGTTCGACTGGGAGCACGAGGACGGCGCCCTGCTCGCGTTCGCGCAGCGGTTGATCTCGTTCCGGCGTGCGCATCCCGTCTTCCGCCGCCGGCTCTTCTTCCACGGCGAGTCGCTCGGCGCGGACGGACCCGACATCGCGTGGTTCCGCCCCGACGGGTCGGAGATGAAGGCGGAGGACTGGTCATCCGGGTTCGGCAAGGCGATCGGCGTGTTCTTCAACGGCGAGACGATCCCGAGCCCGGACGAGCGCGGCCAGCGCGTCGTGGACGACTCGTTCCTCGTGCTCTTCAACGCGCACCACGAGCCGCTCAGCTTCACGACGCCGGCCGCGGAGTGGGGCGCCGGCTGGCTGCGGCTGATCGACACCGCGGACAGCTTCAACGAGGGCGATGCCGTGGACGCCGGCGAGGCGACGACCGTGGACGCCCGGAGCCTCGCGGTCTTCCGCAGGACCGGCTGACATGGAGACGCAGATCGAACGACGGGACGGCGGGGAGGTGCCGGTGCTGGCCGTGCACGGCGAGCTCGACTTCGACGGCGCCCCGAACCTCCGGCTCGCGCTGGTCGAGGCGATCGACGAGAACCCCGGGCAGCGCGTCGTCGTCGACCTCGAGGGCGTCGACTTCATCGACTCGGCGGGTCTCGGCGTGCTGGTCGGCGGTCTCAAGCGCGCCCGGAGCTACCACGGCCAGCTCGTGCTCGTCGCGACGGGCCGCAGCGTCATCCGGGTCCTCGAGCTCACCGGCCTCACCCGCGTGTTCGAGATCCATCCGTCGCGCGCGGCGGCGCTGGGCCTCTCCGAGTGAGCGTCGTCTTCGTCCTCGGCGGGGGCGGTGGGCCGCTCGGCGCCCACGAGGTCGGGATGCTCCAAGCGCTGATCGAGCGAGGCATCCAGCCTGATCTGGTGCTGGGCACCTCGGTCGGCGCGATCAACGGCGTGGCGGTCGCCGCGGACCCGAGCCCCGCCGGTGTCGAGCGGCTGACGCAGATGTGGTCGGCGATCGACCGCAGCGACGTCTTCGGCGGCTCGGTGCTCGGGCGCCTGGCCACGCTCGCCCGCACGCGCACGCACCTGCACGGCAACGAGTCGCTGCGGGCGCTGCTCACCGAGGAGCTGCCGGTGAGCCGGATCGAGGAGCTCGCGCGGCCGTTCCAATGCGTGGCGGCGTGCATCGAGCGCGCGTCCGAGCACTGGTTCGACGCCGGGCCGGCCGTCGACGCGGTCCTGGCCTCCGCTGCGGTGCCGGGGCTCCTGCCGCCGGTCGCGATCGGCGGCGAGCACTACATCGACGGCGGGATCGTCAACAGCATCCCCGTGAGGCGCGCGATCGAGCTGGGGGCGACGCAGGTCTTCGTGCTGCATGTCGGCCGGCTGGACCGGCCGCTCGAAGCTCCGCGCTGGCCGTGGGAGGTCGCGCTGGTGGCGTTCGAGATCGCGCGCCGGCACCGCTTCATCGGGGACCTGGCCGCACTGCCTGACGACGTCGACGTGCACGTCCTGCCGACCGGCCAGCAGGATCCGCCGCGCTACACCGACCTCTCGCAGTTCCGCTACCGCGACACCGCGCACGTGCGCGAGCGGATCGCCCGCGCAGGGGAGGCGTCGGCGCGCTATCTCGAAGCCCACGGGCTGGGGCCGCGTTGAGCTGGGTCCCGCCGACGATCGTCCGGCGCCTCGTCACCGCCCCGCTCGTCCTGCTCGCCGAGGCCGCCGTGGTCGTGGCCTCGCCGCTGCTCGCCGTGATCGCGGCGGTCGCGTCGCCGCTGGCCGGCGGCTGGCGACCGGTCCGGCTCGTGGCCATCGCCGTCGGATACGCGGCCCGCCATCTCGCCGCCGCGCTCGCCTGCCTCGGCCTGTGGATCGCGAGCGGCCTCGGCCGCCGCGCCGACTCGCCCCGGTTCCGGCGCGCCCACTACGCCGTGCTGCGCTGGTTCGTCGGCGGCGTCTACCGCTCGATCACCCGATGGGCGCGCGTCGCGGTCGAGGTGACCGGGTCGGGCGCGGCCAAGGAGGTGTTGTCGGCCGGGCGCCGTCCCGTGGTCGTCCTGAGCCGCCACGCCGGCGAGGGGGACTCGCTGCTCGTGCTCCACGCGCTGCTGTGCCGCCACCGCCGGCGGCCGCGGATCGTGCTCCATCACGCGCTGCGGATGGATCCGTTGATCGACCTCCTGGGCGGGCGACTGCCGAACCGCTTCGTCGATCCGCGGGGCGGCGACACCGAGGTCGAGATCGCCGCCATGACGCGGGACGTCGAGGACGACGAGGCGGTGCTCATCTTCCCCGAGGGCGGGAACTTCTCGCCCGCCCGGCGCCGGCGCGGTATCGAGCGGCTCGAGGAGGCCGGCCACCACGAGGAGGCGGCCTGGGCGCGCGAGATGGACCACGTGATCGCACCCCGCCCGGGGGGAGCGCTCGCGGCACTGGAGGCCGCACCGCACGCCGACGTGGTGCTGATGGGCCACGTCGGCGTCCCGGTGGGCTTC
The DNA here is from genome assembly GCA_035717845.1 of Solirubrobacteraceae bacterium. Lineage (GTDB taxonomy): Bacteria > Actinomycetota > Thermoleophilia > Solirubrobacterales > Solirubrobacteraceae > DASSUW01. The sequence goes on from DASTIC010000185.1 coordinate 22,924, forward strand.
CGCGAGCTATGGCACCTGCTGCCCGCGCGGCAGACCGTGCAACTGCGGATGTGGCTGGTGCCGGCCGGAGAGATCCCGGCCGATCGCGACGACCGGATCGACTGGCTCTTCGGCTGCTGGCGCACGCTCGACGAGTGGGTCGACAGTGAGAAGGGTGCGGCGCAGCGCCGCTGACGTCGTCGCGCCCGCGGCCACGAGCATCGCCAGCCCAGCGAGATAGCGGGGGTCCGTGTCCCCGAGCGTGCGCACGGCGGCGACCAGCGCCCCGGCCGGGACGGCGACGAGCGCCAGCGCCGGCAGCCGCGCCTCGTCGCGGCGCCCCCGCAGGGCAGGCCAGGCGGCCAGCGTGGCGAGCATCGCGGCCCAGGCGCCCGCGAAGCGCCCGCCGAGCGGCGGCAGCTCGTAGCGGACGGGATCGACCCACAGCGCGACGGCCGCGACGAGCAGGGCCACCGCCACCGCGCCCAGCAGGGCGCGCACCCAGCGCGGGAGCGCGGGGCCGGGCTCCCGCCGCCAGGGTCCGGTCACCGCCAGCGCGGTGGTCGTGGTGCCGAAGGCCGCGAACAGGGCCACCCACGCCCATGCCTGGAGGCGGTCGAAGTCGAACACGTCGAGGTGCGCGAAGGTCGCCGCGAGCACGGACACCGACAGCACCACCGCCGCGACCACGAGCGGCTGCGCGTGGCGGCGCGACGCCCCCAGCCCGGCGGCGTAGACGAGCGCGGAGCCGACGTACACCCCGCCGGCGAACGCCGCCAACCCCGCCGGCTGGAGCCCCCAGGCGAAGAACGCGCCGGTCGCGTCCGGAACGGCGAGCAGCGCGAGGCCCACGAGCCCTGCCGCGACGACGAGCATCAGGAACGCGGCCCGCCGCACGAAGCCGGGACCTCCGGCGGCCAGCCACAGTCCGGCCGCCCAGATCCAGGCGGCGTGGCCGGCGAACGCCAGCTGGGCGCCGAGCTCGAACGACGCGAGGGCCAGCGGCGTGAGCGCCAGCGTGAGCGCGACGGCGGCTGCCGCGACCCTGAGCGGCCGCGGCATCGCTCCCGCGGCGCCGGCCAGGAACAGCGCCATCAACGGGCCGGCGAGATAGCGCAGCGCCAGCGAGGCGTCGTAGAGCGCCGGGTCGCCGCCCGCCACGATCAGCGCGACGAGCACGACGCCGGCGGCGGCGAGCAGGGCGCCGGCCAGTGCGGCGGGCAGCCGGCGGGGGGCGACGAGCGCGGCGAAGGCGACGTAGCAGGCCAGCGAGAGCGCGCCCGCGGTGGTCGTCACGACGGCGAGCGCGGTGTCGGCATACGCCGCGCGCACCTCCGCGTCGGGGGCGCCCAGCCCCGGCGCGCCCAGCAGGCCCATGTTCTCGATGGCGGCGAGCACCACGTAGCCGAGTGCAGCCGCTCCGGTGGCCCGTCTCATCACCTCCAGGACGCGTGCGGACCGCGTCTGATTCCGCGCTAACCTTCGGTAAGTGCACATGGGCAGGGTCTGGGTACTCGACACGGAGACGAAGGGCACCGGCGCGGAGATGGTGCCGCTCGACAAGGTGCAGCGGAAGCCTGCTCGCGCCTCCGAGCCCTTGTTCGTTCCCCCCAAGCCCAAGCCGCGTGCGCCGAAGCCCCCGCCCCCGCGCGAGCCGCGGCGGTTCAGGGTGGTCGACGTGGCGACGCGAGCGGTGCTCGCCGACGGTGCCGGCGCGCGCGAGACGCTCGAGGCGCTGAGCGATGTCCGCAGCATCGTGGACGTCACCGTGTCCGTCTGGGAGCCCGCGACCGAACGCTGGCGGCTGCTCACGCTGGCCGAGCAGCGCACCCTGTGGGATCGCCGGCCTGAGTAGTCACTCGAGCCGGCGGCGCATCACGAGGCCGAGGGCGTCCGCCCGTAGCGGCTCGAACCCGCGGCGCGCGTAGAGGCGGGCGGCCGGGTTGCGCGGCGACACGGTGAGCGACAGCTCTCGGTGGCCGGCGTGCCGGGCGGCCTCCGCGAGCGCGTCCAGCAGCGCGCCGCCGACGCCGTTCCCGCGGGCGTGGGGCTCGACGGCGATGGCCAGCTCGGGGACGGCCGCGCCGGCCTCGTCCCGCAAGGCGGGTTCGTCGAGCGCGCGTGCCCATGCGGCCCCGAGCGGCCGCTCCCGGGCATCGACGGCGACGACGCCGACGTCGCCCGAGCGCCCCCAGCCGTCGAGGAAGCGCCGCACGTGCGGCATCTCGCGCCACCCCGCCGGCGGCTCCCTGTCCGGCGGGAAGCCCGCCCACAGCATCACGCGCTCCATGTACGCCAGGTCGGCCGCCGTCAGCGGCCGCGTCGCGTGCGTCGAAGACAGGAACACGCCGATCGCGGCCGTGACGTCCTCGTCGTAGCGGGCGTGGTCGACCGTCTTGGGAGTGACCTTGCGGAGCGTGCCGGCGGGGAGGGCCTGGGCCCAGGCCTCGGCGCAGGCGAAGGGGTGGACCGGGTCCTGCTCGGTGCCGATCACGAGGCTCGGCATGGCCAGCCGCGGCCACGGTCCGGCGTCGGGCAGCGGCCGGTCGGCGGGCAGGCGCTCGAGCAGCGCCGCCCGCTCGATCGCCTGCGGGCGCTCGAACTGGGCGAGCAGCGAGTCCGCCCCGACCCGGGACTGCTCGCGGATCCGGCGGTAGACCTCGCTGGTCTGGAAGCTGCCCCGCCCGCGCTCGCGACCCTCGGTGCGAAGGAGCTCCGCGATGACAGGGAAGGCATTGAGGTTGGCCGGCGAGGCGGCGGTGAACCACGCCGGCCGGACGAGCACCAGCGCGCGGATCCGCTCCGGCTGCTCGTAGGCGAGCCGCAGGGCGACACCGGCGCCCATCGACACGCCTCCGAGGACGACCTCGTCGAGGTCGAGGGCGTCGAGGAGCGAGGCGAGGTCGCGGGCGAAGGTCGCGAAGCCGAGCTCCTCGGGCGCCCCGAGTGGCGTGGTCCGGCCGTGGCCGCGGCACTCGAGGCACACCAGGCGCCCCGTGCCGTCCCACAGCTCACGCGGTTGCGACGAGTCGCCGCCCAACCCGTGCTGGAAGACGAAGGCGGGCCCGGAGCCCTCGTCGAGGTACGCGAAGTCGATGCCGTCGGTGGAGTGCGTGGGGCTCACGCGCGCGACCGCAGGAAGGCCAAGGCCGCGGGCACGTCCTCCTCGGCCAGCCCGTGGAGCACGAGCGGGCCGTCGAAGCCGGCGTCGCGCAGCAGCGCCACGTACAGGCCGTAGTCGAGCCCGCCGCTCCCGGCGGCCACCACGGTGCCGTCCTTGCGCACGTCCTTGGCGTGCGCGAGCACGAGCGCGTCGCCGAGCAGCGCGAACGCCTCGCGCAGCGTGTCGTGCTGGCGGTCGAGCTCGCCGGGGGGGATGAGGTTGGCCGCGTCGACGACCACGCGCAGATGGTCGGACTTCAGCTCGTCGAGCAGTCGCCGGCCGGCGGCGGCGTCGCTCACGACGTTGTTGTGCTCCGGCTCGAAGGCGAGGACGACGTCGTGCCGCTCGGCGACAGCGAGCGCGGCGGCGATCTGCTCGACGCTGTCCCTCCACGCGGCCGGACTGGCGTTGTCGGGGTGTGCGCGCCACATGTCGTCGGGGTCGCGCGAGCCGGTGCACAGCGTCACCACGCGCGTGCCGAGGCGGGGCGCGGCGGCGATCAGCGTCGCGAGTCGCGCCTGGCCGTCGGCCCGGACCTCGGGATCGGGGTGGGCCATGTTGTACGTCCCGGACAGCGCGGACATGGCCAGCCCGCGGGCGTCGACGGCGCGCCGGACCTCGTCGCACACCGCCGGCCGGATCTCGGCAGGGAGCGACGGGCCACCGGCGACGGCCATGTTGAACTGGATCGCCGCGATGTCGTGCGCGGCGACCGCGTCGAGCGTCTCGCCCAGCGACGGGCGGCTGAACGTCTTCGCGAAGATGCCGAGCTGCATCACGCCGGCGCGAAGGCCGGATCGACGGTCACGGTCGCGCCGGTCGCGACGGAGCGCTCGATCGCGTCCATCACCTGCATCGCCGCGAGCCCGTCGTGGACGTCGGCTCCGAGCTGGGGAGCCCCCGTGAGGATGCTGTCCGCGAACGCTTCCACCTGGCGGCGCCAGAAGTGCGAGTCCTCGCCGAGCGGCCGGCGGTACCGACGGTCCTTCGAGGAGAAGCACTCGACCTCGCTGGCGCGGTGGTACCACGGGAGGAAGCCCTTCGCGACCACGCTGCCGCGCTCGCCGTAGATCTGGAAGCCCTCGTGCCAGTCCATCTGCACGGACATCGTCAGGTCGAGATGGCCGAGCGCGCCGCCGGCGAACCCTACGCTCACGAACCAGCAGTACGCGCCCGCGCGTTCGGCGAGGTCGGCTCGCACCGACACGATCTCCTCGCCGGCCAGGAACTGCGCGGTGTCGATCAGGTGGCTGCCGTGGCCGAGCATGAAGTAGCGGCGGTGGTCGCTCTTCGGGTCACCGGGCGGCTTGCGAGCGTTGGCGCTGACACGCGGGACTGGCTGGAGCGTCTCGGTCATCTGGTAGCGATAGGCGGAGTCGCAGTACCACGCCTTCAGCGCGATCAGCTCGCCGATCTCGTCGCGCACGAAGTCCCGGGCGAAGCTGATGCCGGGGTCGAAGCGCCGCATCGTGCCCACCTGGAGCACCAGTCCGCTGGCACGGACCTCGTCGCGGAGCGGAAGGCACTCGGAGGTCACGGCGCCCAGCGGCTTCTCCACCAGCACGTGCTTGCCCGCCTGGATCGCCTGGCGGGCGGCGGGCACGTGGTACTGGTCGGCCGTCGCGATCACGACGGCGTCGAGGCCGGGATCCGCGAGCATCGCCGCGTAGTCCGTGAAGGTGTGCGCCGGCCGGTGCACCGCGCTCATGTCCGCGAGCAGATCCTCGGCGAGGTCGCAGATCGCGTACAGCTGCGCGTTCCGCGCCTTGGCGAGCGCGTCGAAGTGCGCGAACTGGGCGATCGGGCCGGCGCCCAGGACGCCGACACGCAACGCCCGCTCTCGTTGGCTGCTCATATGCCCGCATGCTTACCGCTGCCGATCGCCGGCGGCGCGGAGCGGGGGCTCCGCGCCGCCGGCGCGGCTCAGCCGTCGGCACGGACCGCGTACACGTTCGCCGAGTCGCCCTGCGTGGTCGAGAAGAACGCCAGCAGGTCGGCCCCGATCGACTCCAGGCCCATGTAGTCGCCGAGGAAGTACCCCCGCGCGTTGGGGGCCAGCTTCATGTCGAACGGTCCCGTCACGTGCTGCTCCTGCCAGGTCGCACCGCCGTCGGTCGAATGCGTCAGCCAGACGTCGGTCGGCAGCCCCGGAGCCGGCGTGTTGTTGCGGAAGTCGTAGTAGAGGACGGCAACCGCGCCGTCACCGGCGACCTGCACGGTCTGGTTGAACGCGTGCGGCCCCGGCGCCTGGTCGATCACCCTCAGCGTGCTCCAGCGACGGCCGCCGTCGGTCGACTTCGTGATCACCACGTTGTTGACCGGCGTGCCGAGTCCGTCGGACCAGACGACGTAGATGGCTCCCGTGGCGTGATCGACCGCGATGTCGGGCAGGTAGTCGTCGGCCCGCACCGTCTGGTTCAGGCTCGTCGGGTTGGGGGTGTCGGGGTCGGTCAGGAGCGCCGTGCGGATCGGCGCGATCTTCTCGATCTTGTGCCAGCTGCGACCGCCGTCCGTCGAGCGCGTGACGGCCATGAAGACCTGATCCGCCTGCGGCGGCTGGATGCCCGCGCCCTTGAACAGGATCGCGAACACGTTGACCAGCGTCCCGTCCGGCAGGACCGCGATCTGGTTGCCCTGCGCGTAGACGTTCTGGTTGCCGGTCATCGAGATCGGCGTCGACCAGGTCTGGCCGCCGTCGGTCGTGCGCGAGAACATCGGCTGGCCGCGGAACGCGAACGAGCGCTCGAGCGACCGCTCGCTGCGATTGTCGCCCGGGATCGCGCCGCGGATCCAGACCGCGTACGCGGTGTTCGGACGAGTCCAGTCGGCGGTGATCGACTCCTTGTCGTTGAAGTTCACCGGGTTGTCGTCGCGCTGGATCGTCACCGGCGTGTTCCAGGTCGCGCCGTCGTCGGTCGAGGTCGACGCGAGCACCGCCGACAGCCCGAGCTCGGCGGAGTCGATGCTGAGCGCGATCTGGTAGAGGCGCCCGCCCGCGTCGTAGCTGACCCACGGATCGGTGGTGCGCGCGTAGTCCGCGCTGCCGCCCGAGCAGGCGCTGAACGGGGCCCAGTTACGGGCCCAGGAGGCGCCGCCGTTGATGGAGCGGGCGGCGACGAGCGCCTTGGCGCCGCCGTCGTTCCAGCGGTCCTGCTGGAAGTTGCCGACGATGCGGCTGGGGTTCGTCGGGTTGACGGCGACCTGCGGCTCGACCTCCGTGTTCGGATAGTTGACGCTGGCCGGCCCGGCGCTGCCGATGGGACAGGCGACGAACGGGCTCGGTCCGCTCACGAGGACCGGCGGGCCGAGTGTGTATGGAGCGGCGCCTGCCACAGGTACCGCGACGGAACCCATCGCGAGTCCAACGGCGGCGGAGCGCACGAGCGTCCTCAAGCGCATGCAAGCTCCTTCCCTCGGAGTGAGGCGGTCTTGTACGACGCACGCTATCCCCGCACGATGGTCTCCAGGGGATTTTCTGCGCGGTCGAGCAGACGCCGGAGCTCGGCTGTCGCGTCGTCCTCGAGCGGGAGCAGCGGCGCGCGGACCGGTCCGGTCGTGTCGCCGACGAGGGCGCACGCGGCCTTGACGGCGGCGGCGTAGCTCTGGGACTCGAGGAACTGGCAGAGCGGCCAGAGGCGGGCCCACAGCTCGCGGGCCGCGGGGAGGTCGGTGTCGTCGATCAGGAGCCGGTGCAGGGCGACGCACTGCTCGGGCAGGATCGAGGCGACGCCCCAGACGACGGCGCGCGCGCCGGCGGCGAGCGCGGCGAAGGTGAGCGTGTCCCAGCCGTTGAGGAGGACCGGGCCGTCCTCGGCCTGGATGAGCTCGGTGGCGGCGACGGCGTCGCCGCCGGTGTCCTTCAGGCAGGTGACGTTCGCGGCACGGCGCAGCTCGCGGAACTGGTCGGCGTCGAGCCGCAAGCCCGAGGCGCTCGGCAGGTTGTAGTACATGATCGGGATCTCGATCCGCTCCGCCACGGCGGTGTAGTGGGCGAGCAGCTCACGCCAGCCGAGCGCGTCGTAGAACGGCGGCACGATCATGACCGCGGCGGCGCCGCTGCGCTCGGCGTGCGCGCTGAGCTCGACGGTCTCGGCGGTCGAGAGCGCACCGGTGCCGACGACGACCGGCACGCGACCGGCAGTCGCCTCGATCGTGGCCTCGGCGAGCTGCCGTCGCTCGTCGTGGGTCAGCGTGGTGAACTCGCCGGTGCTGCCACCGGGCACGAGCCCGCCGACGCCGCCGCGGATCAGGCGCTCGACGTTGGCGGCGAGCGCGTCGGCGTCGACGTACGCGCCGTCCTCGGTGAACGGGGTGATGAGCGCCGGGAGGACGCCGTGGAAGGGGTCAGGCACGGGGCACCTCGATCGTGGGGGAGGGGAGCGGGATCGCGGGCTCGCGCAGCTGCGCCTCCACGCGTTCGGCGGCCGCCGCGCCGGTGCGGGCGGCGGCCTCCAGGTTGCCCAGCTCGGCGAAGTAGTCGCCGGCCAGGTGCAGGTTGCGACGGGCGCCGAGCGCACCTTCGAGCGCCGGTTGCAGGCGGTGCCGGCCGGGGCGCGCGAACGCGTTGCCGAGCTGCCAGCGGTGCACGGACGCGTCGGCGACGACGCCGCGCGTCTGGGGGTACAGGTCGTGGAGGTCGGCGAGGAAGCGCCGCACGATCTCGTCGTCGCTCTCGCGCGAGAGGTCGGCGGCCGCATGCGCTCCGGCGAACAGCATCAGGCTGCCGCCGGGCCGGCGCCCGCCGTCGCGCCGGAGAGCCTGCGCCTGGTTGGTGAACAGGTCGAAGACGCGGCCGGGGGTGGCCACCGCGTAGACGTCGTCGTACGGCATGGCGCCGGTCTCCTCGGTGGCCACGGCCACGCTGAGGAACGCGCCGTAGGTGATCCGCTCGAGCGCCGCCGACGCCTCAGGTGCCGCGGCGGCGACGAGCGGCGCCGCGTGCGGCGCCTGCGCGGCCATGATCACGTGGCGGGCCCGGATCTCTCCGGCGGCGTGCTCCACGATCAGGTCGGCGCCCTCGGGTCGCACGCCGGTGACGCGGCAGCCGGTACGGGCGCGGTCGCCGAGCCGGTGAGCGAGGGCGTCGGGCAGCGCACCGGGGCCGCCGAGCAGATGGCGGGCGATCAGCGACCCCCTGCCGCTCCACACGAGGGCGAAGAGCCCGATGCCGCACCCGGCGGACAGCTCGTGCGGCTCGGCGGTCGCACGGTGTGCGGCGCACGCGAAGATCGACTCGACGGCCCGCGGGACCGGGCCGAGGAGCTCGGCGAACGTGCGGTCGTCCTCGAACGCGAGCACGCGTGACCGGACGTCGGCGGGCGTCTCGCCGGGCGCGGCGGTGGCGAGTCGGGCTCGTCGCGCGACCGCGCGCCGGAGTCGCAGTCCCGCCGTCGCGAATGCCGCCCGCTCGCGCAGCGAGAGCGGGAGGCGGAGCGGATAGGTCTCCACCGGACCGCGGTGCATGAGCCGCGACCCGACGGCGAGGCCCATCATGCTGCCCGTCACGGGCACGCTCTCGAGCCCGCACTCGCGCGCCATCGAGTCCACGAGCGATCCCGGGGCGGGGAACAGGTGGGCGCCGTGGTTCATCCAGTAAGGCCCCCGCCGCTCGGAGCGCAGGCGGCCACCCAGCGGGTCGCTCGCCTCGAGGAGGACGACATCGCGTCCCCGCAGCCGCCACGCGGCCGCGAGCCCGGCGATCCCGCCGCCGACCACGACCACCTCTCGGGTCTCCCTCGCGTCCACGAGAGCACTATGCCGCGGACGACAGCCTCAAGGTAGGCTTGGCTCCTTGGAGCAGACCAAAGCTGACCTTTTGTCTCTTCAGCAGGTCCGCTGCTTCTCCGCAGCGGCGCAGCTCGGGTCCTTCACGGCTGCGGCGGAGGCGCTCCGGGTGTCCCAGCCCGCGGTGGCCGAGCAGGTGCGCAAGCTGGAGAGCACCCTCGGCGTCGACCTGTTCGCGCGGGTCGGGCGTGGCGTCGTGCCGACGGAGGCGGGTGCCGCCTTCGCCGAGCACGCCGACCGCACCCTCCGAGCCCTCGAGGACGCCGCCGGCAGCGTCGCCGTCCGCAGCTCGCTGCGGGACGGTTCCGTCGCCCTCGGCACGTTCAACGCGCCGTCGGCGTGGCGGCTCGACGAGCTCGTGACCGCGTTCCTGGAACGCCGTCCGGGGATGACCGTGCGCCTCGTCGGGCGCAACTCCTCCAGGACGGCGGAGCACGTGCGGCGCGGCGACCTCGAGGCGGCGATCGTCGTGCTCCCGATCGACGACGAGAAGCTCGACGTCCGCCCGCTCGTCCGCGACGAGGTGCTCTACGTCAGCGCCGACCCGGCGCGCACACGCCGCCCGGTCACGATGGAGCGGCTGGCCGCGGCACCGCTCGTCTTCTACGACGCGGAGTCGGCCGACGCCGACCCGATCCGCCGGCAGCTCGCCGAGCGCGCGCAGGCGGACGGCCTGCGGCTGCGTCCGCGCGTCGAGGTCGAGTTCATGGATCTCGCCCTCCGCCTCGTCGCGGCCGGGGTCGGCGACACCTACGTCCCCAGCGCCTACATCCGGGCACCTCACTACCCCGCGGGGCTGTCCACCGTCGGCTTCAGCCCGGCGCTCTACGACACCTTCGCGATCATCACCCGCCGAGCCGCGCGGCTGTCAGCGGCCACGCGAGAGCTCGTCGCGGACCTCGAAGCGCACATGACGGCGCTCGCCGGCGACCTCGACCGCGAGGGGTAGGTCACGGGCGGGGCGCGTACAGCCGGACGGCCGCGGCCTTGCCCTTGAGCGGTGCCGATTGTCGCTCCTCGAAGTCGTCGTCGTGCGGCCCGACGGCGCGCGACGGCCGCGCGCCCCGGCCATCGGACTGTCGAGGAGCTGGTCTACGGGCGAGAAGGGGAGCGTTCACTGCCCTCGGCTGAGTGAGTTCCTTCTCCCGCTTCATGTCTCACCTACCTGGCGCTAGTCAGCCCACCAGTCGCGCTGGCCTTCGACGTCTTCGCGCGGAGCCTCGCCGAGATTGGGCGCGCCGATCACGAGGATCTCTAGGCCCTTCGGCCCGGCCTCGTAGCCTCGCCACGTACCGGGCGGGACGCGCACCGCGTCCCATTCCTTGAGCTCGACGATCTCGTCGTCGAGCTTCATCCGCCCGCTCCCGCGCAGGACCACGTACACCTCCTCCTGCGTCCTGTGCGTGTGGCCGTACGGAAAGCGATAGCCGGGCGGGACGCGTTGGTAGCCCAGGCCGGATTGCTCGAGCTCGAGCGCCGCGGTCGCCAAGCGGAACTCAAGGTCCGGCGCGCCGTCGAACCTGGTCCCGACATCCTCCAGGTCCTCCTTGAGGTTCCTGAGCGTGAACGGCACGGCGCAATCCTATGGCCACTGGCTGGGGGCGCCGATCTGATACGTCAAGCGCCGCGCGAGACGCAGAAGGGGCCAGCCGCATGAGTGCCTCGTCACCCCGTCGCTCGACCTGCTCTCCGGCAAGTGCCAAGGCCTAGTGATCGTTGGACGGAGCTTGCAAGAACCCCAACACCTCGGCGAGGAACAGATCCGGCGCGGTGTCCATGGCCGTGTGCCGCTGGCCGGGCAACATGGCGATCCGACAGCGCGGGAGCGCGTCGTGCAGCGCCTGAGCGGCCGCCTTGAACGGGTCCGCGCTGTCGCCTCCTTGCAGCACCAGCGTCGGCACGTCGACGCCCCGCAACCGTTCCGCATCGAAGCGGTACTCCCGACTGGCGCGCTCCTCCCGCGGAATGGTGTGCGCCACGTCGAGCCGCGCTCCCCACGCCGGCAGCGCCCGCATCACCTCCACCTGATGATCGGGAACCCCCGCGACCTCGCGCATGAAGAACGCCACCAGCTCTTCGCGCTCGCCGGCGTCGCATAAGGCCTGCAGCCGATCGACGACTTCGGGCGGGGAGACGAGGAATCCCATCGGCGGTTCGTACACCACCAGCTTCCCGATGGCGGTGGTGAGCAGTGCCGCCTCGAGCGCACAGATGCCGCCGTAGGAATGCCCGAGTACGTTCGCCTCGGGACCGGCCCACTCGAGCACCGCGGCAACGTCGTCGTACTCCCGCTCAATGGCGTACGTGTCAGCGTCATCGCTCGCGCCGCGCCCGCGCCGATCGATCGCGAGCACGCGAAAATGCTCTGCCAGCGCGGGGACGATCGGCGCCCAGCGGCGGTGGTCCGCCGCAGCACCGTGGATAAGAACCAGAGGTGGGCCGGCGCCGCTCTCCCAGACGCCGATCCGCGTGCCGTCCCGGGAAGCGACCGTGTGAGGCTGTTCGTGGCGGCTGTGCACTCCCTCACGGCCACCCTAGATCAGCGTCCCTGCGACGGTCAACGCCCCGCTCCTGCGTTGCGCGAGACGGAGCACTGCGGGCTCGGTCGCTTGTCGGCAAAGCCGGCCTCCATGGTCCGGTGCGGCAAGGGCGGGCGCCGTCGAGGCCCTGGGTTCTCGGCCGAGGCGGTTCAGACACCCGCACGGGTGAACGTCACGTGCGTGACTCCGCTGGGCGAGGAGGTGGCCTCGACCTCGTAGTCCTTCTCGAGGCCCTCCAGTCCGTCCCAGAGCCGCACGCCCCGGCCGAGGAGGATCGGGACCACCACGATGTGCATGTGGTCGACGAGCCCGGCAGCAAGGAATTCGTGGATCACGGTGGGACCTCCGCCGATGCGTACGTCCTTGCCGTTCGCGGCCTCGCGGGCCGTCTCGAGCGCCCTGGCTGGCGAAGCGTCGATGAAGTGGAACGTCGTGCCGCCCTCCATCTCGATCGACGGGCGCGTGTGATGGGTGAGGACGAAGACCGGTGTGTGGAACGGCGGGTTGGGACCCCACGCGCCCTTCCACTCCGGGTCCTCGTGCCATCCGGGGTGGCCGAACTTGCCGGCACCCATGATCTCGGCGCCGATCCCCGGATCGTGCTGCTGAACGAAGGCGTCGTCGGCGCCGCCGCTACCGCCGGGCTGCCACCAGCGGGTGGCGAACATCCATTGGTGCAGCCGATCCCCGGCGTGACCGAAATGTGCGTCGTGGCTCTGACCCTCGCCGGTGCCGAAGCCGTCGAGTGAGATGGCGAAGTTGTGGACGCGGACGAGTGACATGGCTGTTGCTCCTTCGGTAATCGGGGGGTTCCTCTAGCGGTCTCGATCGAGGTCAGTCGTAGTAGCGGCGGGCGCTGGAGCCGAT